>CAMCYK010000139.1 GCA_945883695.1 Akkermansia muciniphila | reverse complement strand
CGCGAAACGCCAGGCCGGCGACAAGGTGAAGGTCCCCGGAATCCGGGGCGGCAAGCCCTTCGAGGCGGAAGTCGAACTCAAGCAGATGGATCAGGTCCGATGATGAATCTCCAAGCGACGATGAAAACAGCAACTTTGGCGATGGTGTTGCAGGCCGCCTTGTTGGCGGGTTCGCAGGCTCAACGAGGTCCCGAGGTCCCCTTGATGCGGCCCGAGGAAGCGGAGGTGGTGCAACGGCAGACCCTCGAGTTTTTCGATGCGATCCGGCCGGCCTCGCGCGACGCGGTGGCGTCCACGGTCTGGGTCTGGGCGGATACCGGCCGTGGCGGCAAGCGGCCGGTGGCGCTCGGGACGGTGATCGGCGACGGGACCCGGGCGCTGACGAAATGGAGCGAGATCGCGATGGCGGTCGGCCCGATCCAGGTGGTCGGCGGCGACGGGACCACCGCGAAGGCGACCGTGCTCGGGGTGTATCAGGACGAGGATCTCGCCGTGCTGAGCCTTGAAGGCGCGCGCTACCGCGCGGTCGGGATTGGGAATCTGGTCGCCCCGAAACTCGGCAGCTTCCTGATCGCGGCCTCGCCGGACGACACCCCGGTGAGCGTGGGCGTGGTGGCGGTCGAAGCGCGGTCGCTGCGGGAGAAAGACCAGGCATTCCTCGGCGTGCGGCCGAATCCGAAGCACGAGGGCAAGGGGGTCATGATTCTCGGCATCGAAGAATCCAGCGGCGCGGCCGGGGCCGGCCTGCGGGAAAATGACATCATTCTCACGCTGGGCGAGCGACCGGTGAACAGCCTGATCGAAATGCGGACGGCGCTGACGGCCTACGGGCCGGGCGACCGGGTGGCGATCCGCTACCTGCGCGACGGCAAGGAAGCCACGGTGGAGGCCGAGCTGAAGGAGAAGTCCGAGAACTTCCCGCAATTTCCGAACGACCGCCTGCGCCAGATGGAGCGGATGGGAACCAGCCTGAGCCTGGTGCGCGGGGGATTCCCGTCGGCGATCCAGACCGACATGCAGCTCGAGCGCGACCACTGCGGCGGTCCGGTGGTCGACCTCGACGGCAAGTTCGCCGGGATCGCGATCGCCCGTGCCGACCGCACCCGCAGTTTCATCATCCCGGCCAAGGCGGTTGCCGAGCTGCTGGCAAAGGACCCGGTGGCACCCGACGTCGCCCAGGAGGCGCTCGCGCAGCGGGACGCGGAACGTCAGCAGGTCGGTCAAGCGGTTCCGCCGGGCGGGCAGCCGCCCCAGCGGGCGATCCCGGTGCCCCCGAAACGGGCCGAAAACCTGCGCCGCCACCTCGAGGACATGGAGCGCCTGATGGACCGCATGCGCACCGAGATGGAGGGGATCGAGGAGTAAGCTGGTTCAGAGGCAGACCCGCCGGAATAGCTCGTCGAGCGGGAGCTGCATGCCGATGTAGAAGTCGCCGAAATCGGCGTAGCGGGCGGACACCTCGTCGAAGCGCATCTCGTACACGATCGCTTTGATGTCGATCGTGTCCTTGGCGAGCAGGGTGACGCCCCATTCATACTCGTCGAGGCCGGTCGAGCCGGTGATCAGCTGCAGGATGCGGCCGGAATAGGTGCGGCCGACCCGGGCATGGCCGGCCATGAGCGCGCGGCGGGCTTCGTAGGTAAGCGAATACCAGTTGTCCTCGCCGCTGCGGCGCTTGGACATCGGGTAGAAGCAAACGACCGGCCAGTCGGGCAGCACCGGATAGAGCCGGTGCTGGAGGTAGTGGTCCATGCGGTCGTTGAACTCCTTGAGCGCCTGCTCGTACTCCGCGCTCCCTTCGGCGAGGCCTTTCTCGCCGACCAGGGTTTCGGCGGCGTATTGCTCGGCCGAGGTGGTGTATTCCGAGCGCTCGGTCTGCGAGAGATACGAATAGGTCGGACTGAGGATCTCCGCGCCGAGGGACAGGGTGAGCTGCTTCTCGTAAGCGTTCGCGACCTGGAGGTCGGGCGTGAGCAGCATGAAGCCGAGGTCGGCCTTGGGCGTCGCGATCGAGAAGGTCAACAAGTGGGTGTCCTTGGTGGCGCGGATCTCCTGGACCAGTTCGGTCAGGCGGGTCTTGGCGGCGCGCTTCTCGTCGTCGCCGAGGATCGACCACTGGGCGTGGTCGAGCTGATAGAACAGGTGCATGACGTGCCAGCCTTCGCGGGGCACCAGCGGGGGAACGTTGGATGAGGACATGATTAGCGGAGCTTGGGGATTACCGGCAGGGAGGTGAGCGGTTGGAAGCGGTCGGCCGGGGCGTCGACCGAGGGACCTTCGAGGATGTCGGCCATCCAGATCTTGCCTTTGCCGGAGCGGTAGGCGTTGAAATCGGCCGCCGCGATGAAGCCGTCGGTGGAGGGAAAGGCGATGGTGGGATCGCCGCTCGCGTCGAAGCGGCCGCCGGAGAACGAGCGGCGGATCGAGTCCCCGACCGGTTCGCCCTCGCTGTTCCGGAAGATGACGAGCAGGGCGCCGTTCGCGGATTTCGCGGGGTCGAGCGAGAGTTCGAGCACCGGGATCATGGTGACCTCGCGGCGGGCGAAGTCGCGGGTCTCGCCGCTGCGGACCGGTTCGCGCCAGTAGGTGTCGGCCGCGGCGAGCGTCAGGTGCTGGCCGGTCACCGGGAAATCGGGGCCTTTGACGAACTCGCTTTTGAATTCGAAGGCGCTGAAGACGCGGCTGAGAACCCAGATCGCGACGAGCAGCAGGGCGAAGGCGAAGGCGGCGAGGCCGAGGACTTCGCGGCGGTTCAGGCGCGGCAGGGCGGGGATGGCGGCGGCCTGCGCTTTGGCCGCGATTTCCGTGCGCCGCTGATTCGGGCGCGCGGCCGCTGTCTCGGGCTCGGCGGCCGCGGGGAGGGCGGATGGGTCCGCGGTTTTGTCGAGGCTGAGCGGGGCTTCCGCCGGCAACGCGGCGGGTTCTTCCTCCGGGACGATTCGCAAGGCCGGTTCGGCAACGCTTGCCGTGGCTTCCTCGAGGTCGCCCATCTCGTCGGCCGCGGGCGGCGGGGCGTGCTTGCGTTCCAGCGGATCGCGCGGGGCGGGGCGCTCCCGCGTTTCGAGCCGTTCCGGTGCCGGGGCCGCATCCGGGGCGGGCGCGGCCGGGACGGAGCCGGCGCTCCGGCGCGGCTGGGGCGAAAGGATCGGTTTCGGGGTGGCCCCGTCAGCGAACTCGTCGTCGAGATTCCACAAGTCGCCCTCGGTCGTCTCGCGCGAGAGATCCGACAGGGCGGGGCGGCCGCGGGGCGGCAAACCGGACGAACTGGGTGGTTCCGGAGACATGAGGTGGGGCGGGCACCGGTGTAGAAACCGCATCCGCTCTTGGCCAGAGGAAAGCATGCGCGCGAGGAATCGATAAAAAGGGATTGCATGCCCGGCCCGGGAGCGCGATTCAAGACCCCAGCAGCATTTCCTTCCAATGGCAGACCGCGAAGACAAGAACCGGGAGAACGTCGCAGGCAAATTCTACGTCGATAGCCAGTGCATCGACTGCGACCTTTGCCGCGAGACCGCACCGAACAATTTCACCCGTTCGGACGACGAGGGTTACTCGTTCGTTTACAAGCAGCCGCTCAATGCCGAGGAGGAGGCGCAGTGCCGCGAGGCGATGGAGGGCTGTCCGGTCGAGGCGATCGGCGAGGACGGCGAAAGCTGACCCGTTCTCCGATGGCCAAGGAATCCCGGCTTGAAGCGATCCGTCGCGCCGTGCTGCGGGATTGGCGGGGTGCCGATGATCCGGCGCACCCCGACGAGCGGCTGCACCTGCCCAAGGAGTTTCTCGCCGCGATCCTGCGGCAGGCCGGGGCGACCGAGGGGATCGACGAGGAGCGCCTGCGCGCGATGTGGAAAGAGGTCGCGGGGGATTTCGTGGCCCGCCACGCGTCGCCGGTGTCCCTCAAGGGCGGCTGCCTGACGCTCCACGTGCTACAACCCGCGATGAGGTTCCACCTCGAGCAAACCAAGGGCGTCCTGCTGCAGAAAGTGCAGCAGGCGGCCGGCCCCGGGGTGGTCAAAACGCTGCGATTCTCGGTCGGCTAACAAAGCATTCCCATGTTTCACAATCTCATCTTCGACTGGTCCGGAACCCTGGTGGACGACCTGCCGCCGGTCCTGGAAGCCACCAACCACGTGCTCGGGATCTACGGGGTCGCGGCGCTCGACCGCGAGGGCTTCCGGCTGCGCTTCCGGCTCCCGTACCGGGATTTCTACGAGGAATTGCTGCCCGGGGTGCCGCTGGACGAGCTGGAAGTCCATTTCCGCAAGGCCTTCGCCGCCTCCGCGGCGCCGGTCACCATCCTGCCCCACGCCCGGGAGAAGCTCGAATGGTGCCGCGACCACGGGGTGCGCGCCTTTATCCTGACCAGCATGGACAGCGACGCGTTCCACGGGCAACTGCGCGAGCTGGGACTGGCCGATTTTTTCGAGGCGACCTATTCCGGGGTGCTCGACAAGCGCGAACGGATCCTCGGCATCCTCGAGACCCACCGCTTGAACCCCGCCGAAAGCGCCTTCATCGGCGACATGACGCACGACATCGATACCGCCCGCCACGGCAACCTGACCTCGATCGCGGTGCTGACCGGTTACACCCACGCCGGCCCGCTGGCGGCCGCCCGCCCGGACCTGACGGTGCCGGACCTCGACGTGCTGCGGCGCTTGATGGCCCGTCCCGGCTGGAAACCCCGGCCGGTGGCGACGGTCGGCGCCTTGCTCCACGACGGCCGCGGCAAGCTGCTGATGGTGAAGACCCACAAGTGGGGCCATCGCTGGGGGATCCCCGGCGGGAAGATCAAACGCGGCGAGAGCTCGCTCGACGCCCTGCGCCGCGAAATCCTCGAGGAAACCGGGCTGGAGATCGCCGATCCCCGCTTCGTGCTGGTCCAGGATTGCATCGATTCCACCGAATTCCTGCGTCGCGAGCACTTCCTGCTGCTCAATTATGTCGCGCGGGTCGCGTCGACCGCGGTCGCCCTCAACGACGAGGCCCAGGAATACCGCTGGGTCACCGCGGCCGCCGCGATGGGGCTCGACCTCAATCGCCCGACCCGCACCTTGCTGGTCGAGGCGCTCAACCAGGGACTCATCGACCACCCGCTCTGATCATGGCCGGTTTCCATCACATCGAGATCCGCCGGCTCCGGGTGCCCACCCGGATCGGCGTGCCGGACGAGGAACGGGCGGCCCCGCAGGAGCTGCGGGTGAGCCTGACGATCTCGCTGGCGACGGGGTTCGCGGAGATGGCCGATGAACTGGCGAAAACCCTGGATTATGCCGCCCTGGCCGCCGGGATCCAGGTGTTGGCCGCCGCGCGGCCGCGGCGGCTGATTGAAACGCTGGCGGCGGACATCGCCGACCACGTGCTGGCCGACCCGCGGGTCCGGGCGGTGGAGGTCGTGGTGGAGAAATTCATCTTGCCCGACACCGATTGCGTCGCCGTCCGCCTGCGCCGCGAGAGGACTTCCATCTAACAGACATGCTATCCCGGGTTGCATTGCCGGGATGAACCGCCAATCATGGTGACCGCATGGACGAGCCACACGACGACGCCGAATCACTTGCCATCCGTTGTTCCGGTTGCGGACAGCGCTTCAAGGTGGGCATCGAGCTGCGCGACCGGATGGTCGAATGCGGCACCTGCGAGCACCGTTTCCGGGTGAACGAAGAGGTGATCGTGCGCTCGAAGAAATTCTATCCGGGCGAGCGCCGCGACCGCACCTTGGACCGCTTTTCGCGGGTTCCGAAGACCATCGCGACCTCCCAGACCACGTTCCAGGCCATTCATTACGCGCAAGAACCGGCCCACCCGGCGGTCGAGACCTCGTCGCCGGTCCGCCTGGTGTTCGGCTTCATCGCGGTCGCGGTCGCGGTGATCATCGCCTTGATGCTGATTTTCGGCGGATCCGCGGGCGGGATGCTGTTCGGGACATCGCAGTCGAAGCGGCTGATGCTCGCGGGCTTCACCGCGCTGGTCACGGCGGTTTTCCTGATCGCGGCGAATCCGCGGTCGCGGGGGAAGGCGGTCTTCGGGGCGCTGGTCGCCGCGGCGGCCTTGCTCGGGCTGCCCTTCATCTTCACCGAGGGCAACCAGCGGGTGAATCCGATCCGCACCGGTTTCGACGACTTTGAGCCGGTCAAACCGGATCCATCCGGGAAGGGCGGGCCCTTGGACGTCAAGGACGAGCTCACCCTGCTCAAGGAGGAAATGGAGTATTCCCCGCTGGAGCGCGAGATCCTCCGCTACGGCAAGGAAGCCGCCGGCACCGGACGCGGGGTGATCGGCCTCTGGTTGCGCGGATTGCAGGAACGCCACAAGTTCCAGGTGAGGGATTATGTGGTTCGCAACACCGGCGCGGACACCGGATCCCACATGTATCAGCGCGAAGGGGGATATCTGATGGTCATGAGTGGGGTGAGCGGGGATTTCGCGGAATTCGCGCGGCTCTGCCAGCGCTTCGGCGAAGCCCGGATCATCGAGCCGCTGCGGGTGATCGAGGTTCAGGTGGACAACTCCGCATTCGTCGAAGGTCCCCTCGACAAGCTGACCGATCCCGCGAGTCCGGCCTTCTACGAACTCAACCGGCGGGAACTCGACAGCATCGATCTGGAGCGCGCGCGGAAGGCGGTCACCCGCCTCGGGCCGGCCGAACCGAAGTTTTACCGCGATGACATCGTCCGCCGGATGCAAGAGTTGATGCGCGAGGGGGATGTCGAGATGCAGGGAGTGACGGCCAAGGCGCTGTTGAACTGGGGCCAGCCGGGCGATGGATCCGAGGAGGTCGTCCGCGCGGCGCTCGAGAAGGTCGCGCTGTCCGGCAAAGAAGTGCCGGAACCGATGGTGGAATTGCTGGTCTCCCGCGGGGATGCGTCGGCGGTTCCGATCATCGACGACCTGTGGGCTCAGGATTGCACCACCTGGGAAGAGTTTTACGTGAAACTGGGGCCGGCGATCGAGGACGCGGTGCTGGCCCGCTTTGAGAAGGGGACGGCAACCCTGCGGATGTCCGCCATCCGCATGCTGCACCGGGTCGGCACCGCCAGGAGCCTGGCGGTGCTGGAGGGCTCGCGAGAGGGTGCCCCGCCCGAAATGCGGGTCCTGACCGACCGCGCGCTGGTGGCGATTCGCGCGCGCCAGGAGTAAAGAAATCCGCCATCCGCGCGTCAGACCCGCGCCTCGCTGGCCATCCCGGCCGCGGTGCTGACGGGAGTCCAGGCGAGACGCGCCACCTGGAAGTCGCGGGGCGCGGTGGCGCGGTAGCGGCCGTCGTCGCCGCGCAGGGCGATGTGCTCGGTGTCGTCGATGAGGACCTTCAATTCCGCATCCGCGCTGCCGATGCCGCAAAAGGTGAGGTGCACGGTTTCGTAGCACGGGGTCCAGGATCCCTGCCACTCGCGGCTGAGACGGATGAATCCGGTGCCACCTTCGAGGCGCAGCGTGGAATCGCGGTAAGCGCCGGTTTTCCAGGCTTCGCCGTCGCCTTCATCCTCGTACCAGCGGCTACTTTCGGCGCCGTCCTTCCACCAGGCGCGGAGTTCGGGCTCGGGGTGGGGGATCTCGCCGACGTGCTGCTGGAGCGGCCAGTGCGGCACCACCGCGCCGCCGCGGACGAAGACCGGAATGCGGTCGATCGGGCACTCGATCCAGATGTCGGTGGCGACCGCCTTCGGCCGCGAGTCGTCATGATAGGAGAACCACTCGCTCTTCGGCAGATAGAGGAAGCGGCCTTCCTCGCCTTCCGCCAGGATCGGCACGACATAGAGGTGATCCCCGAAGTAGAACTCGGCGCTGCGCCAGTAGGCGTCCGGGTTCTGGTGGTCGACCAGCGGCAACGAGCGGATCATCGGCGTCCCGTCCTTCACGTATTGCCAGAAGGCGGTGTAGATCGCGGGCAGCAGGCGGTAACGGGTCTCGATCGCCCGCCGCACCCAGTCGGTGGTGTCCTCGCCGAAGGACCAGGGTTCCTGGTCGCCGAGGTCGCCGGACGAATGGGTGCGGAAGAAAGGATGGAAGACCGCGAGCTGGACCCAGCGCAGGTAGAGTTCGGGAGTCGGGGTTCCGATGAAGCCGCCGATGTCGGAACCGATGAACGACATGCCGGAGGTGGCGAGCCGCTGGCACTGGGTGTTGGCCATGTTGAGGTGCTCCCAGGAGGCCACGTTGTCGCCGGTCCAGGCGCAGGCGAAACGCTGGGTGCCGGCGAAGGCCGAGCGGGTGATCGAGAAGGGCCGGCGCCCCTTGCCGAAGCGGCGCAGGCCGTCCTGCGTGGCGCGGATCATCTGCATCCCGTAGATGTTATGCGCCTTGCGGTGGGAACAGGGATGGCCGTCGTAGTCGTGGCGGACGTCGGGCGGGAAGGTCCCTTCCTCGAACACCGCCGGTTCGTTCATGTCATTCCAGATGCCGTGGACCCCGGTCTCGCCGACCAGTTCCTCGAACAGCCCGGCCCACCAGTCGCGGACCGCCGGCCGCGTGAAGTCCGGGAAGTGGCAGAGCCCCGGCCAGACCGAGCCTTTCATCAGGTTGCCGTCCTGGCGGCGGCAGAAGTAACCCTTGGCGATCCCTTCGGCCCAGGCGGGGTAGTCCGGGTCGATCTTCAGGCCGGGATCGATGATCGCGACGGTTTTGAAGCCGTCCTCCGCGAGCTCGGCGACCATCCGCTTCGGGTCCGGGAAGCGCTCGCCGTCCCACGTGAAGCAGCGGTAGCCGTCCATGTAGTCGATGTCGAGATAGAGCGCGTCGCAGGGGATCCGGCGCTCGCGGAAGCCGGCGGCGATCCCGCGGAACAGGGTCTCCGGGTAGTAGCTCCATTTGCACTGGTGGTAGCCGAGCGCCCACAGCGGCGGCATTTCCGGCAGTCCGGTCAGGCGGGTGTAGGCGCGGACCACGTCGAGCGGGGTCGCGCCGTGGATGAAGTAATAGTTCATCTCGCCGCCCTCGGCCCGGAAGGCGGTGACGTTCGGCTTCTCGCTGCCGAAGTCGAAGCCGCTGCCGAAGGAGTTGTCGAAAAAGATTCCGTAACTGGTGCCGCGGCACAGGCTGAGGTAGAAGGGGATGTTCTTGTAAAGCGGGTCGGACTCGGGGCCGTAGGCGTAGGTGTCGCTGCCCCATAGTTGGAAGCGGCGGCCGCGCAGGTTGAGATCGCAGGATTTGTCACCCAGGCCGTAGAAGTATTCGGTCGGCTGGCAAACCTTGCTCATCTTCACGATCTCGCCGCCGAAGGTCTTGTTGTCCTCCCAGTGGAAACCTTTGTCGTCCTGGCAGAGGATCTTGCCGGTGGTCGTGTCGGTGACCGTCGTCTTCAGCCCGTGGCGGGTGATCCGCACGGAAATCCGGCCGGCCTTGAGGGCGAATCCGTCGGCGAACTCGATCCATTCGTGTTCCGGCAGGGGCGGCGCGAAGGCGGGATCGACCGCGTAGGAGAAATCGTCCTCGAAGCGTCCCTCCGGTGTGAAACGAAAGCGCACGATGCCCTCGGCCACCAGGCGGAGTTGGAGCAGCACCCCGTTGTCCGTGAGCAGTTCAAAGCAGCCGGGCACCGGCCGGCGCAGTTCGCGGACCGTGCCGGGGAAGAAGTCGATCACCTCCCCGGCGAGGCGGTGCTTCTCCATGTAGTTGCCTGAGAATTCTTCGGATGCCATGGGCGGGTGGCGGAGGGAATGAGGTGAACGTCGCGAAGTAAACACCGGAGCCGTCGCCATGCCAAGCTCCGGGGGCGGCAGCGGGTGAAGGAGTTGGTGGCGGTAACGCGGGAATCCCGCTTCAAGTGACAGGGACGGCACGTAGGCCTACGTAAAATGCATCGACATTGGCCCGTCCATTGCTGAAGCCCTTGCGCGGCTCCGGAGTGCCTGAATTTCAGGTTCCGGTGCTCTCATCAACGTCATGAATCGTCTTCGCGTGCTCAAACTCGGTTGGGAGTTCCCCCCCCTGATCAATGGCGGGCTGGGGATCGCCTGCCTCGGTCTGTCCCAAGCCTTGTCGAAGTATGTCGACCTGCGGGTGATCGTTCCGCGGGCCGCCCCCGACGCCGGATTCGAAGGCTTTCAACTGACCGGTCTCAACAACCTGCGGGTCGAGGACCTGCAGACCGTGGAAGGGAAATACCGCTACGAAAGTTTCGCGCAGATCGACCGGGTGCCGATCCACCTCGATCCCTACGATTCGGAGGAAACGACCGCCGAACGGGTGCGGATGGAGCCCGGCGGAGAGATCCGCTTTTCACAGACCACCCGCAACCAGCTCGAGCAGTTCAAGATGGGGGAACTCTACGGTTCCGACCTCGGGACCAAGGTCATCGAGTTCTCGAAGATCGCCGCGAAACTCGCGCTGCAGACCGACTTCGACGTGGTGCATGCCCATGACTGGATGACCTTCCTCGCCGGCGTCGAAGTCAAGAAAGCCACCGGCAAGGCGCTGGTGCTGCATGTCCACGCCTCGCAGTACGACCGCGCCGGGGCCGATGCCCGCGGGTGGATCTACGACATCGAGAAATACGGGATGGAGGAGGCCGACATCGTCATTCCGGTCAGCCGCTACACCGGCCAGGTCTGCGCGGGACATTACGGCATCGATCCCGCGAAGATCCGTCCGGTCCACAACGGGGCCGAGCCGGTGACGGTGTTTTCGACCAGGAAGAAGTTCCCGGAGAAGCTGGTGCTGTTCCTCGGCCGGCTGACCGCCCAGAAGGGGCCGGAGTTTTTCCTGGAGATCGCCTCGCGGGTGCTCGAGCAAAACAAGAACGTCCGCTTCGTGATGGCCGGCACCGGCGAGCGCTTGAAGCCGTTGATCGAAAGCGGTGCCTTCCGCGGGCTCGGCGGCTACTTCCACTTCACCGGCTTCCTCAACAAGGAGAAGGTCAACGAACTGCTGTCGATGACCGACATCTATTGCATGCCATCGGTCTCCGAACCGTTCGGGCTTTCGGCGCTGGAAGCCGCGCAGTTCGGCATTCCCGCGGTGATCTCGAAGCAATCCGGCGTCGCGGAAGTGCTGAAGGGCGCGCTCAAGGCGGACTACTGGGACGTCGAGCTGATGGCCAAGCACATCATCGACCTGCTCACCGACGACGAGCTGCGCGAGCGGGTCGTCCAGCAGGCGGCGCAGGACATGGTTGCCTCCACCTGGGACGCGGCGGCCGAAAAGGTGGTGGAAATTTACCGCGAACTCGTCCCATGAAGGAGGGGGCGGGATCCGGTGGTTCCAAGACTTCATTCAATCCCTGGTCACTGATGACTGATCACTGATCACTCAGCCTTTCCCGCACCCATGCCCGACGTTTGCCTCTACTTCCAGGTCCATCAGCCGAACCGGCTGATCCCCTATGACTTCTTCCGGATCGGCGAGCATGCCTTCTACGAGGACGACGGCCTGAACGGCGAGATCTTGTCCAAGGTCGCCGAGAAGTGCTACCTGCCGGCCAACGCGCTGTTCCAGAAAGCCATCAAGGAAAGCCGCGGCCGCTTCCGGATGGCGCTCTCGATCAGCGGCACGGTGATCGAGCAGATGGAGCATCACCGGCCCGACGTGCTGAAGTCGTTCCAGGACCTCGTCGCCACCGGCAATGTCGAGCTGCTGGCCGAAACGTATTATCATTCGCTGGCGATCCTGCATTCGAAGAAAGAGTTCGAGCGCCAGGTCGACCGTCATCTCGACAAGCTGGAGGACGTGTTCCAGGTGCGGCCCCGGGTGTTCCGCAACACCGAACTCATCTACAACAATGCCATCGCCGCCCAGGCCGAGACGATGGGCTTCGACGGCATCCTGGCCGAAGGCGTGCCGTGGGTCCTCAACGGTCAGGTGCCGAACTACCTGTATCGCACCCCGCAGGTCTCGCAGCTCAAGACGCTGCTGCGCAATGTCGAGCTGTCCGACGACCTCGGCTTCCGCTTTTCCGACAAGACGTGGAACGAGTGGCCGCTGACGCCGGAGAAATTCGCCGGCTGGCTGAAGAACGCGCCGGGCGACGTGGTGAACCTGTTCATGGATTACGAAACCATCGGCGAGCACCAGTGGAAGGACACCGGGGTCTTCGAATTCTGGGAGAAGCTGCCGGCGGCGGTGCTCGACGAGGGCATCAAATGGCTCACCCCGAGCGAGGTGGTCGACCTGTTCCGCGCGTCGAAGGAATACGATTGCCACTGGCCGACCTCGTGGGCCGACGCCGAGCGCGACCTCAGCGCGTGGACCGGCAACGTGATGCAGCAGGAGGCGATCGCGAAAATCCACAAGCTGGAGGAAGAGGTGCTGGCCGCGAAGGATCCCGACCTGACCCATGTCTGGGCGAAGATGCAGACCTCCGACCACTTTTACTGGATGTCGACCAAGGGCGGCACCGACGGCAGCGTGCACCAGTATTTTTCGCCCTATGGCAGCGCCTACGACGCCTATATCTACTTCATGAACGCGCTGGCCGACTTGCAGATCCGGCTGAAGCGGATCCGCGAGGCGAAGACCGCCGCCGGGGATCCCCCGGAGCCGGCTCTCTAGCCGCTTTCCATTCCAGCCTTGTCCGCCCTCGCCTGGCTGGCATTCCGGCCGCTGGTCGGCATCCCGCTGCTGGGGATCGCGGTCGCCTGCGTCGTCGGCATGGCCGTGATGGCGGTGAAAGGGCGGACCCGAAAGCTGCCCGCTCCTTGAACGGGCAGCCTTCCGTTGGATGGAGGGAAATGCAAAAACGGCGGCCTCCCGGGTGGGAGACCGCGGTGGTTCGTGGAGGCTGCTCAGGCCGATCGCTCAGGGCGCTGCGTTCCGGCCCTTGCCGGAGTACGCTCGGCACTCTCCCTGACTCAGGAGACCTGCGGCGGCCCGTTTGAGGGCGGTCTGGACATTCGATGTCGCAATTTCCATCGTCCCCCGGGATTTTCCGATTTCCCCCGCGCGGCGCCTTCGCCAATCTCAACCCAGCATCCAACCCATCCGATCATGTCACGACCCGTAACCCTCTTCACCGGCCAGTGGGCCGATCTCCCCGCGGAAGAACTTTTCCCCAAGGTCAAGGCCATGGGCTTCGACGGCGTCGAGCTCGCCTGCTGGGGCGACCATTTCGACGTCCAGAAGGCGCTCCACGAGCCCGGCTACGTCGAAGGCCGCTGGGAACTGCTCAAGAAGCACGACCTCGCCTGCTACGCGATCTCCGCCCACCTCGTCGGCCAGGCGATCTGCGATCCGATCGACGAGCGCCACGAGTGCATCCTGCCGCCGCATGTCTGGGGCGACGGCGATCCCGAAGGCGTCCGCCAGCGCGCCGCCCAGGAGATGATCGACACCGGCAAGGCCTGCCGCAAGTTCCTCGACGCCGGCAAGGCCTACATGGCGACCAAGCCCGCCGGCTCCGGCAAGGCGGTCGTCAACGGCTTCACCGGCTCCTCGATCTGGGGGGCGCTCTACGCCTTCCCGCCGACCAGCCAGGCCTACCTGCAAAAAGGCTTCGATGACTTCGGCACGCGCTTCAAGCCGATCCTCGATGCCTTCGAGAAGGAAGACGTTTACTTCGCGCTGGAAGTCCACCCGACCGAGATCGCCTTCGACATCGCCTCCGCCCAGCGTGCGGTCGATGCCGTGAAGGGCCACAAGCGCTTCGGCTTCAACTACGACCCGAGCCACCTCGGCTACCAGGGCGTCGACTACGTGAAATTCATCTACCTGCTCGGCGAGCGGATCCACCACGCCCACATGAAGGACGTCTGGTGGGGTCACGGCACCGGCGAGGTCGGCGTTTTCGGCGGCCACACCGATTTTTGCGACGCCCGCCGCTACTGGGATTTCCGCAGCGTCGGCCGCGGCGACATCAACTTCGAGGAAGTCATCGTCGCCCTCAACGACACCGGCTACAACGGCCCGCTTTCGATCGAGTGGGAAGACGGCCGGATGGACCGCTTCCACGGCGCCACCGAGAGCTGCGGCTTCGTCAAGGGCCTCGATTTCCCACGCAATACCGTGGCGTTCGACGCCGCCTTTGATAAGACCAACCAGTAAGCCCACGCCGTGAAAGTCCGGGACGTGATCCTTCTCATCGAAAACGATGGCTGGTATCTCGACCGGACCCGCGGCAGTCACCGGCAATACAAGCACCCGACCAAAACCGGCCTGGTCACCGTTCCCGGCAAGCCCGGGGACGATCTTGCACCGGGAACCCTGGGCAGTATCCTCAAACAAGCAGGACTCAAATGACCCGATACCTCATCATCATCGAAGAGACCGACAGCGGCTTTTCCGCTTATTCGCCGGACCTTCCCGGGTGCGTTGCCACCGGGAAGTCCACGGCTGAAGTCGAGAGGGAGATGCACGATGCCATCGAGTTTCATCTGGAGGGCCTGCGTTTGGCCGGACTGCCTGTTCCCGAACCCCGGTCGCTCGCCGCGTATTGCGAGGTCGCTGCCTGAGAAGGGCTGGAAAGAATCACGAACCCGAATTTCACAAGATCATGTCCACCAAAGTAGGAGTCATCGGAGCCGGCGGGATGCTGCGCTATCACGCGGAAGGTTTCCGCAAGGCCGGAGCCACCGTCGCCGCCGTCGCCGACCCGGCGCCGGGTGCCGCGGCGCGCGCGGCCAAGCAGTGGGAGATTCCCGCCGCCTTCGAGAGCGTGGAAGCCATGCTCGCCGACGCCGACATCGACGCGGTGTCGATCATCGTGCCGAACAAGTTCCACATGCCGCTGGCGATCCAGTGCCTCGCCGCCGGCAAGCACGTCTTCAGCGAAAAGCCGCCCGCGCTGAATGCCGCGGAGGTCCAGGAGATGATCGATGCCGCCCATGCCGCGGGCAAGCGGCTGATGTTCAACTTCAACAACCGCGCCCGGCCCGAGTCGATCGCGATGATGAACTACGTGGCCGACGGCACCGTGGGAAAAATCAACTCCGCGCAGGCCAAGTGGATCCGCCGCACCGGCATCCCGGGCTTCGGCGGCTGGTTCACCACCAAGGCGCTGTCCGGCGGCGGGCCGGTCATCGACCTGCTGCACATGATCGACCTCGCGCTCTATTTCATGGGCTATCCGGAGCCGGCCCACGTGCTGGCGCAGACCTTCGACGACCACATCACCGACAAGGGCTTCAAGGGCCCCTGGGGCATTCCGGACAAGGCCGACGGCACCAACGACGTCGAGGCCGCGGCCCACGGCTTCGTCACCTTCAAAACCGGCCAGGTGCTGTCGCTCCAGGTCTCCTGGGCGGAAATGATCAAGCGCGAGGAAGTCTCGGTGGTGTTCCAAGGCTCCAAAGCCGGCGGCAAGGTCGAGCGCCTGTTCGGCCGCGACGGTCTCGACGAAACGGCCATCGACACCTGCGAACTCTACGTCCAGGAGAACGGCTGCTCGGTCAACCGCAGCATCGTCACCGAAGCCTGCGAGGACATGGGCCGCAGCGCCTCGGCCGCGAACTTCATCCACGCCGTCGAAGGCAAGGCGGCGCCCTTCAACACGCCGGACCAGGCGCTCAAGCTGATGAAAATCATCGACGCGATCTACGCCTCCGCGGCCAACGGCGTGCCGGTGGCCGTCTAACAAACCCGGATTTTTGAACCGCCAAGACGCCAAGCGCGCCAAGTTTTCAAGAGTTTCTGTTCCGATCCAATGCCTCATGGTGAACTTGGCGTCCTTGGCGTCTTGGCGGTTCACTTAACCCCAACCTTGTTCCAAACTTCTCCCTCATGAACCGCAAACTCCGCATGGGCATGGTCGGTGGTGGCCGCGGCGCCTTCATCGGCGCCGTCCACCGCATGGCCGCCAACCTCGATGGCAAGATCGAACTCGTCGCCGGCTGCTTCTCCTCCGATCCCGAGAAGGGCAAGGCTTCCGGCGAGGACCTGTTCCTCGATCCGTCCCGCGTCTACACCTCGTATGCCGAGATGGCCGCGAAGGAAGCCGCGCTGCCGGCCGACCGGCGCATCGACTTCGTGTCGATCGTGGTCCGCAACGACCTCCACGTCTCGGTTGCCAAGGAATTCCTCGCCGCCGGGATCAACGTCATCTGCGAGAAGCCGATGTCCTTCTCGCTGGCCGAGGGCAAGGAGTTCGCGGAGCTGGTGAAGAAGAGTGGCAAGGTCTTCGCGCTGACCCACAACTACACCGGCTACCCGATGGTCAAGGAAGCCCGCGCGATCGTGAAGTCGGGCCGCCTCGGGCGGCTGCTCAAGATCGTCGCCGAATACCCCCAGGGCTACGCCTCGAGCGCCTTCAAGGAGGCCGCGCCGAGCAAGATCGCCAACTGGCGGATGGACCCTTCCATCTCCGGCGTCTCCAACTGCATCGGCGACATCGGCTCGCACGCCGAGAACCTCGCCCGCTACATCACCGGGCTGGAGATCGAAGAACTGGCCGCGGAGCTGACGACCTTCATTCCCGGCCGCCATCTCGACGACGACGGCAACATCCTGGTCCGCTACCAGAACGGCGTGAAGGGCATCCTCTACGCGTCGCAGGTTTCCAGCGGCGACGAGAACAACCTGAACATCCGGGTTTACGGCACCGAGGGATCGATCGAGTGGCACCAGGAGCACCCGAACGAGTTGATCGTGAAGTTCCCCGACAAGCCGCGCGAGATCTGGCGC
>CAMCYK010000138.1 GCA_945883695.1 Akkermansia muciniphila | reverse complement strand
AATCCCCGGACTGGCGCCGCGGACTGAAGATCCGCGGTCCAGTACACCGCGGGGCTCGTTCCGGGCTTGCCGCCGGGGGGCGGGGGGGCGAACCTCCGCCCCCAACGGATGAAGCGATTCTACCCCTATTTCGGCTACCTGGTGCAGGTGAAGTCCACCTACCTCGCGGGAATTGCCGCCGGCCTGGTGTTCGCGGTGGCCAGCGGTTTCGGGATGCCGATGCTGGTGAAGGTGGTCTTTCCCGTCATCTTCAACAGCACTTCGAAGGTGGAGGAGGTCAGGACGGTTCTCGTCGAGCAGCGGGGTGCGGATGAAGCCGACGCGATGCTGGAGCGGGCCTTTCCGGGGGAGGCGGAGAGCCTGAGAAGCTCGGCCGGGGTGCGGCAGTGGATCACCGAACGGGTGGGCCCGGAGTATGCCGGGACCGTGCTCCTGATCGGGGCCTGCGCGCTGATTCCGCTCACCGCGTTGATTCGCGGCCTCGCCGGATTCTTGAACGTCTATTTCATCACGGCGGCGGGCCTGCACGTGTTGCGGGAGATCCAGCAGTCGGTGTTCGTCAAACTCCAACGGTTGCCGCTTGGGTTCTTCAGCGGCCGCAAGACGGGCGACCTGATCAGCCGGGTGATCACCGACTCGAACCTGCTGCAAGGCGTGGTCACCACGATCTCGAACGACCTGATCAAGCAGCCGCTGACGCTGATCGCCGCCTTGAGCTACCTCGGGTGGGAGAGTTGGCAGAGCCGGGAGTCGTTCTTCCTGCTGGCGTGCCTGCTGAGCATCCCGATCGCGGTGCTGCCGGTCCGTCTGTTAGGCAAGCGCCTGATGCGCAAGGCCGCGGCGATGCAGCGCGAGGCGGGTGACAACTCCGCGGTGCTGGCGGAGACGCTCGGGGCGACCCGCGAGATCCGCGCCTTCAACCTCGAGGAGATGATGGGCAAGCGCTTCCTCGACGGGATCGGCCGCTGGACGAAGTTCCACCTGAAGGTCATTAAATACCGCTATCTCTCGCCGCCCATGATCGAGATGATCTCCGCCGGGGTGGTGGCGGTGGCGCTCGGTTACGCGGCTTCGAACGGCTTCAGCCTGGAGAAATTCCTGCCCCTGGTGATCGCGCTCTACATGTGCTACGACCCGATGAAGAAGCTCGGGGAGATCCACAACCGGCTGAAGCAGGGCGAGGCTTCGCTGGACCGCTTGGAGGTGATCTTGAACGCCGAAGAGGGGGTGACCGATCCGAAAGATCCGGTGTCGATCCCGAAGGTGGCGGGACGCGTGACTTTCGAGAACGTGGCCTTTTCCTATGGGGACAACCCGGCGCTCAACGGGATCACTGTCGATGTTCCGGCGGGCCAGGTGGTCGCCTTGGTCGGGCCGTCCGGCGCGGGCAAGACGACCTTCGCCAGCATGGTGCCGCGCTTCTATGATCCGACGTCGGGCAGGATCTCGCTCGATGGCGTGGATCTTCGCGACCTGCGGCTGAAGAACCTGCGGGACCATATCACGATCGTGCCGCAGGAGGCGGTGCTGTTCGCGGGGACGATCTTCGAGAACATCAAGCTCGGGCGGATGAGCGCGAGCGACGACGAGGTCAGGGAGGCGGCGCGGCAGGCGAACGCGGACCAATTCATCGCCGGCTTGCCGGAGGGCTACCACACGCAGGTCGGGGAGCGCGGCGCTCAGTTGTCCGGCGGGCAAAAGCAGCGGATCTCGATCGCGCGCGCCTTTTTGAAGAACGCGCCGGTGCTGATCCTCGACGAGGCGACCTCGGCGCTCGACTCCGAGGCGGAGTCGCGGATCCAGGAAGAATTGGCGGACCTCACCCGGGGTCGCACGACTTTCATCATCGCCCACCGTTTCAGCACGATCCGGATCGCGGACCGGATCCTGGTCTTCGAGGGCGGGAAGATCGTGGGTGACGGGACCTTCCAGCAGTTGCAGGAGAAGCACGACCTGTTCCGCAACCTGCTGGAGCGCCAGCAGCACTGAGCCGGGGCCGATCGCGCGGGCTAAGTCAGCAGGAAGTGGAAGGATCCCGGCTTGAGGAAGCGCGCGAGGACCTTGTGCTTGGCGACGTACTCGGGGGCCGTTGGCTTGACGTGCGCCAGGCTGGCGTAAACCTGGGTCAGGCGGGCGGTGTATGCTTCCAACGAATAGGCCGCGAGGTCCGGCGGTTGCGCGGTGGGCGCGGTTTGTTTGAGCGTGCGGCGCAGCCAGAGTCGCAGCGGGACGGTCTCGGCGCGGCTTTCGACGAGCACCTCGTCGCCCTCGCCGCCGGCGAGGATGCGGTGGATCACCTGGCGCTGGAGGTCTTCGGGAAGGTTGCCGAAATCAAGGTAATCGCGGTGGAGCATCGCCGCGAAGGACCGTTCGACGTGTTCGTTCGACATCACCTGGCCATACGTTTCGAGCGTCGTGCAGAGGCTGCGGACCAGCCGCTGGCGCAGGGCTTCCTTGCCGACCCAGGCGACCGGAACCAGCAAGCGGTCGTAGAGCCGGCCGGGCACGATGCCGGCTTCCGAAAAATCGTTGGTGACGGTCGGCAGATTGCGGCCGAGCAGCGGCTTGCCGATCATCACCGGTTCGAGGAAGCCGAGCCCGAAGCCCTCGGCGACCGAGGTGGTGATGCAGTGGGTCGCGTGCCGCAACCAGCTCGCGTAGCTGCGCGATGCCTTGGGCACGGGCGACAAGCGGCCGACGACCGCGAGCTGCACCGGCAGCCCGGAGTCCTGCGCGAAGGCGGTCCATTCGTCGTAGTAGCTTTGCCAGCGGGGATTCTCGGGCGCGAGGGTCAGGGCGTAGCGGGTGCCCTTGGGGGAGAGCGCGGCGAGGAGGAAGAGCTCGCCGAGATTCTTGCGGCGGATTCCGCGGACCGGATAGAGGACCAGCGGGCTGTCGGGTGGCGTCTCCAGCGGCTTGACGGCGGCCGGCGGGGTGATGGCGGTCGGCAGCAGGACCGAGCGGGCGGCGGGAAGGCCGGCGGCGAGGAAGTGCAGGAGGTCGCGCGAGTTGAGGAAGGCCAGGCGGATCCGCGGCGAGTGCGGATAGAGCGTGTCGGTGTCGGCGATGACCGGGTAGTTCTGCGGCCGCCCGTCCTCGGCGAAGTCATGGAATTGCAGCACCATCGCGTCGCCCGATTCGGCGAGGATGGCCACGGCGTCGGCGATCGCCCGGTTGCGGCCGAGCGAGTGGTTGTGGAAGTGCCAGACGATCGGGCCGGGGCCGAGCACGGCGGCGGCGGCGGCGCGCAGCGATTGCGAGAGTTGCAAACCGCTGGGGCCGTCCGGATCGGTGCCGTAACGGAGACCCTCGACCACCTGGACCGGCAGGCTCGCATCGCGCTCGTCCGCCTCTCCGCTCAGGATCACATGAGGAATCCCCGCGGCTTTGAGGCAGGCCGCGGCGGTGTGGATCACCCGGGTCACCCCGCCCCGGTTGAGGTGGTAGTGGACGATGGCGACGGAGTAGGGCGGTGTCATCAGCGGTCGAGGGGGGCGAGAGGTTTGATGAAATGGAAGCCGCGGATTTCGTAGCCGTGGCGGTGGTAGAGGCGGTGCGAGGCGTGGTTGGATGTATAACTGTCGAGGACCGCGATGTTGCAATCTTCCGCGATCGCCAGGGCTTCGAGATACCGCAGCAGAGCAGAACCCAGGCCGGACGAGCGGCGGGCGGCGTCAACCACCAGATTGTCGATCTCAAGGTAGCGGCCGCACCAGATCTTGGTGGCGATCCAGACCCCGGCGACCGCGGCGAGCCGGCCGTCCTCGAAGGCGCCGAAGATCCGGTAGTGCGGGTGCCCGGCGAGGATGGCGGTGAAGCGCTGCGCGAGGATTTCCGGCGGGACGTCGGGATTGAGCTGCGCGAACAGGGCGTTCGCGGCGGGATGATCGTCGTCGTCGAGTTCGCGGATTTCCGGCGGCTTCACGGGGGAGTTCTAGCGCGACCGGCGGGGGTGGGGAAGCGCGGGTGATGACTGGAAGAGGAAATCATCGGCGGGGGCCCGGGGCTGCCGGTTTGGAGACCGGCGGGCTAGTGCACCGTTCGCGGTAGTCGGGGAGGGAAATCATCGGCGGTCGCTCGAGTCCGGGGCGGCCGGCCGGAAAACCAGCGGTCCCGGCACGGGAGAAAAACGCGTCGAGGATCTCCCCGGACATCCGCCCGAGCTGGGCCAGCGAGCGGTTGCGGTGAATCCGCTCGTCGAGGTCGGTCTGGGCGATCGCGCCGATCCCGCACGTGCGACGGACATCTAACAGGTGAGCCGTTTCCACCCCGTAGCCGGTCGGCATCGGGAGGGTCTCCAGGATCTCCCGACGCGCGGCGTATTCGCCGGCCAGCGGCTGGTGGAGGCCGGCGAGTTCGGGGCAGAAGCGCTGGAACAGCGGGCGGACGAGGATCTCGGTGACCCGCCCGCCGCCGCGGGGATCGACGCCTTCCGCGGCGAGCAGCGGGCGTTCGTAGAAGCCCTTCACGTAGCCGAGCTCCGCGTGGCGGATCAGCGGGCCGACGGTGCCGTAAACGAAGCGCGGGTGGATGTTGCCGATATCGCCGTCGACGAAGCACAGGATGTCGCCGGTGAGATGGTGGACGGCCTTCCACAGGTTCTCGCCCTTGCCGCCGCGGTGGCCTTGGGAGGGCAGGATGTCGGCGGCGAGCACCACCTCCGCCCCGGCCTCGGCGGCGAGGGCGCGGGTGCGGTCGGTGGAGCCGGAGTCGATGACCACGAGCTCGTCGAGCAGGCGGTGGCGGTCGAAGAGTCCGGCCTTCAGCACCGAGACGACGCGGGCGATGGTGCCTTCCTCGTTGAGCGTGGGAATGCACAGCGAGATCCGCAGGCCGGCCGCTTCCTTCGCCGCGACGAGGGCGGGGAGGTCGGCGAAGTCGAGGTGATGGAAGCTGCGGACCATCTGCTGTTAGATCATGTCGCGCGTCACCTGGTAGCGCGCGGCGCAGCGGGGGCACTGGACGGTGATGACATCGGCGCCTTCGAACAGCATGTCGGGCTTCTCGCGCCAGGAGCCGAGGATCGGCAGGATTTTCCCGAGGTCGCAGCCGCAGTGGAAGCGGAAGCGGCGGGTCTCTAACAAGGTGGTCTCCTCGGTTTCCTGGATCCGTTCCGCGGCGTCGGCGTCGAGCGCGGCGAGCCAGGTCTCGTCGCAGTCGGGCTGGGCGGTGACCAGCGAGAACAGCTCGTCGTCGTGGCGGAAGATCCGGGCGGGACGCTGCTCGGACTGGGCATAATACTGCTCGACCCAGTGCAGCGGGTCGCGGTCGTCGACTTCCAGCGTCGACAGCCGTGGCTCGGCCTGGTGGTTGGCGGTGACCTGGGAGTAAAAGTAATTCCGGTCGGGCTCGCGGACGTCTTCGGTGAAGAGGCGGCCGGTGACGGCTTCGAGCAGCGAGCCGGCGGTGACGAAGACGTTCACCCGCGGGGCGCGCAGGTTGACCGTCCAGGCGACGGTTTCCGCCCAGGGCCGGGCGACCGCGTGAAGGGTGATCCCCGCGAGGAAGTCCTTCAGCATCTGGTCGAGTTCGCCCGGGTGGCGGATCCCGTGCTGCATCAGATGGAGGTAGTAGTCGGTATAGATCGGCGCGAATTTCGCGCGGAGCACAAGGGCATTCCGATGGCGGACGAAGATGGACTCGATCTTGATGAACTCTTCCTGGATCTCGACTTGTTCCGGCTGGGGCACGGCGACACCCTACGGGCGGAGCCCGAGGTAGCGCAACTTTGCAAGTTGCAGGCGTGGACGGGTCGCCGCGCCCGGGAGACTGCGAAGTTTCGGGGTGAAATCCGCCGCACCCCGTCACAACCTGCAAAGTTGTGCTACGTCCGCCGCCGCGGCGGCGATGGGAAAGCCGCGACGCGCTGCTAAAAAAGCTCCCGCTCCGCCGGTTCCTCGAGGCGGCCGCGGGCGACGGAGAGATAGTAATCATCGAGCTCGATCCCGGTGAACTCCGCGATGCCCTGTCGTTTCGCCGCGACGGCGGAGGTGCCGATGCCGAGGAAGGGATCCAGCAGGCGGGTTGCCGGGCCCTTGCCGTGGAGGAGGACGCACTGCTCGACCAGCGCGATCGGGAAGCTGGCGGGGTGGGGGCGTTCCTTTTCCCGCGCTAGGATGGTGTCGTAGGGGATGAACCAGGTGTTGCCGCGGCAACGGCGGTCGACGCCGCCGGTGTGGCCCCAGCGGGCGATGTTCGACTTGTCCTGATAGGGCACGCCGCCGGCGCGGCGGTCGAGCTTCACGGTGCCGGACTTCGTCAGGTGGAAGACGTATTCGTGGCAATCGTTGACGTAGCGCTGCGAGTTGATCGGCTTGAAATGCCCGGCGCTGATCTGCTCGCCGCGGCGGGTTTCGACCGTGATCGACTTGATCCAATGGAAGGTGTTCTGGAGGGTGAACAGCGCGTCCTTGCCCTCGGTGAAGGCGATCACGATCTGGTGGGGCAGCAGCGGGTTCGACGGCGACGCGCCGACGTTGAGGAAGAACGAGCCGTCGTCGGCCAGCACGCGTTTCACCTCGGCGGCCCAGGCACGGCACCATTCCAGGAACTCCCCGCGGCCGGCCGTGTCGTCGAAAGAGCGGTAGTTGATGCCGAGATTGTAGGGCGGCGAGGTGACGACCAGGTCGACGGAGCCGTCGGGCAGGGTGGGGAGGACTTGGAGGCAGTCGCCGTGATGAAGCACGAGGCGAAATTGAACATCGAACGCCGAACGTCCAACCTCGATTTTCGAACTGGGATTTCTTGCGGCTACCGACGGCTCAGCCCAACTTCATGCCCATGGATGGTGTCAAGAAATCTGATGTCCGCGATGGCGATTGCGAGCCTCATCGCAGCGCTCGCCATCGCACTATTCCTCTATTTTGACATGCGCCGCCGCTACCAGAACGCGGTGACTACATCCGATTCATGGAATCGGAATGGGCTGGGAATGAACTGGGGTTTCCCGACAAATGGTGAATCACGAGAGTGCTTGGCCGGACTGCTCCCATAGGCTGAATCTCAAGGCTTTGTTCGGACCGAAGGATATCGATGTCGGGAGTCTTCAGCCGTCGTAGCGAAACTCTCCCATCCGGCCTTCGTTGTTCATGAAGTCGGCGATGGCGGACTCCTGGGTCAATTCGCCCCGGGCGATGGCTTGGGGAATGAACACGTCGATGACCCATCGCTCGAAGGTCACAAGGTCCACCGTCGGAGCGGGCGGATGTCCGCTGAGGTCAGGTAGTTCGATGTCGATCATGGCCGGTAGTGTAGCTTCTCGAAGGCCCCTTCGCCAGCATACTTGTGGCACATCGCCCGCAGTTCCCCTTCGGGAATTTTTCCGGGATTCCGCCCCAACAGTTCCTGCAGATCCCGCAGGTCCCGTCCTTTGCGGTGCTCGTCGTCCTTGAGCGCATAGAGCTTCATGGCGATCAGGCCCTCGAAGGTGACGACGCGGACACCCATCACCTCATCCATCGAACCGCGCATTTGGTTGAAGCTGTCGTCGTTGACCCAGATCAAATCGACCAAGGGAAACGCGAGATCCCGGCCGTATTGAAAGCGGGTCGCCATCCCGTCGGACCTCGGTTCAAAGCCGAGCTTGGCCATGAAGGCAACGGCCTCCGCCTCGCGACTTCGCGCGCAGATCCAGTCGAGGTCAATCGTGTTGCGGGAAAACCCATGTGAAGTGACCGCCCAGCCCCCGGCAAGGAGCAGGGGGATCCCCTCATCTTCGAAGCGCTCGAACATGATTTTTGCGAAGTCCTTGAGGGAAATGTTCATGGGGCGACGGGGAGGATGAGTCGACGCCGGGAAAGTAGCGAAATCGGATGGCGCGGCAAGGACTGGAATGCCGTCCGGATTGTCGACCCGGAGGCGGCAGGATGCCGCCTGCCCATTGTCATGTCGACGTGACGTCGACACTCCAAAGCGGGCTGCCGCGACTTCGATCACCCCAGCTTACCCTTCAGCAAATCCGTCACCTGTTTCGGGTTCGGCTTGCTGGTGGAGGCCTTCATGACCTGGCCGGTGAGCCAGTTGAGGAGCTTGTCGTTGCCGGCCTGGATCTCGGCGACCTTGTCGGGGTTGGCGGCGATGACCTGGTCGCAGAGCGCGTCGAGCTCGCCGGCGTCGGCGGGTTCGAAGCCGAGGTCCTTGGCGACGGCGGCGGGGTCGCGGTCGGGGGAATCGAGCAGGACGGCGAGGACTTCCTTCGCCTGGCTCAGGGCGAGGGTGCCGGCTTCGACCAGGCCGAGCAGCGCGGCGGTTTTTTCCGGCGGGAGCGGGGAGTCGGCGATGGCGATGGAGCGCTCGTTGAGGGTGCCGAGGAGGGTGTTGAGGAGGAAATTGGCGGTTTTCTTGGGATTGAGGGTGGCCGGAGGTGCCGGCGGGACGCCAGCGCTCCTTGAGGCGAGGATGGCCTCGAAGTACTGCGCCAGCGGGAGGTCGGAGGACAGGACCGAGGCATCGTAGGGGCTGACGCCGAAGTCGGCTTCGTAGCGGGCGGAGCGTTCGTGGGGGCGCTCGGTGAGCAGGGGACGGACTTTTTCGAGGATCGGGCCGGTGACGATGGGCAGCAGGTCGGGGCAGGGGAAGTAGCGGTAGTCGTGGGCGTCTTCCTTGGTCCGCATGAGCTGGGTTTCGCCGCGGTCGTCGTCCCAGCGGCGGGTCGACTGGATCTGCGGGATGCCGGCGTTGAGTTCCTCGGTCTGGCGCTCGATCTCGTGGGCGATGGCCCGGCGGATCGCGGAGATCGAGTTGAGGTTCTTGAGCTCGATCTTGGCCCCGAGTGGGTCGCTTTTTTGGCGGCGCAGGGAAATGTTCACGTCGCAGCGGAGTTGGCCCTTTTCCATGTCGGCGTCCGAGATCCCGCCTTGCTGGAGGATCATCTGGAGCGATCGCAGGTATGCCCCGGCTTCCTCGGCGGATTCGAGGTCGGGTTCGCTGACGATCTCCATCAGCGGGGTGCCGGCGCGGTTGAAATCGATCAGCGAGGAATTCCCGAGGTGGGTCGATTTCGCGACGTCTTCCTCGAGGTGGATCCGGTTGAGGCGGATCTTCTGGCCGGGGCGGGCGATGTTCTTCCGGGCGTCGGTCGGGTAGCAGTGGTCGTAGAGCGGGACCGCGCCGCCGAGGCAGAGCGGGAACTCCATCTGCGTCGTCTGGAAATTCTTCGGCATGTCCGGGTAAAAGTAGCTCTTGCGGTCCCAGCGCGAGATTTCCGGCGAGCCGCAGTCGAGCAGCAGCCCGGCGAGCAGGGTTTTTTCGATCGCGTGGCGGTTGAGCACCGGCAGCGCGCCCGGCAGGCCGAGGCAGACCGGGCAGGTGCGGGTGTTCGGCTCGTCGCCGAACGAGGTTTCGCAGGCGCAAAACATCTTGGTGCGCGTTTTGACCTGGCAGTGGACTTCGAGACCGATGGTGACGAGAAAAGACATTGGGAAAGCGGAGAATGAGGAAATCAGGAAATGGGGAGAGCCCCTTCGGAATGCCGCGATTCTTGATGCCGGACCTTCAAACTCAATTCCCCAATCGCCCGGCTGTCAGATTTTCCGTTCCCCCATGTCCGTTCCCACGCTTGCCATTTCCGCCCGGGCGGGGCATGGCCGGGGCCGGTTGACCCCGCACGGGGAAAAACTTCACCATGGATTGGCAAATCGGCCTCACTCTGGCGGTCATCGTCCTGACCCTCGTCGCGTTCATCCGCGAATGGGCCGCGCCGGACGTGATCGCGCTGTCGATCCTCTGCGCCGTGGTCGCCCTCCAGCTGATTCCGATGGACCGGATGACCGAGGTCTTCCGCAACGAGGCCCCGCTGACCATCGCCGCCCTGTTCGTGATCGGCGGCGCGCTGGAACGGTCCGGGGCGGTCGACCACATCGGCCAGCTGCTGAAGACCCGGCTGTCGGGAAACCTCCGGGTGGCGATTCTCGCCTTTTCCACCCTGTCGGCCTTCTTCAGCGCCTGGATGAACAACACCGCGATCGTGGCCATCCTGCTGCCGGTGACCCTCGGCTTCGCGCGGACCAAGAACATCGCGGCCTCCCGCCTGCTGATGCCGCTTTCCTACATGTCGATCCTCGGCGGCTGCTGCACCCTGATCGGCACGTCCACCAACCTGCTGGTCAACGGGGCGCTCAAGGACATGGGCCAGACGCCGATGTCGATGTTCGAGCTGGCGCCGGTCGGCATCCCGCTGGCGATCGCGGGGGCCGCCTACCTGGTGATCTTCGGGCCGAAATTGATTCCGGCCCGGTCGTCGATCAGCGGCAGCCTGGACATCGAATACCGGACCACGCCGCTGTTCCACATCCTGGTGGAAGAAGACTCGCCGATGGTGGGCAAGCCGCTGCTGCAAACCCCGCTTTTCGACCGTGACGGTGGCGTCCATCTGCTGGAAATCCGGCGCAACGGCCAGCGCATCATGCAGCCGATGAACACCATCACGGTGGAGAAGTTCGACCGCTTCCTGGTGGCCGTCCACAGCCGGGGCAAGAAGACGGTCAAGCCGGAGGAACTGTTCGCGTCGATCCGCGCCCAGGTGCTCTCGACCGTCAACGGGATCGTCACCGAACTGGTCGTCCGCGACGAGTCCTCGCTGCTCGGCCTGACCCTGGCTCGTTCGGATTTCCGGCAAAAATACAACGCCGTGGTGCTGGCGGTGCACCGTGACGGGGTGAATATCACCAAAAAGATCGCCACCATTCCGCTGGAAATGGGTGACACGCTGCTGGTGATCACCCCGGCCCACAACCTCGACGAGATCGCGGAAAGCCGGGATTTCGTGCTGACCGACAAACCGGCCGAGCAGCCCGAACATCGGCCGAAGCACCACTCGATCCTGGCTTGGTCGGTGCTCGTCGGCGTGGTGGTGGTGGCCACCGCGAGCGATCTGCTGAACGGGAGCTTTCCGGCGATTCCCAAGATCCCGATCCACTACTCCGCGATGGTCGGGGCGCTGGCGCTGCTGTGGTTGAAAGTGATCACGCCGCGCGAAGCGTATTCCAGCGTCGATTGGCAGGTGTTGCTGATGCTGTACGGCTTGCTAGGGCTGGGCATGGCGATGCAGACCACCGGGACCGCGCAGTTCCTCGCCGAGTCGCTGGTCGCGGGAATCCGCAATTTCTTCCCGCCGGAGCACTTGCCGCTGGCGACACTGTGGCTGGTTTTCCTGTTCACGCTGTTGCTGACCGAGGTGCTCTCGAACAACGCCACGGCGGTGATGATGATCCCGATCGTCCTCGGCCTGGCGCAGCAGCTCGGGGTCGACGCGAGGCCGTTCATCATCGGGGTCACCTTGGCCGCCTCCTGCGCCTTCGCGCTGCCGATGGGCTACCAGACGCACCTCATGGTCTACGGTCCCGGCGGCTACCGCTTCTCGGACTTCCTGCGGGTAGGCATTCCGCTCAACCTCATCTGCTGGGTGGTGGCCTGCCTGCTGATCCCGATGATCTGGTCGTTCTGAAGGGATCCGCTACAGGCGCAGGTCGCCCAGCAAGCGCTTCAGGTCCGGGTTCGCCATCACGTGGTCGAGCCGCGGGTCGCGCAGGATGTCGGCATAGCGCCGGTCCCGGGCGAGGGCGCGGAGTTCGGGATCGTGGAGGATCAAGTCCCGCAGTTCGGGTTCCTCCATCACCAGGATCGCCTTCGGAGGAGTTCCGGAGTCACCGGCCGCGATCAATTTCGCGAGGGTCACCCGGGCCTGGTCGGCGAGGGGATCGAAGTTGCGGAACCACTCGGCGGGCAGCACCCCGTCGATCGAGGTTTTCAGCTCGGCGAGGAAGGCGGAACCGGCTTGGGATTCTTCGGTTCCTTCCACGAAGCGGCGGATCTCCGCGACCGACCCGAATTTCCGCAGGGCCGTGGCCCCGGTGAACCAGAGGAGGGAAGTGGGAACCAGGCTGAACAGCAGGGTGATCGCCCAGCGGGCCGGCGACCTCCGCTTTGGAGCGGCGAATCCGGAAAATTCCTTGCCGAAGGGCCGGGTGATGAAACGCATCAGCAGGCGCAGCAGGAGAAAGGTGGCGAGCGTGGCGACCACGGGCGCGACGAACGAAAGCCATGGCATCCGCCACCCGGTCAAGCCGCTGGCCAAAGCCGGCGCTTGGCACCAGGCGTGATAGCCGGCAAAACCGCTGGCGCAGACGATCAGCGAGCCGAAGAACACGCGGGCAAGTCCGCGCAGCATCGACAGGCCGGTGCAGATCGCGAAAATCACCAGCGCGGCGGTCCCCAGGCTGACCTGCGGGATGCTTTGCAAATCGAGCGTGGCGGGGAAGTCGTTCATGGCATCATGGCCCGGGTGCCGGGAAGCCGCCGACTTGCCCCCGCTGGCGCAGCAGGTGGTCGCACAGCACCAGGATCGCCATCGCCTCGACCATCGGCACGGCGCGCGGCAACACGCAGGCGTCGTGGCGGCCGCGGCCGGCAAGCTCGGTGTTCTCGCCGCCGCTGGTGACGGTTTCCTGGGAGACCATGATGGTGGCGGTCGGTTTGAAGGCCACCCGGAACAGGATGTTCTCGCCATTGGAAATCCCGCCCTGGATCCCGCCGGAGCGGTTGCTGGTGGTGCGGACCTTGCCGTCGACCATGCGGAAGGGGTCATTGTGCTCGCGGCCGGTGAGCAGGGTCCCGGCGAAGCCCGACCCGATTTCGAAGCCCTTGGTGGCCGGCAGGGAAAGCATCGCCTTGGCGAGCTCCGCCTCCAGCTTGTCGAAAACCGGCTCGCCCAGCCCCGGCGGGCAGCCGCGGATCACGCACTCGACCACGCCGCCGATCGAGTTGCCTTCGCCGCGGACCTGCTTGATGCGCTCGATCATCGCTTCGACCATCGCCGGGTCGCCGGTGCGGACGATGTTGGACTCGATGTCGCCGGCGGTGACGGTCTCGGGATCCACCGTGGCGTTCAAATCGTGGATCGACTTGACCCAGGCCAGCACCTCGATTCCCGGCGCGAGGTGGTCGAGCACCTTCTTCGCCACCGCGGCGGCGGCGACCCGGCCGATGGTTTCGCGGGCCGAAGCGCGGCCGCCGCCCGACAGCGCGCGGATCCCGTACTTGGCATCGTAGGTGTAGTCGGCATGGGACGGCCGGTATTTCACCGCCATCTCGTCGTAGGCGCCGGGCCGCTGGTCCTCGTTGCGGACGATCACCGCGATCGGGGTGCCGAGGGTCAGGCCGTCGACCATTCCCGACAGGATCTCGGCGCGGTCGGCCTCCTTGCGCGGGGTGACAATCTCGCTCTGGCCGGGCCGGCGGCGGTCGAGTTCGTGCTGGATGTCCGCGACGCTCAGCGGGACCCGCGGCGGAACGCCATCGATCACCACGCCGACGCCGCCGCCATGCGATTCGCCGAAGGTGTGGATGCGGAAGGCGTGGCCGAAAGTCGATGACATGGGTCGGAGTGTATGCAGCCGGAGCCGCCCGCCAAGAGCGGAGGAGGGGAAGGCGCGAAGTTGTCGACAAACTGCTTCATTCTTCGCCCTCCGAAGCGCAGGCTGCGGTCGTGCGCCGCCTCCGCAACGATCTCCCCTACACCTTCCGTCCGCCGCGGCCGGCCGGCTGGTTCCGGCCACTCGGGCTGTGGGCGAACCGCTCGCATTTCATGGAGCGGAAGTTCCGCATCGCGCGGCTGGAAATCGACGGCTTCGACCGGGTGAAAGAAATTTCCGCCGCGGGTCACGCCGTGTTGCTCGCGCCGAACCATGCCGACCACTCGGACCCGCACGTGATGATCGATGCGATCGCCCGTCACCGGATGCGCTCGCATTTCATGGCCGCGCGCGAGGTGTTCGAGATCAGCAAGGCCGGCTCTTGGGCGCTGCAGCGGATGGGCGTGTTCTCGGTCGACCGCGACGGTCCCGACCTCTCCGCGATCAAGACCGCGATCACCCTGCTGGAAAAGAGCAGCGACCCGCTGGTGATCTACCCGGAAGGCGAGATTTACCACCACCATGAGCGGCTGGACCCGCTGCACGAGGGCGTCGCGTCGATCCTCCTCAAGGCGGCGCGGCGAATGAGCGGTGGCAAGCAGGCCTACCTCGTGCCGGTTGGCATCCGCTTCCGCCATGATCCGTCGGTGGAGGCGACCTTCTGTGGCCGGCTGGCGCGGCTGGAGGACCGGATCGGCTGGACCCCGCGGCCGGCGATGCCGCTGGACGAGCGGATCCTGCGGCTGGGTGCCGGGCTGCTCGGACTGAAAGAAATGGAGCACCTCGGTGAATCCGGCCGCGGGCCGCTCCAAGAGCGGCTCACCACCCTGTGCGAGAGCCTGCTGGCCGCCGCCGAAGCCCGCCAGGGCCGCGACGCGAAGTCGCTGACCGCCCCCGAGCGGGTCCGCGCCCAACGCTACCGGATCCGCAAGCGACTGCTGGACGCCGAGAATCCGCCGTCGCCGGCCGAGAAAACCGCGCTGCTCGACGACCTCGACCGCGTCTTCACCGCGCTCCAGGCGCACAGCTACATCGGCGACTACCTGCTGGCCGAGGCGACCCTCGACCGCCGGGCCGAGACGATCATGAAGCTCGAGGAGGACCTGCTGGGCTTCCCCACCTATCCCGCCCCGCGGCTCGCCCGGGTGGCGGCGGGCGAGCCGGTGCCGGTCAGCGAGATGCTGGCCTCCGGCGACCTGCCCGCGAAAGGCGGGGCCGCCCCGCTCACCGCCATGCTGGAGAAACGCCTGATCGACATTCTCGCCCGCCTTTGATCCATGGCTCCCTTTGTTTCGAAGATCTACGGCTCCGATGCCGCGGTAAAGCGGATGAGCGAGGGCTACAGCGAGTGATTCCGTGCTTGCAAACCCCGCCGTTTCCGCTTTCTTCCGCGGTCCCGATCAAGGGCAGACCGGTCAAGTTGGCGGGACTGAAAAGAACAAGAAAATGAGCGAAAGCACCAATATCAACCTCGCGGACTTCAAGATCCACGACACCGACACCGGCAGCGCCGATTACCAGGTCGCCCTGATGACCCAGCGGATCGTCCACCTGACGGCCCACCTCGGCCTCCACAAGAAGGACACCTCGTCCCGCCGCGGCCTGCTCAAACTGGTCGCCCAGCGCCGCAAATTGCTCGACTACGTGCGAGCCAATTCGGAAGAGCGCTACCAGAAACTCCTGGCAGGCCTCAACCTCCGCAAGTAAGCCCCTTTCCTCCGACGGCCACGGTTCACCCCGTGGCCGTCGTGCTTGAAACGGCGGGCACCGGGAACTGTTTTCCCCTCCGCCGCCGGACTGCGGTCCCGGTCACCTTTTGACCCGGGATCCCGCTCCGGACCCCAACACCGCCACCGGCATGTCGCCGGCGGCACCCACACTGAAAGAACGAAAAGATGAATATCCATACTGTCACGAGCCAGGTCGGCTCGAACCCGATCACCTTCGAAACGGGTAAGATCGCCAAACTTGCCGACGGCGCCGTCATGGTGACCTGCGGCGAAACCGTGGTGCTGGTGACCGCCGTCTCCGCGACCAAAGTGAAATCCGGCCAGACCTGGTTCCCGCTCTCGGTCGAGTACAAGGAAAAGGCCTCCGCCGCCGGCCAGTTCCCGGGCGGCTACTTCAAGCGCGAAGGACGCCCGACCGAAAAGGAAATCCTGACCTGCCGCATGACCGACCGGCCGCTGCGCCCGCTGTTCCCGAAAGGCTACCTTTACGAAACCCAGATCATCGCGCTGCTGCTTGCCGCCGACCAGATCAACGATTCCGACATCCTCGCGATGAACGGCGCGTCCGCCGCGCTCGCCATCTCCGACATCCCCTTCGCCGGCCCGATCGGTGCGGTGCGCGTCGGCCGCGTCGACGGTGAATTCATCATCAACCCGGTGTTCGAAGACCGCGAGCAGAGCGACCTCGACCTGATCTACGTCGGCAACAAGACCGACGTCATCATGATCGAAGGCGCCGCCAACGAGATCGCGGAAGAAGACTTCATCAAGGCCCTCCACTTCGCCCAGGCCGCCGTGACGAAGCTGGTCGAAGCCCAGGAAGAACTGGTTCGCCTGGCCGGCAAGCCGAAGCGCGACTACGCGGTGACCGTGGCCAAGGAAGAACTCCTTGAGATCGGCTACGAAATCGCCGGCAGCCGCATCGAAGACGCCATCTACGCCCCGTCCAAGGTCGAGCGTGGCAAGAAGGTCGGCGTGCTCCGCGACGAAGTGGAAGCCGCGATCAAGGCCCGCTATCCGGATTCGACGGACTTCGACGTCGAGCAGGTCTTCGAATACATCCAGAAGAAGGCGTTCCGCATCTCCATCATGGAAAAGGGCGTGCGTGCCGACGGCCGCCAGATCGGCGACCTCCGTCCGCTGTTCGCCGAAGCCAACTCGCTGCCCCGCGTCCACGGTTCCGCCATTTTCGCCCGCGGTGAAACGCAGGCGATGGGCATCTGCACGCTGGCCCCGGCCGACGAGAAGCAGTTCTTCGACAACTACGCCGGTGGCGAGGACAGCAAGCGCTTCATCCTCCACTACAACTTCCCTCCGTTCTCGGTGGGCGAGTGCGGCCGCATGGGCGGCATCAACCGCCGCGAAATCGGCCACGGCGCCCTTGCCGAACGCTCGATCGCCCCGGTCATCCCGGACGTCGCCGAT
>CAMCYK010000137.1 GCA_945883695.1 Akkermansia muciniphila | reverse complement strand
CCGTCCCACAGGATGCCGGAGGGCAGCAGGTGGAGGACGTATTTGCTGCCGCGGGCGATCACGGTGTGGCCGGCGTTGTTGCCGCCCTGGCCGCGCACGACGACGTCGGCGGTCTCGGTCAGGTAGTCGACGATCTTGCCTTTGCCTTCGTCTCCCCACTGGAGACCGGTGACGATGGTGTTCATTATTTTACTTCGTCGAGTCGATCAGCGCGGCGAATTCTTCGAAGAAGTAAGACGCGTCGTGCGGGCCGGGGGCGGCTTCGGGGTGATACTGGACCGAGAAGACCGGCATCTCCTTGTGGCGGATGCCTTCGACGGTGTCGTCGTTGAGGTTGACGTGGGTGACTTCCACATTCGATGGGAGCGAGTCCGGGCAGACCGCGAAGCCGTGGTTCTGCGAGGTGATCGAAATCCGGCCGCTGCGGAGGTCCTTGACCGGCTGGTTGCCGCCGCGGTGGCCGAACTTCAGCTTGTAGGTGGTGCCGCCGAAGACGTGGCCGAGGATCTGGTTGCCGAGGCAGATGCCGAAGACCGGCTTCTTGCCGATGAGCTGTTTGATTTCCTCGTGGATGTAACCGAGCGCGGCCGGATCGCCGGGGCCGTTGGAGAGGAAGATGCCGTCGGGATTGCGGGCGAGGACTTCGGACGCCGGGGTCCGGGAATTCAGCACCTCGACCCCGAAGCCGGCCTGGCGCAGCCGGCGGAGGATGTTCCACTTGATGCCGAAGTCGAAGGCGACGATGCGATGCTTGACCGGCGGCAGTTCGAGGTAGTTCTCGAGGTGGCCGGTCGAGGCGTTCGAAAGCGCGAAACGGCGGGAATCGGCCTCCCAGGCGTAGTTTTCGGGCGTGGAGACTTCCCGCACGTAGTCCATGCCTTCCATCGACGGCGCGGCCTGGGCGGCGGCAATCGCGGCTTCGCTGGAAAGCTCGGTGGTCAGGCAGGCGCGCATCGCGCCGAGCGAGCGGAGGTGTTTGGTCAGGGCGCGGGTATCGACGTGCTCGATCCCCAGCACGCCGTGCTCCGTGAAGTAGTCGCCGAGGCTCTGGCGGGAGCGCCAGTTCGAGGCGACCGGGGAGAGTTCGCCGATGACGAAGCCGCGGACGTGCGGGCCGGCGGATTCGGCGTCCTCCGGGGTGACCCCGTAGTTGCCGATCTGCGGGTAGGTCATCGCGACGATCTGGCCGCGGTAGGACGGGTCGGTGATGACCTCCTGGTAGCCGGTCATCGAGGTGTTGAAGCAAATTTCCCCGGTGGTGGTTCCGGAAGCACCGAAGGCACGGCCTTCGAAAAGGCGGCCGTCTTCAAGGGCAAGGATGGCTTTCATGGTCGCGAAATGCCGCGGAATGAGGCTTATCCGCGCGGCGGGCGGAACGTAGGGGAGGGCCGCCCCGCGTCACAAGCGGAATCCGGGACCGCGTGCAATCATGGCCGGAGCAGGAGGAAATCCAAACCCTGGAACTTCGCGAAATCGGTGTCGAAGGAAACGACGCGGCAGCCGTGCTCCAGCGCAATAGCGCCGATCCAGGCGTCGGTCCAGAGCTTCGCTTTGAAAAAGGGTTCGCCGGCCCACGCCTCCACTTGGCTTATCAAGCCGGCCGAGTCGGGAATGAACTCAACGTCCGGCAGAGCGATGAAGCCTCGGCACTTCGCTGCCGCAACCGCAGGTGAGAACGGCTTGCCGTGCATGACCGGAGCAGTCGTCAGGAGGCGGGGCAAGCCGATCCACGTCACCCCGCAAAACGCGATCCGGTCGCGGCGCGTTTGATTCCAATATCGTTTGGCCTCGTCGTGAAGACTGTGGCCGGCAAAGGAGAGAGCCAGCCAGACGTTCAAATCGGGTAGGTCGGGGGGAGGGCTCACGAGTCGGCGTTGATTCCGTAGCGCTCCAAATCCTCGCGAAGGAAGATCTCTTCAATCTCCGCATTCGTCAGAGAGGGAATGGTCACGCCACGGGATGGCAGCGGCAGCGGCAGCGGGCTGCGGACCGGCTTCGCGGAGGGCTCGGGCTTCGCGTAGAGTTCCTTTTCCACCATGGAGGTCAGCAGCACCTTCAAGGTCACGCCTTCCCGCGCCGCCTTCATTTTGAGGTCGCGGAAAACCGGGTCGGGGAGGTCGAGTGTCGTTCGCATGGACGCATCTTCGCATCAAAATGCGGAAACGTCAATCGGCCGGCTCCTCCACTTCCCTTCGCAGCTTGTGGGCGCGGGAGAGGTTCTGCTCGAAGATTTCCTGGAGCCGGCTGGTGAAATCGTGGGCGCTTTCGTGTTCCAGCGGCATCACCGGCTCGCCGAGTTCGATGCTGAGGCGGATCGGGAACTCCGGCTTTTTCCACAGCGGCCAGCCTTTCTCGAGGAAGCGGGTGTTGCTGCGGATGAAAACCGGCCGGACCGGGACTCCGGCGCGGCGGGCGATCAGGGCGCAGCCGCCGCCGAGCGGATTGATCCAGCGGGCATCGCGGCGGGTGCGGGTGCCTTCGGGGAAAAGCAGGAGTTGGCCGCCCTCCCGAAGCGCCCGGGCGGCGTCCTTGATCATGCGCGGGGGCGATCCGTTCGGAATGTAGCCGGCCAGCCGCGCGCCCCCGCCGAGGAAGGGATTGCAGAGGATCGACTCCTTCATGATGCAAATCGGCTGGGGCAGCTTCGAAATGACGAAGACCGCGTCCCAGAGCGAGGTGTGGTTGGGCGCGATGATCACCGGGCCCGGCTCGAGTTTGAGCGCGTCGAGCGACTCAAGGTTGGCCTGCACCAGAGCGGTCGCATTCAAGTAGCGGACGAAGACGCGGAACACCCGGTGCAGCATGCCGCGGCCGAGCCGTTTGGCGGTGGCGGGCGGGAGGAGAAGTATCAACGGGAATGAAATCGCGGTGATCATCAGCCCGGCCACGCCCCAGTAGGCGAAGGCTCCCAGCGTCGCTGCCGCCTCCCACGGCAAGCGCCGCCAGCGGGACAGGGCCGCCGCGGCGGCTGCAGCGGGGCGCAGGGTCTGACTTTCCAAGGAGGGCATCAATTGAAACAGCCCGGCCATGCTAAAGGAACGGCGCGCGTCGGGTCGATGGAAAAGTCCGTTCGCGCCCGGTCGTCCGTCCGTCAGCTTGCCGACAAAACGGGGCTCGCGGCTTGCGGTGGGAGCGTGGAGCGATTTGAATCAGGCCATGAAGGAGGTCCCGGCCAAAATGGAGCCTGACGGGCTCGCGCGGAAGATTGTCGAAGCGATCATCGGATCGATCACCCGGATTCCGGCGACGCAGCAGACCGAGAGCCTGGTGCCGGCCGAAGCGGCGCGCGGGATCGCCCACCAGGCGGCGCTCAAGGCGGCCGCGGCGGCGGGGACGCTGGGGCTGCCGGCCGGGCCGTTGGGTTGGCTGACGATTTTTCCCGAAATGATGAAGGTCTGGCAAATCCAGACGCAGATGGTGGCGGACCTTGCCGGGGTCTACGGCCAGACCGCCTGCCTGTCGCGGGAGCAGATGACCTACTGCCTGTTCCGTCACGGGGCGGCGATGGCCTTGCGCGACGTGGTGGTGCGGGTTGGCGATCGTTTTCTGGTGCGGCGGGTGTCGCTCGAGGTCTTCCAGGGGATCGCGAAGCGGGTCGGGATCAAGGTCTCGCAACGGACGCTGGGTAGGGCGCTGAGCCGCTGGGTCCCGGTGATCGGCGCGGTCGGGGTGGCGGGCTACGCCTATTTCGACACGTCACAGGTCGCCAGGACCGCCATCGAGATGTTCGAAGGCGGGGTGGAGATCGACCCGCCGGACGGGATCGGCGCGTCGACCCCGGCCGGCATCCTCGCGGGCTGGCGGGCGGGTGAAATCGATGACGGCAGGGCGCGTCAAGGCTTGATCCGGCTGGGGCTGTCGCCGGAGGAGGCGGACGGCGCGCTGGGGATTCACGAGGTCGAGCGGCTACCTGGATGAAAGAATCGCCGCGTGCCGGGGATACAAGGGCCTCGCCGGTGGCGGCGGACCCGATGGAAAGATCCAGGTTTCCCGCTGCCCCGCCCTGATCCAGACTCCAACCAAGCCCATGTTGCGTTCCTTCCTTCTCGCCGGTGTCGCCCTTCATTGCCCGGCTTTCGCCGAATCCCGCTTCGAATTCCGCCCCGGCGACCGGGTCGCGCTGCTCGGCGACTCTTTCATCGAGCGAGAGCAGTACGAAGGCTGGATCGAGCTGGCGATGACCACCGCCTTTCCGGATCGTCCGGTGGTTTTCCGCAACCTCGGCTGGAGCGCCGACACGCCGGCCGGGACCTCGCGCAACGGCCTGAGCCTGGGGCAGGCGGGGTTGGAGCCGCCGGACGAGGGTTGGAAGCAGCTCGAAGGGCAGTTGGAGACGTACCAGCCGAACGTGCTGGTCACCGGCTACGGCATGGCGGCCTCGCTGCCGGGCGGCCAGACGCCGGAGGAGTTCAAGCGGGACTTCGAACGCTTGCTCGACCGCGCGGCGAAGCTGGAGGGCGGGGTTCGGGTGCTGATCCTGGGCGCGCCGCCGCGTTTCCTGCGGCCCGGCGAGACGGCGGAGTCGGTGAAGGCGGAACGTGCCTCGCTGGCGGCGATCAACCAGGTGCTGCGCCAGGTGGCGGAGCAGCGCGGGCATGTCTTCGTGTCGCTCGACGCGCTGGCGGCGGATTCGCAAGCGCTTTCGGAAAACGGCATCCATCTCAACGCCGCGGGCTACCGGGCGGTGGCGCGTCTGATCGAGCGGGAGCTTGGCTGGCCCGCCGGCAAGTGGGACGAGGGCAAGCCCGCCGAGGCGCTGCGGGCGGCCATCCTGCGCAAGAACGAGTGGTTCTTCCACCGCTCGCGCCCGGCCAACATGGCCTACATTTTCGGCTTCCGCCGCGGCGAGCAGGGCCGCAACGCCGGCGAGATCCCGGCCTTCGACCAGCTGGTCGCCGACGAGGAAGCGCGGATCGCGAAAATGCGTGACCTTTCAAAGGGCGTGATCGTGCCCGCGCCGCCCGCCCGCACCGAATCGCAGGTCGCGGCGAAGACCCAGCAGCCCTATCCCGAATTCACGGTGGCCGACGGCTACGAGGTGACGCTGTGGGCGGAGAACCCGATGCTGCACAAGCCGACCCAGATGAATTTCGACGAGCGCGGCCGGCTGTGGGTCGCCAGCGCGGAAACCTATCCGCAGGTCGAGGTCGGCCAGACCCCGGACGACAAGATCGTGGTGCTGGAAGACACCGACCGGGACGGCAAGGCGGACACCTCGAAGGTCTTCGCCACCGGCCTGCTGATGCCGACCGGGGTGCTGCCGGGCGACGGCGGCTGCTATGTCGCGCAGAGCACCGATCTGCTCCACTTCACCGACACCGACGGCGATGGCACGGCCGACGCGAAGCGGCGCGTGCTGAGCGGCTTCGGCACCGAGGACACCCACCACAACCTCCACACCCTGCGCCGCGGGCCGGACGGGAAGCTGTGGATGAACCAGAGCATCTACACCCGCAGCGACGTCGAGACCCCGCACGGGCTGGTGCGCCTGAAGAGCGGCGGCGTGATGCGCTTCGATCCGCGGACCGATAAGCTCGAGACGGTGTTCTACGGCTGGTGCAATCCGTGGGGCCACCAGTTCGACAAATACGGCCAGTCCTTCGTCACCGACGGCGCCGGCGGCAGCGGGGTCAACTGGGCGGTGCCGGGGGCGATGTATTTCACCTACGCCCGGGCCGAGAAGATTCTGGGCGGGATCAGCCCGGGCTCGTATCCGAAATTCTGCGGGCTCGAAATCGTCGAGTCGCCGCAATTTCCCGCCGAGTGGCAGGGCTCGATGATCACCTGTGACTTCCGCGCGCACCGGATCGTGCGCTTCGCGGTGGCTGACCAGGGGTCGGGCTACGCCGCGCAGGAATCGGGCGACCTGCTGCGCACCAGCGACGTGAATTTCCGGCCGATCGACGTGAAGATCGGTCCCGACGGCGCGCTGTATATCGCCGACTGGTCGAACCCGATCATCAACCATGGCGAGGTCGATTTCCGCGATCCGCGGCGCGACCGCGTGCACGGCCGGATCTGGAAGGTCTCGAAGAAAGGCGCGGCCACGGCCAAGCCGGACGACCTGGCGGCGGCGAAGGATGCCGCGTTGTTAGGGAAACTCACGAGCGACCAGCGTCACGAGCGCGAGGCGGCGATGAGCGTGTTGGTCGAGCGCGGGCTGACGGCGGAGCGCGAGGCCGCGATCCAGGCCTGGACGGCGAACGCGAAGGACGGCCGGACGCGGCTGGCGGCGCTGTGGTTGCGGCAGGGTCTCGGCATGCCGGTGGATGGGTCGGAGATCGGGCTGTTGGCCCAGGTGCTCGGCGACGAGGACGGACGGATCCGCGCGGCGGGAGTGCGGGTGCTGGGAGATCAAAAGCAAGGGATTGGCCGGGAAGTCGTGCTGGGATATCTGGCCAAGGCCGCCAACGATCCCCATCCGCGGGTTCGTCTGGAAGCGGTGCGGGTGCTGGCGAAGTTTTCCGGCGCGGAGCCGATGGACCTCGCGTTCCAGGTGCTGCGCCAGCCGATGGACCGCTTTCTCGAATACGCGCTGTGGTTGAACGTGCGGGACCGCGGCGACGAGTGGATGAGTGCTTTGTTAGATGGACGGCTCGCCCTCGCCGGCCGCGAGAGCGCCTTGGATTTCGCCTTGGCCAACCTGCCGCCGGAGCGCGGTTTGGAAGGCATCCGCAAGCTGATGCCGAAGCCCTTGCCGCGCGACGCCGCGGGGCCGTGGCTGGGGCTCGCCTTGAAAACGGCGGACCCGGCGATGCTGGGGGCGGTTTACTCGCAGTTGCTTGACGGGGGATTCGACGCGCCCGCCGCGGCGACCGCCCTGCGCGGGCTGGAGGCGGCGGTGACCCAGCGGCAGGTCGCGCTGCCGGGCGACGCGCTGCGCTTGCGCGACCTGCTGGGATCCTCCGCGCCGGACACCGCCGCGGCGGCCTTGCGGCTGGCGGGGGCTCTGCGGGCGGAAGGATTGCTGGATCCGATCCAGGCGGTCGCTGCCGGCGGGGAGCGGCCTTTGCAAGTGCGGCTGGCGGCGGTCGACGGGCTGTCGCATTTCGCCTCCGACACGGCGCGCGACGCGCTGCTGGCGATCGGAACTTCCGCGGCACCGGCAGAGCTGAAGCGCGCCGCCGCGCTGGCCCTGGTCCGCCACCACCGGGCCGCCGCGCTCGGGGCGATCCGCGCGAATTTGCCGGCGCTCGACGACCTCACCGAGGCGCGTGCCTTCTGGCAGCAGGCGCTTTCACTGAGCGGGCTCTCCGGCGATCTCGCGAAGTCATTCCGGGAACAGCCGCTCGCGGCGGAGGTCGCCGCGCTCAATCTGCCGGCCGTGCCCGACATCGACGAGCATGCCGACCTGTTAGGCGCGCTGCGCCAGCAAGCCGGCGGCGCCGCCATGAGCGGTCCGTCCGCGGAAGAGATCCTGCGCTTGGCCAAGCTCGCCGCGGAGAAAGGCAACGCCGCCCGCGGGGAGGCGATTTACCGGCAGCCGGGACTCGCCTGCATCGCCTGTCATGCGATCGGCGGCGCCGGTGGCATGGTGGGGCCCGACATGACGTCGATCGGGGCGAGCGCGCCGCTCGATTACCTGGTCGAGTCGATCCTGATGCCCGCCGCCAAGGTCAAGGAGGGCTATCACTCGGTGGTGATCGAGACCAAGGACGGCCGCACGCTGATGGGTCGCCTGCTGCGCAGTGGCGGCGGACAGACCGTGCTGGCCGATGCCGCCGGCACCGAGATCACGCTGGCCGATGCCGCGATTCTCAAGCGCAGCGACTCCGGCAGCCTGATGCCGGCCAACCTGATCGCGGGGCTCAAGGAGCAGGAGCAGCTCGACCTTTTCAAGTTCCTGTCCGAGCTCGGCAAGCCCGGCGATTTCGACGCGACCAAGAGCCGCGCGCCACGGGTTTGGGCGGTGATGCCGCTCACCGGGGCAGTGCCGGAAGCCGCGGCGAAGGGCGATTCCTCGCTGCCCTGGATTCCGATCAACGGCACGGTCAAGGGCACCCTGCTGGCCGGCGATGTCGCGCCCTTCGCCAGCGGCGCGGCCGAGATCCTGGCCGGTGCCCGCGTGCAATTGTCCGAAGCCGCGGAAGTGGTGCTGAGCTTCCCGCAGCCGCCGCTGGGCGTGTGGGTCGACGGCCAGCCGGTGACGAACGGCCGCGTCCGCCTGGAGCCGGGGATCCACAAGATCGTCGTCCGCCACAAGGCGGGTGGCGACCTGCGCTTCGAGTCGTCGGCGGGGACTTTCCTGCCGACCTGGTGAGCGGGTGTCGTCCTTCGGCGCGGCAGCAAGCGGGGGAGGACGACGGATCGCCCGCCCCATCCCCGCTTCGCTCATCGCGGCGGGGACCTGTCAGCGGCTCTTCAACAACTCCAGCATCCCTTTGCCCATCGCCTCGCCGATCCGCATGTAGGTGCCGGCGTTCTGGTGGTAGTGGAAGCCCTGGTTCCTCGGCGAGTCTTCCACCTTGGGGAAGAAATCGCGGGTATCCACGGTCTTCACGTTGCCCTTGAATTCCGGGTATTTGCCCTTGTCGCCATCGACCGCGAGCTGGGCTTCGGCAATCTGGAGGCCGAAGCTCTCGCGGCCTTCGTTGCCGCAGCCGACGGCCACCACGAAGGGCGCGTCCGGCGCGTTGAAATCCTTGCGCAGGGTTTTGATCAGGTGCACGAGATTCTGTTCGTAGCGTGAAGCGCCCGCTTCGCCCTGATCCTTGTGTCCCTGGAACCAGCCGAAGCCGGCGATCTCATACTTGCGACCTTTCCAATGGGGAAACGAGGCGTCGAAGTTCTCCAGCACTTTCTTCGCTTCACCAAAGCAGTCGTCATATTGTTTGCCGGCATACCAGGGGACTTCTTGCGGCTCCTCGCCCTTTTTCCAGGAGGGCTGCTTGTCCTTGTAGCCCGCGTAAACCGTGTCGCCGATTTCGAAACGCTCGCTGCCGGGCGGCAGGAAATCCCAGCCCAGCGAGCGGTTCCCTTGCGAGGCCTTGAGGATGAGAACCGGCTCGTCGTGGTGATCTCCAACCGCATGGCCGAAGCCGAGTTCCGGACCGATCTGGTCGCCCCCCGCGCCACAGCCGATGCCCAGCCACTTGTCGGCCGTGGCGGTGACCACGCCTTTGTACCAGACATCGTCGCGCGAGACCCAGTTGCCTTCCTGGTCGAGGAGATAGGGGAACTTCCCTTGTTCTTTCACCAAGGTGGAGAGCGTGCCGGGCACGTCCATCCGCACGGTCCAGCCGAGGCCGTTGGCTTCGTTGGCAAGGTAGGTGATTTTGAAGGGCACCTTGTCGCCGGCGGTCAGTTTGACGTTTTTCTTCAACGGCTTGCCACCGGGTTCGAACCGGTGCGCTTCCACGCCGTTGACCACCATGATGTTCTGTTCGGATTGCCCGTAGCCGGGATTGAACTGATAGACGCCGCTTTCCTTCGGCTGAATGAAACCGCGCACGACCCGCACCCCGCCTCCAGGATAGGTCGTGGGCTCCGTGCCGCCGAAGCTCGCGAGTTCCAGGGTTTGGACCGGCTTCAGCGCGTCGTAGTCGGCCTTCGGATCGTAGGATCCCTCGTAGACCGAAAGCACGGGATTCAGGAACTCGTCGCCCCAGCGCAGGCCACCCGAGGTGACCTGGCCGATGCCGACCATGTTCGACTGGCCGGCGAGAATGTAGACCTTCACGGGCCCCTCCGGCGCGGCCAGCGCGGATCCGGCGAACGCGGCGAGCGCGAAAAGGGAAAGCATGGGTCTGGCGCCGGCTTGGTGCTTCATGGCTCGGCTTACTTCTTCTCCTCCTTCGGCGGGGTCGGGCGGAAGTGCTCGCTGATCCGCTTTTCGGTCTCGCGGTCGATGATTTGCGCGCTGTAGAGATCGGCGGCCAAATTTCGCGCGGCGGCGATCTCGAGGTCGGTCGGCGCTTCCTCCTTCGCACCGGCCGGCTGTAGTTCCAGGTTCGGGACGACCTTTTCGAGGCCGGGTGAGATCGCCGGATCGATGAGGTAGGCGATGGACGGCTTCGGCGAGACGTCGGGCAACTTGCCCTCCGCCAACTCGCCGCGGAATTCCGGCTCCTCGAGCAGCTTCAGCGCCACGGCGTGCTGGTGGGCGCGCAGGAAGGTTTCACGGGCAAGCTTCTCGCGGGCCGGATAGTCTTCGAATTCATCGCCCGCCGCGTCCTTGTCCTTCTCGCGCTTGAACACGCGGTCGAGGTAGTCGCCGGGCTCCATGTCCAGCGACTTGGCCTCGTCGATCTTCGCGATGCCGCGCAGCATCACGGCACGCGCGTCGGCTTCGGTCAGCGAGCGGTAGAACGAGGCCTCGGACACCAGCGTCCGCATCTCCTCGACCAGCGCGGCCTTGCGGTTGAATTTCCGGTAATGCTTCGAGCCGAGCGAGAAGAGGATGATGGCGAGTATGCCAAAAACCGCCAGCTTCAGAATGGTGGCAACACGGGGGTCCATCAGGTCCAGATCGATTTGGGTTTTTTCACGTCGGCGGCAGGGGGTGGGGTATCAAAAGTGCGCTTTTCGCGGCAGTGGAACAGGGCTTCCTCGCGGGTGATGTAGTTGGCTTCCAGCAGGCCGGCGATCGACTGGTCGATGGTCCGGCAGCCGTCCTTGAAGCCGATTTCCATCAGGCCGACGAGCTGCTCGAGCTTCCGTTCGCGGATGCAGGCGCGGATCCCGTGGTTGGCGCGCAGCACCTCGGAGGCGAGCACCCGGCCCTGGCCGTCGGCGCGCTGGATCAGCCGCTGCGAAACCACCGCCTCCAGGACCCCGGCGAGCTGGGTGACGATCTGCGGCTGCTGGTCGGGCGGGAAGACGTCGACCAGCCGGTCGATCGACTGCGGCGCGTCCACGGTGTGCAAGGTGGCGAGCACCAGGTGGCCGGTTTCCGCGGCGGTCAGGGCGATCCGGATGGTCTCCAGGTCGCGCAGCTCCGAGACCACGATGACATCCGGATCCTGGCGCAAGGCCTGGCGCAGGGCGATCGGGAAGCCGCGGGTGTCGGAGCCGACCTCGCGCTGTTTGATCAGGCAGCTGGAGTGGGAGAAGATGAACTCGATGGGATCCTCGATGGTGACGATGATGCCCGAGCGGTTTTCCGAAATCCGGCGGATCATCGAGGCCAGCGTGGTCGACTTGCCGGAGCCGGTGATGCCGGTGACCAGCACCAGGCCGCGGCGCAGCGTGCAGACATCGTGCACCGCGGTATGATGGCCGAGCTCGCCGAGTTCCGGAATGTGCTGCGGGATATGGCGGAACGCCGCCTCGTGGCTGCCGCGCGCGATGTGGACGTTGCCGCGGAAGCGGCCGATCCCTTCGATCTGCAGCGCGTAGTCGAGTTCCCAGTTTTGTTCCAACGCCGCGCGCTGGGCCTCCGACAAGGTGTCGAGGATCAGCCGGCGGGTGGTGTCGGGATCCAGCAGGAAATCCTCCAGCGGCACCAGGTTGCCGCCGACCCGCGCGGCCGGCGGGGCCCAGGCGGAGAGATGGAGGTCGGAGCCGCCGAGCTCGACGGCCTGGCGGAGATAGTCGGTGATTTCGCGGGCCTGGCTCACGGGGAAGTGGGGGTGAAGTTAGGAAATCCCGCGCATCGCGCGATCAAAATCCTGCGGCCGGTCGGTGGCCGAGCGGGCGGTGTCGGGATCGATGACTCCCTGCTGCGCGGCGGCGATCAGGTAGCGCAGGAAAGAGCAGGCGATCGAGTCGTCGCTGCGTTGGAGGTGGTCCTTGAGGTCGTTGTAGTTGCCCTCGGCGATCCATTTGCGGACGGCGGCCTCGTTCTGGACGTATTCGAGCACCGCCAGCACGCCGCCGTTGATCTGCGGCAGCAGTTGCTGGGACAGCACGCCGACCAGTTGCTGGGCGAGCAGCGAGGCGGTCGCGCCGTGGGCGGAGTCGAGCATCCGGGTCAGCCGCTCGACGGTGTCGGCCACGCCGGAGCTGTGCAGGGTGGCCAGCACCAGATGGCCGGTTTCGGCGGCGCGCAGGGCGGTCGCCGCCGTCTCGGCATCGCGGATCTCGCCGATCAGGATGACGTCGGGGCTCTGGCGCAGGGAAGCCCGCAGCGCGACGCCGAAGTCCCCGGTGTCGCGGCGGATCTCGCGCTGGGAAAACCACGAATGCTGGTTTTCGAAAAGGTATTCGATCGGGTCCTCCAGCGTCACCACGTGGCGCGCCTGGTGGCGGTTGATCCACTGCAGGCAGGCGGCCAGCGTGGTCGACTTGCCGGCACCGGTCGGCCCGGTCACCAGCACCAGCCCGGAGCGGCGCTCCATCCACGAGGTCAGCAGCGCTTCCGGCAGGCCGAGTTCGGCGAAGTCCGGGATCTCGCGCTTGATGGTCCGCAGCGCCACCGCCAGCCGGCCGAGCGTGCGGTAGGCGTTCACCCGCAGGCGGCCGGCATTCTCCACGCTCATGCTGGCGTCGCCGTCGGTGGCGACCACCGGGTCGAGCCCGCATTCCCGCCAGATCTCCGCGATCGCCTCGCGCGCCACCGCTCCGCCGTGGGCGATGATGATCTCCCCGTTGGCGCGGACCCGCGGCCGCTCGCCTTCGGTCAGGAAGACATCGCTGGCCCCGCCGGTGAAGGAGTTTTCAATGAGGGATCGGATCTCGGGGTCCACGGTGGGGAGACTAAATGCTGAAAAGCTGAAAAGCTGAAACACTGAAATCCTGAAACTTCGGCAGCTACTTCATCTGAAACCCCGCGGTGTCCGCCGCGAACACCGCCGGGTCGATCTTCGCGTTGACCTTGGCGTTGGAGAACACCGTGCGGATCCGCGACTGGTCGGCCATCTGCAGGTCGAGCGCGCGCAACTCGTGGGTCCGGGTATCGATGTCGAGGAACATCCATGACACCTGCTTGCGCATCGCCTTGTCCTTCGGCCGCACGGTGAGCTGATAGATCCCGCTGACCACCCGCGACTCGACCAGTTCGAAGGTCTGCTGGAAGCTCGCGAGGTCGCTGAACGAATCGTCCGACAGCAGGGTGAACTGCTTCGCATCCGGCGAGCCGGCGGCGATCGTCTTGCCGCGCCGCTTGGCGACATCGAGCAGCGTCATCGTCGTCCCGTCGGACACCGCCAGCGTCTTCACCGGATTCCCCAGTTCCCACCGCAGCTTCCCCGGCCGCGCCATCCGCAGCCGCCCCGGGGTGCTGACCGGCTTCTTCAGCGACGGCAATTTCCGCTCCTGCACGAAGTCGGTGTCGAGGCTCCGCAGCGTTTTCTGCTTGGCGATCCAGCTTTCCAAGGGCTTCAGGTCCAGCTCGGCCTGGAGGCTGGAAATGAGGGCGAGCAGGAACAACAGGACGCGCATGGGGGGAGGGAAGGCAGGAAATCATCAATCATCAATCTTCCAATCATCAATCGTCCGGTCACCGATCACTCGGCACTTTCCACCGGCCGCATTCCTCCTAGCCTCCGCGGCCATGCGGAAATGGTGGCTCCACCTCATGCTCCTCGCGGCGATCGCCGTCGCGGCCACCGGCCTGTCGCGGCTGAGGTTCGACACCGACATCCTCTCGATGCTTCCCGGCGAGCTGCCCGAGGTGAAGGGCTTGAAAGCCCAGCACCGGGCCTTCGCCCGCCAGGACGAGGCCATCCTGCTGCTCGAGTCGGCCGGCGACGACCCGCCGGCGGAGGCCGCCCGCTCCCTTGCCGCCGCCTTGGAGAAGGACGGCGTCGTCAAAAGCGCCCGCTGGCAGCCCCGCTGGACCGCCGAGCCCGAAGGCCTCGCCGAACTGCTCGCCTACCTCTGGCTCAACGGCGACCCCGCCGAGGTCCGGGCCCTCGCCGACCGCCTGTCGGCGGAGAACTCGCAAGCCACCTTCGGCGCCGCGCTCGAGGACCTCGCGACGACCCTCGAAGGCCAGGATCTGGCCCTCCAGTCGCACGATCCCTTCGGTTTCCTCGGCCATCCCGCGGTCGCCGATGTCCTCGGCGCGTCGGGCAGCGGCGGCGCGGCCTTTGGCAGCGCGGATGGCAGCGCGCACCTGATCTTCATCGACGCCCCCGGCGAGATCGCCGGCTACCGCGAAGCCGGCGCCTGGCTCGACCAGGTCCGCGCGTCGATCGCCAAGTGGCAGGAGGCAGGGGGCGGAGGGCAGGGGACAGGTGATAGCGAAGAGGAAGCAGGGGTCAGGGGTCAGGGAACAGGGGAAAGGGAGCCGGGAACGCCTTCTTCCGCATCTCCCGATCCCCGGCCGCCGACTCCCGGCCCCTTCAAGATCAGCATCACCGGCGAGCCGGCCTTTTCCTCCGAGATCGGCAGCGCGATGGAGAAGGACATGAGCGGGTCGATCGGCATCACGCTGACCCTGATCGCCCTGCTCTTCTGGTGGATGCAGCGACGCCTGATGCTGCTGCACGGACTGGTGATCACCCTTTGCCTGGTCTTCGCGGTCGCCCTCGGTGTCGCCGGCTGGATCTATGGCGAGCTCTCGATCATGGCGCTCGCCTCGGCCGAGATCCTGATCGGTCTCGCCACCGACTACGGGCTGGTCATCTGTCAGGAAGCGAAGGCCGCCGGCCACGATCGCAAAAAGCTCCTCCGCGCCGCCGGCCCGCCGGTCCTCTGCGGCGCGATCACCACCACCGTGGTCTTCTCCGCCCTCAATCTCGGCGGTCTTCCCGGCATGGCCCAGCTCGGCTCGATCGTCGCCTTCGGCCTGCTCGCCGCGGGCATCCTGATGATCGTGTTCTATCTCCCGTGGGTCGCGAAGTTCGGCGTCAACCGCGTCGCGGCCCAGGACGACGCGAAGTGGATCCCGCGCCGCAAGAAGTCGCTCCTGCTCACCGGCGGACTGGTCGCGCTCGCCCTCGCCGTGCTCGCCACCCTCGGCATGCCCGGGGTCGAGTTCGACTCCAAGATCATGCGTCCCCGCGACAGCGCCGCGATGGCCGCCTTCGAGCGGATGCAGGAGAAATTCCCCGACAAGGACCCGCGCCAGCTCCGGCTGGTCATCGAGGCCGCGGACGACGCCACGATGCGCGCGCGCCTCGACGAAGCCGCCCGCCGCCTCGCCACCGCCAAGTCGGACGGTGTCCTGCTTGAATCCTCGCTGCCCTCCGGCTGGTGGCCGGATCCCGCCCGCCAGGAAGGCAACCGCGCCGCCCTGCTCGCCCTTTCCCGCGATGCCCCGCGCCTGCTCGGGGAGGCCGACGAAGCGGGCTTCTCCGAACAAGGCACCGCGCTCGGCCGCCAGGTCTTCGGCTTCCTCGGCAAGGCCGCCGCGGGCCCCGGCTTCTTCCCGGAATCGCCCGCCGCCCGCGAGGTCATGCGGCTTTTCATCCAGCGCGACGAGAGCGGCGGCGGGCTGGTTCTCGGTTCGGTCCTGCCGTCGACCGGGGTCGATCCGCTGACCCCCGGCTATCCGCGGCTGCGCGCCCTGAACGGCGATGGCATCTGGCTCGCCGGCTGGAGCCTGTTCAAGCCCGCCATCGCCGGCCTGGTGAAAGACGACATGACCCGCATGCTGGTGCCGATGGGCGTCCTGCTCGTGCTGATGATGTTCCTGATTTTCCGCCGCGGCCGCGATGTCGGGCTGGCGTTGCTGACGATGGTGGTCAGCGGGGTCGTCCTGCTCGCCCTGATGCGGCTGTTCGGACTCAAGTGGAACTTCATCAACCTGATGGCCACCCCGCTGCTGTTAGGCACCGGCATCGATTACGCGATCCACGTCACCCTGACCCTCAAGCGCACCGGCATGTGTTTCAAGGAACTCTGGAACGGCACCGGCAAGGCGCTGCTGTTCTGCGGGGCATCGAACGTGATCGGCTTCGGCTCGCTGCTCCTCTCCTCCAGCGACGCCCTCGTCAGCCTCGGCCAGGTCGCCGTCATCGGCATCCTGCTCAGCATGACCTTCTCGATCTTTCTCCTCCCCGGCTGGCACTCCCGGAAATGAGGGGCGGGCCGACGGGCGGAGCGCCAATCCGCCCTGTCTCTCCGGCAGCACCGTCATCCGGTCCTTGCTTGCCACGCCGTGGCGCAGCGGAGACGGGTCGCCCTTTGCCGGCCGGACAGTCTGATTGACGATTGGCGATTGAGGATTTTTAATTTCTGATTGGAGAGGCGCGATCATCGGCCATCTGCAGTCCGAGTGCTGCTTGCGACGATCGCGATCAATTCATCGCATTCCCCGATCACTGTCTGAAGTTCTTGTGGCTTCATATGCATCAGAATCAAAAATCAAAAATCCTCAATCGACAATCATCAATCTCTTCTTCAACCGATCCCGCAGCTCCTTCGACTCTCCTCCTCCTGGGAACCTCCGAAACGCCCCAAACCACGGCCATTGACCGGATCCCGCAGCCGTTCAGCCGCTCGGTCTGATTGACGATTGTCGATTGAGGATTTTTGATTTCTGATTGAAGAGAGCTGATCACCGGTCATCTGCGGTCCGAGTGCTGCTTACGAAGATCGCGATCAATTCATCGCAATCCCCGATCACTGTCTGAAGTTCTTGTGGCTTCATATGCATCAAAATCAAAAATCAAAAATCCTCAATCGACAATCATCAATCTCTTCTTCAACCGATCCCGCAGCACCTTCGACTCTCCTCCTCCTGGGAACCTCCGAAACGCCCCAA
>CAMCYK010000136.1 GCA_945883695.1 Akkermansia muciniphila | reverse complement strand
ACCCCCAAACCCGCCCCCGCCCCGAAGGCCCTCTCGGTCACCCAACTGGTGCGGCGGATGAAGAATTTGTTAGAGATCGAGCTCGGCGAAATCTGGGTCGAAGGCGAGGTTTCCAACCTCAAGAAGCAAGCCAGCGGCCACTGGTATTTTTCCCTCAAGGACGACGGCGCGCAGATCCAGTGCGCGATGTTCGGCGCGAAGAAACGCACCGGCTCCGAAGCCCTCGCCGACGGCGTGAAGGTCCGCGTCTTCGCCGAGCCCAGCGTCTACGAGGCCCGCGGCCAGCTCCAGATCATCGTGCAACGGGTCGAGCGCGCCGGGGTCGGCGAACTCCAGGCCCGCTTCGAGGCCCTCAAGCGCACGCTCCAGGCCGAGGGCCTCTTCGACGCCGCCCGCAAGCAGGCCATCCCCGCTTTCCCGCGCGCCGTCGGCATCGTCACCTCCGACACCGGCGCGGCGATCCGCGACATCCTCAACATCCTCGAACGCCGCGCCCCCTGGGTGCAACCGGTCCTCTTCCCGGTCCGCGTCCAGGGCAAGGGCGCCGAGATCGAGATCGCCCGCGCGATCGGAAAAATGGCGAATCCGGAAAAGCACGGCATTCCCCGCTGCGACGTGCTGATCGTCGGCCGCGGCGGCGGCTCGATCGAGGACCTGTGGAACTTCAACGAGGAGATCGTCGCCCGCGCGATCGCCGCCAGCTCGATTCCGGTCATCTCCGCGGTCGGCCACGAGATCGACTTCACCATCGCCGACTTCGTCGCCGACCTCCGCGCGCCGACGCCGAGCGCCGCCGCGGAGCTGGCGGTGCCCGACGGCGAGGAGCTGAAAACCCGCCTCGCCTTGCTCAAGCGCCGCCTCGCCCGTCGCACGACCGAGCGCGTCGAACGCCTCGCGATGACCCTCGACAATCTCCGCCGCGGCGTCTTGTCCCGCGGTGGCGACCGGCTGCTGCGCGAACCCAGCATGCGGATCGACTCCCTGCGCGCCCGGCTTTCCTCCGCGACGGAGAGCAGCCTCCGCCAGCGCGAACAGCGCCTCAAGGAACTGTCGCGCACCCTCGCCGCCCATCACCCGGCGCGTCAGGTGCTGCTGCGCCTCGACCACCTCGCCCGCCTCCGCCAGCAACTCGATCGGGCCGCCCAGCACCGGCTCGACGACTCCGCCCAACGCCTCGCCCGCCTGCGCGGCCTGCTCCGCACCCTCGGCCCCGAGTCCGCGTTCGAGCGCGGCTTCTCGATCGCCCTCGACGCGCGCGGCAAGATCATCCGCTCGACCCGCGACGTGGTCCCCGGCGATGAGATCCGGACCAAACTCAAGGACGGCGAGATCCGCAGCACGGCCATGTCGGGGGAGTAATCAGGCACCATCCTCCAACCCCGAAGCGGGTTTCCTCGGGCGGGCCCCATCCCACCTGCCGTCCTAACAAATCACCGAAAACTTGAGGGACGGCAAGCGAACCCACTCAGGTCCGCCCGCCGTCCCCCATCCCTCTTCTGTCGAAGAACTTGTTATTGCGGCGTCATACGCCCGCCGGACGGGTCACGCATCCAGCCGCAGCGCCGCCTTCTGCGCGGCGGTGCGGGCCTCGCCCTTGGCGTTGGCGGCGACGTCCTCGCTGCTGGTCAGGCGCATGCCGACCGGCTTGGAGACGCCGAACTCCTCCATCGTCACCCCATACATCACGTCGGCGCGGGCCATGGTGCGTTTGGAGTGCGTCACGATGATGAACTGGCTGTTGTCGATGAAGCGGTCGAGCACCTTGACGAAGCGGTTGATGTTCGACTCGTCGAGCGGCGCGTCGAGCTCGTCGAGCACGCAGAACGGGCTCGGCTTGATCATGTAGATCGAGAACAACAGCGCGACCGCGGTCATCGAACGCTCGCCGCCGGACCGCAGCGAGATGCTCTGCAGCTTCTTGCCCGGCGGCTTGGCGATGACCTCGATGCCCGATTCGAGCGGATCGTTCTCGTCGATCAGCATCAGGTCGGCCTGGCCCTTCTCGCCGAACAGTTCCTTGAACATGTCGCGGAAGTTCAGCTTCACCTGGGCGAAGGTCTCGCTGAAGCGGCGCTGGGTCTCCTCGTTGATCTTGTCGATCACCTCGATCAGGTTCGCCTTGGAGCTGACGAGGTCGTCGTAGTTCGAGCGGACGTCGTTATAACGTTCCTCCAGCTCCTCATATTCCTCGATCGCGTCGACGTTGACCGGACCCATCGAGTCGAGCCGGCGCTTGAGCTCGCTGACGATCGATTCGACGAAATTCCAATCCGGCTCGCCGCTCATCTCGCCCGGCAGGACCGGCAGCTCGTCGACCGACTTCGAGGCATCCACCACGATGATCGCCGGCTCCTCGTCCTCGCTGTCCTCGCTTTCAACAAAGGTCTGGCGCCCGCCGCCGGCGCGCTGGGCCTTTTGCGAGGCGATGCAGACCAGCAGCGCGTGGGCATCCGGTTCGAAGGCCGAAAGCTCGACCTGGTGGCGCTCGAGAATCGTGGTGACCAGGCTCTCCAGGCGGAGCTCGATCTTGGTGACGGCGACTTCCTCGCGACCGCGTTGCTCGGCGGCTTTCGAGTAGCGGCGGCGCGCTTCGGACAGCTCGACTTCCGCCTTCTCGATCGCCTCGATCAGTTCGCTGCGGCGGCCGGCGCGGGACTCGATCTCGGCGGCGAGATCCTCCGACTCGACCTGATGCGTTTCCACCTCCTCGGCCAGCCGCGCGTTTTCCGCGGCGGCGGCTTCGATGCGCTGGACGAAGGATTCGATCTCCGTCTCGCGGCGGATCGAAAGTTCGCGCAGCTCGCTCAGGCGGGCCTCCATCGGCTGTTGCTGGGCCTGGGCGGCCTGCTTCGCCTGGCGCTCGACGGCCAGCGAGGTGCGCAGCTCGTTGAGCGCCTGCTGCAGCTCGGCCTCGTCGCGCTGCGAACCCTCGACCTGCGACTGCAAGCGGCGCTGGTCCTCCTCGTGGCCTTCCAGGCGTTCGCGCGCCATCGCCAGCTCGCCTTCCAAAGTACTACGGCTGTCGTGGACGAGCTGCTCGCGGCTTTCCAGCTCGCCGCGTTCCCAACGGACGTTGTCGAGCTTGGTCTGGACGCTTTCCACCTCGCGGGTGGCGAGCGTCAACTGGCCCTGCAGGGTGGACAGCTCGACCTTGTGGCGCTGGACGCGCTCGCGGCTGCTCTCGACTTCCTCCTGGAGTTCGGCGAGGCGTGTTTCGAGATCAGTGACGCGCTGGCGGGCGGCGGCTTCCGCTTCGGTCAGGCCGGCGACTTCGATCTCGAGGTCGCGGACCTCGTTCTGAAGCTCCAGCACCGAGACGTTGCCCTCGCCGGCATCGCCGCCGTGGATCACCCCTTCCGCGCCTAACAGCTCGCCGGCCTGGGTGACCATCGTCACGTCGGGCATCGCGGAATGGAGGCGCAGGGCGGTGGCGAAATTCGGGACGATCAGGACTTTCTCGAGCAGCTTCTCGATGACGCGGGACACCCGCGGGTCGGACTTCACCTTGTCGAGCGCCCAACCGACCGCGCCTTCCGGCAGCGCTTCCATCTGGGTGCTGACCGAGTGGCCGACGAAGGTCTCCGGCAGGATCGCTGCCTGGCCGAGGCGCTTTTCGGTGAGCCGCGAGATGATCGCGTCGGCGAGCTTCTCATCGGCGACCAGCACCGCCTGCAAGTGGCCGCCGAGCGCGGTCTCGATCGCCCGGGCGCAGCTGCGGTCGGCCTCGATGAAGCCGGCCAGCACGCCGTGGATGCCGGGCTTGAAGCGTTCGGCGTCGTCGAGTCCTTCGAGCACCTTGCGGGTGCCTTTCTTGAAGCCTTCGCCGCTGGCGACCAGCTGGCGGACGACCTGGAAGCGCGACGCGCGCTGGGCGAGCAGCTTGTTGGCCTCGATCGCCGCGGCGCGCGAGGCATCGAGATCGCCGCGGGTGTGCTGATAGGTCCGCTCGGCCTTTTGGAAGGCCTCTTCCAGCTCGGCGCTGCGGGCGGAGTGTTCGTCGAGCTCGGCGACGATCCGGTTCCGCTGCTCCTGGGTCTCCTCGCTTTCCAGCGTCAGCCGGTGCTCTTCGTCGGCCAGCATTTTCGCGCGCTCGCGGCTGGTCTCCAACTGGGCCAGCGAGCTTTCGATGCGCGCCTGGGTCGAGGCGATGATCGTCTGCGCGCGGTTCGCCTCGGCGCGGGCTTCGCGGAGCTGGGCCTCGATCTCCTCGCGGCCACCGCGGGCCATCCGGGTCCGTTCCTCCTGATCGGCGAGCTGGATTTCCTGCTCGGCGATGCGGCGGGCGAGCTGCTCCAACGCCTCGTTGGCGGCGACCACGTCGAACTCCTGCTGCGCGAGCTTCTCGCGGGTCGTTTCGATCTCCTCGCGGTTCTGCGAAATCCGGCCTTCCAGCTCGGCCTTGCGCTCCTCGTTGAAAGCCACCCGGCCCTGCGCGGCGGCGAGCTGGTTGCGGTGGGCGTTGAGCTGCTGGCGCAGGTCGGCGAGTTCCTGCTCGAAATTGCGGGCGGCCAGGCGGGCGTCGGCCACCGCTTCCTCCTTCGGCTCCATCAACCGCTCCAGCTCGCACTCGGTCGCTTCAAGCGAACGGATCGAAGTGCGGAGTTCATCGCGCTCGGCGGTGAATTCGACGAAGCGCTTGTGACCGAGGTGGGTGTCGAGGGTCCGCACGTCGCCGGCCAGGGCCTGGTAGCGGCGGGCCTTGGCGACCTGGCGCTTGAGCGACTTCATCCGTCGTTCCTGCTCGGCGAGCACGTCCGACACGCGCAACAGGTTGGCCTCGGTAAACTCCAGCTTGCGCAGGGCTTCTTTCTTCTCGCGCTTGTACTTGGTGATCCCGGCGGCTTCCTCGAACACCATGCGGCGCTCTTCCGGCCTCGACGAAAGGATCTGGTCGATCTGGCCCTGCGCCATGATCGAGTAGGCGGTCCGGCCGATGCCGGTGTCCATCAGCAGGTCGTGGATGTCCTTCAGGCGGCACAGCGTGCCGTTGATCCGGTATTCCGACTTTCCGTCGCGGAACACCCGGCGGGTCAGCGAGACCTCGTTGTAGTCGACCTTCAGCGCCTGCTCGCAGTCGGCCATCGTCATGGTGACCTCGGCCATGCCGAGTGGCTTGTATTTCTCCGTGCCGTTGAAAATGACGTCCGCCATCTCACCGCCACGCAGCGCCTTGGCGGAGGTCTCACCGAGCACCCAGCGGATGGCATCGACCACGTTCGACTTGCCGCAGCCGTTCGGCCCGACGATGCCGGTGACGCCTTGGTGGAACTCGATCTTCGTCTTGTCCTTGAACGACTTGAAGCCGAACATTTCCAGGGATTTGAGATACATTCGACAGCTGCGGTTGAAGGTTCGGTCCGGGCGGGATTCCGGACAGCACGCAGCTTAGCCCGGATTTCCCCGTCGCAAAGCCTTCGACTGCAATACATCTACCGGTGGTATGTTTCGGTAAATTTACATACCACCTGTGGAGGTTTGTGAACCTTAACCTTTCCAAACTATTCTGCATGCATCGCGACGGATTCAACGCTTGAGTTGTCCGACAGGTCCGACTTTGCTCGGGGCTTCGCACGCACGCATCCCCGATGTCTGAATTCCTCACCGTTTCCCGCCCCGCTCACGATCAACTGGTGCAAGCCGCCTACCGTTTCCGCGGCTTCACCCCTGACGAGGCGGCGGAGGGCGCCAAGCTGGCCGCCGAGGCCGCCCGCCACGGCATCCGCACCCACCACGCGCTCAAGGCCTTGCACCTCGACCACCTGTTCGGCAGCGCGGTCGGCGGCTGCGTCCCCGGCGCGGAGATCGAGGTGGTGAAGTCCCGCTTTGCCGGCTCCGAGATCTGGAATTCCAACCGCAAGCTCGGCCAGAGCGTCGCCTACCGGGCGATCGAGCGCTGCATCGAGCTGGCCGACCAATATGGCATCGGGCAAGTCAGCGTCGACAATGCCTTCCACTACCTGTGGGGCGGCGGCTACGTGATGGAGGCAGCCGAGCGTGGCTACATCGCCTACACCAACTGCACCTCCGCGCTGTCCGAGGTGGTTCCTTTCGGCGGCAAATTCCCGACATTGGGCACCAACCCGCATTCCTGGGGTTTCCCGACCACCGCGGCGCTCGGCTACCCGATCGTCAGCGACTGGGCGACCTCCGTGGTGGCGATGGGACGGGTCCAGGCGCTGAAGCGCGAGGGCAGAATGCTTCCCCCTGACGCCGCGGTCGACAAGGACGGCAAGCCGACGATCGACCCGAACGAGGCGGTCTCGCTGCTGCCCTTCGGTGCCCACAAGGGCTACGCGATGTGCCTGATCAACGAGCTCTACGCCGGCATGATCGGCGGCTCGTTGCCGACCCTGCGCGGCCGTCCGTCGCTCGCCCCGGCCGGTGAGAAAACCGGCACCGCCTTTTATTTCCAGGTCATCCACCCCGACGCGATTTCCGGCGGGGCCTTCGCCCAAGGCCGCGACCAGATGGGAAACCTCAAGGCGGTGCTGCAGGATGTCTTCGGCCACGGCAACGAGGGCTGCATCCTGCCCGGCCAGTTCGAAGCCCAGGCCCGCAAGCGCTCCGACGATGCCGGCGGGCTGCACTTCACCGCGGCGGAGCTCGAAGAGTTCAAGGAGCTCGCCGATGAAGTCGGCGCGGCACCGCTGGTGCCGATGTAGCGGATCGCCGGAAAAAAATAGGTCCTATAAGTCCTATAAGCCCTATCTCCGGAACCCCGCCGCCACCGGCCCAGCCGGCAGCACCCTGCCGTCAATGGAACTGACCGGCACCACCCCGCGCGTCGCCGAAGTCACGAACACCTCGTCAGCCGCTGCCACATCCGCCGCTGTTAGAGACAGTTCCTTCACCGGAATCCGCGCCATCACCCGCGCCCGCATCGTCCCCGGCAAGCAACCCGATGACAGCGGCGGGGTGAGCACTTTGCCGCCGCGGACCAGGAACACATTCGCCGTCGCCGCCTCGCACAGCTCGCCGCGGGTGTTGAAAAACAGGACCTCGTCCGCCCCCGCCCGGCGGGCCTGATCGAGCGCGACCAGGTTCTCCGCGTAGGACGCGCACTTGATCCCCGCAAGCGGCGAGCGCTCGTTGCGCGGGAAGTCCGCCGTGACCAGCGTCACCGACTCCGGCGGCGGCGGACATGCGGCCACCGTGATCCACAGGAGCCCATCACTCCCCGGCTTCAGACAACGCAAGTCCCCCGCCCCGGCACTCATCGCCAGCCGGACCCGGGCCCGGCCCGTGGTCAAACCGGCACGCTCTAACAGACCGGTCGCCGCCGCGGCGATCTCCACTTCACCCAGCTTTCCCGCATCCAAGCCCAGCCTCTCCGCCCCGGCCTTGATCCGCGCCAGATGCAAGTCCAGCGCCACCGGCTGCCCGTCGAGCGCCAACACGGTCTCGAACACCCCGAGCCCGTGCGTCAGCCCGCGATCCGCGGGCGACACGGCCAGCGGGCCTTCGAGGTAGTCGCCGTTGCACCAGATCCAACTCACGAAGCGAGGGTGGCGAAGTCGCGCGACTTTGCAAGTTGCGTGCTGGGGGCGGACGCTCTTCCCGTTGACGGTTTTAGCCCCCGAACACGCCGCTGCTCTGCTCTGCCGTGGTCGGCCCTTACCTTCAACACGGACGAGTGGGGCGTGGCGACCCGCCCCCCATCGCAACTTGCAAAGTTGCGCTACTTCGCTGCCGCGTCGCACCCCACCATCTCCACTTGCAAGGTTGCACAACTTCCCGAACCACCGATCATCCCCCCGTTGAACTACCTTGCCCACCTCCTCCTCGCCGAAAACCATGCCGCCTCCCGCGTCGGCAACCTGCTCGGCGATTTCGTGCCCGGCCGGCCGGAATCTTTGCGTGGATCCTTTCCCGAAGCCGTCCTCCACGGCATCGTCCGTCACCGGGCGATCGACCGCTTCACCGACTCCCACCGGATCACCCTCGCCCTCAAGCCCTGCATCGCCCCCGGCCGGCGGCGCTTCGCCGGCGTGATCACCGACATCATCCACGACCACTTCCTGACCCGTCACTGGGCCGATCACTGCGAGGTTCCGCTCGCCACTTTCACCGACACCTGCAACGCGGCGCTGCGCGAACACGACGCGATTCTCCCCGCGGAACTCCGCGACACCCTCGAAGAGCGGATCGCCGACGACTGGCTTGGCCGGTATGGCACGGACGAGGGCCTCGACCACGTCTTCCGGCGCGTCGCCCGCCGCCGTCCCGGCTTCGCGCCGGTCCACGGAGCGATCGACGACCTGACCGGGAATCGCGCTGCATTCGAAAAGGCCTTCCACGAGTTCTTCCCGGAGCTCCGGCAATGGGTCCGCGCCCTCGGCCCGGAGGCGGATGCCGTCCTCTAAAAAGTGGCTGCGGCATCTTGCCGCCAGCCTTCCCAGTTCCCCAAGGCTTGCGCCAAGATGCCGCAGCCACTTTAATTCCACCTCGCTCCTCAGCCTCGTCTTCACCTTGACCCCATGCGCACCCTCATCTTCATCGCCGGATTTCTCCTCTGCGGACTTGGAGCCCTCGCCTTCCGCAGTTCGGGCGATCCGATGTTGCTGCAAGGCGGGCTGACCCTCGGCGGCGGCTGGATCATCTGCGGCTTGTTCTCGCTGCGGGCGAAATGGCATGGCTTCGTCGGCGCCGGGATGCTGGCCTTGCTCGGTGCCCTGCGCTCGCTGCCCGCCCTGGGCGGGCTCGCGGGCGGCGACCCGGCCGCCCCCTTCACCGCCGCCGCCGGCATCCTGTGCTCGATCGTCTTCATCGCGGCCGTGCGGACCCTGCTCGCCGAGCGCCGCCGCCAAGCGATCGAATCCCTGCAGGCGGGCGACGACAGCAGGTCAGCGCGCTAGTTGATCGGAGGCTTCTCCAGCGGTTTCCCGAGCACGCTTTCCGCCATCGCCCGGCGCGCCACCCACAGGTTCTTCGCCAGCCAGATGGCCGTCAGGATCGCGACGAAGAGCCAGAACTGGAATGCCCGCGGCACGGCCCGGGCGATGCCGTCCGGCAGCTCCGCGATCGAGAGCAGGTTGGCCGACGCGTAGACCGGCAGACTGAGGGGCGACATCCCGGCCATCCAGATCGCGACCGGCCGCAGGCTGTCGCTGACCGCCATCACGGCACCGATCATGACCGGCACCACGCCGACGAAGATCGCCATCAGCCAGACAAAGCGCCCGCCCTTGGCTTCCAGCAACGCCTGGTAGCCGACCCCGGCGGAAAGCATCACCGCCGCGAACAGGCCGAACACGCCGATCGGCACCTCATGTCCCGGGTACCAGCGCGACTCGACGAGTCCCCGGGTGAACAGAAACCAGCCGCCGGCACCCGCCAGCGACATCACGATCACCGACCAGAAGCCGGTCGCGGCGTCGGCGAGGACGGGCAGCGAGGTGTCCCCCTGCTTGCGCACCCGCCGCCAGCCCCGGAGTTGGGAATCGGTGGTCGGCGTGATGATCGCCGCGAGGATGAAGATCAGCGCCAGGGTGGCCACGCCGTAGATGCCCGACATCGCCACCGCTTCCATCGGCTCGGGCGGGCTGTGGTTCATCCGGATCATCCGGGAAAAAGCCCGCGACGGGAACAAGCTGCCCGGCTCGATCAAGGGGAGCGCGTTGCCAAGCAGCAGGATCTGGATCCAGATGAAGAAGCCGGTGGCCCAGCCCTTCCCTAACAGATGCGACTCCGCCCGCCGCCATTTCCGGCACAGCATGATCACGAAGGTCAGGATCAGGCCGCCCTGGGAGAAGGCCGTGAACACCGCTTCGGAGAAATCCAGGCCGAAGAACTTCACGGTTGGTGCCAGCTTCTGGACCGACTCGACCATCGCGCCGGCGGTTTTCGGCAGGAGGCCGGGCAGGCTTTCCTCGAGGACCGGGGTGATCGTGAGATACTTGAAGAACACCAGCCCGAAGTTGGCCATCTGCGGGATCACGGTGTAGAGGCAGAAGACCAGGCCGATCGAAGCGAGGAAGGCCCAGCGGCGGTTGCGCGCCACGGTGCCGGTGACCAGGCCGGTGAAGTGGTAGGTCAGCGCCGAGGTGAGAACGACCGCGTACAGCGGCAGCCAGACTTGCCACGCGACCGCTCCCGTCCACAGCGCCCAGCCGGTGAACGGCAGGGTTGTTAGAAACATCACGTACTCGCGCACCGGCAGGCCGAAGAGATAGCCGGCGACCTTCGACAAGGGCGACATCGGGATCAGCCGCTGGTAGTCGATCACTCCCTCGTCGCGCTCCGCCGTCATGCCGCCCGCGGTCTGGGCGGTGCCGAACACGAACAGGATGACGCCTTGCAGGAACAGCAGCGGAATGATCACCGATCGCGAGGCATCGGCGGGAGTCATTTCGTTGTTGATCCCGATCGTCCTGACCATCGTGAAGATGAAGCCGGCGACGAGCAGGGTGACCAGCAGCGACACGCCGAGACCCTGCGGCCTCAGACGGGAGCGACAGTAGCGCCGGAAGATCGGGTTGCTCGCGAGTTTCCAAGCCGGGTGACGGGCGGGTGGTCGGGACATCAGGCGTGGCGGTTGGATTCGGCGACTTCCACCAGGATGTCCTCGAAGGACGAACGCTTCTCTTCGAACGCCCGCACCCGGATCCCGAGGCGGATCAATCCTTCCATCAGGTCGGCCTGGGCCTCGTCGGTGCCCTTGAAGCCGAAGATCACCTGGTTGAGATCGATCCTCAGGTCGTGCACGGCGGGCTGCGCGGACAGCCACGACGCTGCCTCCGCGTGGCGGTTGAGCAAGGTGGCGGTGAGCGTCCGCTCGGTGCTGCCCATTTGCTGGCGGACCTCCTCGACCGTGCCCGAGGCGAGCAGGCGGCCGCGGTTCATCACGCACAGCGAGGTGCACATCTCGGCGAGTTCGCTGAGGATATGGGAACTGACGAAAACGGTCGCGCCGGTCCCGGCCAGCCGCCGCAAGGCGTTGCGCAGGTCGCGGCGGGCCAGCGGATCGAGGCCGCTGGCCGGTTCGTCGAGGATCAGCACCCGCGGCCGGTGAAGCAGGGTCTTCGCGAGCACCACCCGCTGGGTCTGGCCGCGCGACAACTCCTTGCACCACTTGTCGCGCTGGTCGGTGAGAGCGACCTCTTCCAGGCACTCGGCGGCCCGTTCGCGGCGCTGCGCCCGGGTTCCCAACCCGTAGGCGGCGGCATGGAAATCGAGGAACTCCCAGACTTTCAGGTCCGACGGCACCGGCGCGAGGTCCGGCATGTAACCGATGATCCGGCGGGCGCTCTCGATGTCCTCCAGCACGTCGACCCCGTCGAGAATCACCTCGCCGTAGGTCGGCTCCATCAGGGTGGTCAGCACCCGGAAGGTGCTGGTCTTGCCGGCCCCGTTCGGACCGACCAGGCCGAACACCTCGCCCGGCGGAACCCCGAGCGTGAGGTCGTCGACCGCGACGAAATTCCCGTAGTCCACCCGCAGGTCGCGGATGTCGATGGCCGGGGGCGCACCGCCGTGGGCGGCGAAGGAGGGGGCGTTCATGCGTTCAATCGAAGTCGTCGAGCAGGTCCCACTCCGGCGGCAGGCTCAGGCCGAGCGCCTCCATTTCCCTGGTGGCATCATCGCGCCGCTTCTGCCGCTCCGCTTCGTAGGCCTCGCGCTGGTCGGGCCGCAGGACGGAAAGCATCGCCTGCTGCACGTCGCCGGTCGGCGTGATGCCGATCTCGCCGCCGCTGCCGTCAAGCTTCATCCCCGGATCATAGTCGCGCGATCCGCGGGCCATGATGCCGAAGACCTGGTCGCGCTGGGCGTCGTCGAGCTCCACCATGGAGTCGAGCCGCTCGACCTTCATGTCCGCTTCCTGCTGGACCCGTTCGGCCCGCTCGGCCATCCGCTCGGTCTTGAAGGCCGCCAGCTTGTCGCCGCCCAGCGTCGCCGCCATGAACTCGTCGAGGCCGTCGTCCACCCTGACATTCCGCGACTCCTGCGCGAGGTCCTCCAACGTGACCCCGTCCCGCCCGATCAGGTCGCTCCATGCCTTGGCCTGCTTCTCGGCGTTCGCGGCGAACCAGCCCTTCAGCGCTTCCTGCTGGGCCCCGGTGAGCTCGTACTTGCGGGCCAGCTCGCCGCTCATGCTGTCGGTCATCCGCGTTTGTTCGCGGACCCGGAGGCGGTCGAGGATCGGCGCGAGATTGCGCAGGACCGGTTGCGTCGCGCGTAAAATGTCGTCGGGCGTGACCGGCCGGCCTTCGAGGAAATCCTCGCCGATGTCGCGCATCCCGTCGCCCACCGTCCGGGCCGATCTCCGGCCGCTTTTCCCTTCAAACGCCGCCAGCCGCTTTTCCGCCTTCTCGAGTTCCACTTCCAGCTGCCTGGCCCGTGCTTCCGGTGTCCCTTCGCGTCCCGGCAGGCTGTCGGAAAAAAGTGTCACGCCGATGCCGCCGACCGCGAGGCCGATCACGAGCGGGACGAAAGAGCGGAGCGAGGAGGCGAGCGACATGCGTGGCGGGAGCTGAAGGATCGACCGTGAAGAAGCGATGAAGGCGGTGAGAACTCTTCAAGATGCTGCCCGCCGACGGCGGGAATCCCAGCGATTTCTTTCCATCGACAGGAAAGCCCCCGGCCGCTCCGGTCGTTCTCTGCATCATGATCGCCCGCTTGCTTGCCTTCCTCCTGCTCATCGCCTCGGCCCACGGCGCCGAGAAGCGGATCGCCGTGTTCGTCGGGCTCTGCGACAACGCCACCCAGGGCATCGTCAAGGTCGGCGCGAGGATCGGCGACGGGGACAAGCCCGACGACAACCTGTATTGGGGATGTTCCGACGGCTTGAAGTCCTATTTCAAGGCCAGCCGCCGCTGGAAACTCGAGAAACGGGAGGCCTCCACCGGCGACGAGCGGATCCTCGAACGGCTCACTTTCCGCCATGTCTCCGGCGACGCGGTGCTGGTGGCCGAGGCATGGCGCGGATCGAAGTTGAAAGACTGTTATCTCGCGTCCGAGCAGGCCATGCTATCCGGGAAGCACGATCTGGTCGCGTTCATCGGGCACAACGTGCTGATGGACACCGCCATCGAGGCACCCGGGCGCAAGGCCGCGGGCAAGACCGATGCCATCGTGCTCGGCTGCCTCAGCGACCGCTATTTCCGCGCGCGGCTGGAGAATGCCGGCGTGCGGCCGGTCCTGCTGACCACCCAGTTGATGTATCCCGGGGCCTTCATCCTGCACGACGCGTTGGAGCCCTGGCTCGCCGGCAAGGATCGCAAGACCCTGCGCACGGCCGCCGGCGCGGCGTATGCGCGGAACCAGAAGATCAAGGCCGGTGCCGCCACCGGGGTGTTTTCGGCGCTCGAACCGTGATTATCCCGCTCAAGGCCCTTCGACCCGCAGCCGGCCGAACAGCTTGCCGTCCAGCGCGTGGGTCGCCCGCGGGACGAAGACCTCCACCCGGTCCGCCGGCACTGGCGTGGTGAAGAAGCCGGGCGTCACCACTTGCACCACTCCCGCCGCGCCGGCGGCGGTCGTCCACGGCCCGGACAGGGTCGCGTTGAACTGCATCCCGGGATTCAGATAGGCCGAGTCCGCGGTCCGCCGGTAGGTGAAGCGCAGGTATTGGCCCGGCGGCACCGTGCCGCCCGGATTGCTCACCAGCGCGATCGTCGGCAGCAGCGCGGAATCCGGCACGGTGGCCGGATTGCCGCCCAGCACGAACTCGACGAGGTTGGCGATCCCGTCGAAGTCCGGATCCGCGTCACCCAGCGCCGCGGGGCCGCTCAAGCCGAAGCCCGCGATCCACGACGCGAAACCCGTGCCGGTCGAGGCGACGAGGCGGACCTGATTGGGCGTCGAGTAGTCGACCGTGTAGCCAGGACTCACGCCGGCGAAGGTGCCGGTGCGGATGCCCGTGAAAGTCGCGATGATGAGGGGTCCGGCGGGCGGGTTCAGGGTGGAAACCGCCAGCGTGGCGCCGCTCAGGTTCAGGTTGCCGGCGACCGCCACCCGGTCGGCGTTGGCTCCGTCGAGCTGGCATTGATAGGTGCCGGCGAGCGTCAGCGCGCCGGTCGCCAGGGTGCCGGCGCCGTTGTCGCCCGGCGCGAGGATCGCGCCGCTGTTGACCGTGACAGCACCGCCGATGCTGCCGCTGCCGCCGAGGGTGCCACCGGTGTTGGCGGTCACCGCGCCGCTGCCGGTGCCGGAACCGGTCGGGTTGTTGACCCATAAAGTGCCGGAGTTGACGGTCGTGTTGCCGGTGTAGGACTGGGCGGTGGCCAGGGTGAGCGTGCCATTGCCGGTCTTGGTCAGCGCGCCCGCTCCGGAGAGCGTGCCGCTGTAAGTTGTATTCTCATGGTTGTTGCCGACCCCGAGCGTGATCGGAACGCCACCCGTGGTGGTGAGCGTGACGCCGCGGCTCCCGGCGAGCCCGCCGAGGGTGAACGCGTTGCCGGGGACCGCGCCGCCGAACTGGACCAAGCCCAGGCTGCCGGTGAGGGTGCTGTTCTGGAGGGCGAGCGCGTGGTCGAGCCGAAGGTTGCCCCCGAAAACGTCCATCGTGCCGGAGAAGGTGTTGGGTGCCGAAAACACGAGCAGGCCGGGATTGCTGGTTTTCCAAAGGTTGTGCGGTCCGCTGATCACGCCGCTGACCGTCATGCTCGAGTTTCCATCCTGGGAAGTCATCGAGGCATCCGCGGCGAGCGTGACCGGACCGGAGAAGGTCGCCACGAAGCCGCCCGCGACCCGCAGCGCGCCGGGATAGCCCGCCTCGCCGGCCCCGTCGCCGCTGAGCACCCAGGCCTGCGGGTAGATGCCGCTCCACGACAGGAACTGGGCGCCGTTCTCGATGACCACCGTGGGAATCCCGCCGAAGTTAGGGGGCGAGACATCGGTCCGGCCGAGTTCGAGATGAAGAGTACCGGTGAAGCCGGGGTCGAAGAGGTTGGCGTTGGCAACGTTGGGGCCCCAGTTGTTGGCGGGCCAGCCGCCGCCGACCTTGAGGCGCAGTGTGCCGGATCCGCGGAGCCGGGTCGTCCAGCCGCTGCCGACGATCGCGGCATTGCCGAGGCTCGCCTGGTCGATCCGGAGCGTGGTGCCGGCCTCGATCTGATAGAGTCCGGAGGCGACCACCCCGTTGGTCGTGCCGTCGCCGAGCTGGTGCGTTCCACCTTGGATTGTCGTGTTGCCGCCATAAGTGGTGGCACCGGCGAGGACCAAGGTGCCCGGACCACTCTTGATCAGGCCGCCGCTCCCGGCCAAGGGCACCGCCAGCGTCGCGGATTGCTGCTGGACGGCGATCGCCGGAGTGCCGCCGGGATTGTTGAGCGTGAGCGCCGGGTTTCCGGAAACGGTCCAGCCGAAGGCGTTGCCGAGATCGCCGAAGCTCAGGCTGCCGACGGTCACCGGCGAGTCCAGATCGACGATCCGGTTGCCGCCCAGCGAAAGGGTGGAGAAATTCACGGGCATTCCCGCCGCGTTGCCGATCACGTTGTTGAGCCAATTCGCCGGGTTGTTCCACACGCCGTCGCCGTTGAATGTCCAGGTGGTGGACGAGGGGGTCGAATAGATCGCCGTGGCCACCGGACTCGGTTGGAAGCCGGTCCAGGTGGCATAGGCGCGGATCGTGAAATTGATGACGTCCGCCGGAACCACCACGCCGCTCACCGGGCTCGCCGCGGAGAACACGGAGGGGCCACCGAGGGTCGGGTCGCTGCCGTTGGTCGTGTAGTGGATGATGGAACCCGCCGCCGAGGTGATCGTGACGGCCTGCTGGCCGAGGTAGGCGCCGGCGGGGGGATTGAAGGTCGGGAGCGGGGCCTTGTTCGAAACCACGATGGTGCCGTCCACGGTCAGGCGGGAGGCGTCCCAGAACAAACCCGTGCCAAGCAGCGGCAAATCGAGGGTTGCGAAGGCCCCCGCGTAAGCGAGCGCGCCGAACAACTGGAACTCATCGCCCACCGCGAAACCGGAACCGGACGGGACCACCGTCAAGGTGCCGCCGTAGGTGATGCGCTGGAGTCCTTGAACGGCGTCGTTGCTGCGAACCCCTCCCGACTTGTTGACTTCGAAAACCGCGCTGCCCGCGAGCGTCAACTGGTCGAGCGCCTGCAGCGTTCCAATGCCGCCGATCCCCGGTGCGAGCGTCGCCCCGGCCGCCACCAGCAGGTCGCCATAAACCTGGCCGCTTCCCCGCAAGGTCTGCCCGCTGGCGATCGTCATGCCGGAATCGCCATCCAACACCGCGGTCGGACCGACCTGGATGAATTCCGATGCCGCGATCGAACCCGGAGCGGACACCAACAGCGCGCCGCTCTCGATCACGGTCGGCCCGGTGTAGTTACAAACCCCGAGGATCCTCAGTTCGCCGCCGCTGACGCCGTCCCGCACCCGCAGCCCGCCGTCCGCGGCGGCACCCAGCGCGGGATCCCGCGACAGCCCTTGCGGCAGCGTCACCTGCCAGCCATCGAGTTCAAGGATCGCTGCCCCGGCGGAAATCTGGGTGGCCGACAGCCCGGAGATGAAGCTCCCGCTGTCGCTCACCGGCCGCAAAACCCCGCCGTTGAAGCGCAGCGTCCCGGCACCGCCGGTGCCCGTCACCGAGCGCGCCTTGATCGCGCCGCCCGCCAGTTCGATCACCCCGCCGGGAAACTCCAC
>CAMCYK010000135.1 GCA_945883695.1 Akkermansia muciniphila | reverse complement strand
CAACTGGTGGGCGATCATCGCGGCAAGCACCAGCGCCTGCATGTGATGTTCGTTGCTCTTGCGGTTGAGCGCCTTGGTGAGATTGAGCGATCTCCGACGATCACCCCGAGGTCGTGGATGGAATGACGGCGTTTCTCGAGAAGCTGCTCGAACGGATCGCCGTTTTCCAACAGCACGCCGGTGGTCAGCGGCAGCCGGGTCAGCCACCAGGCCCCGCAAGCTTCGATGGCGGTGAACTCGCCGAGGCTGAAGTACCCCATGTCTCGTAGTACCAGGTCGCCGCGCCGGATCTCCGCGACGAGCTCCCGGCCGATGGTCTTGTCCTGGGTGGTGGCGGCTTGCAACGAGTGGCAAATGATGGCGTCGTCGAGCAGGTCGTAGGCGAGGTCGATCTTCACCCCGGCGGTGGCGCCGTGGTGATTGCCGTGGGCGGCAAAGCTCTCCGCGTTGGACTTGGGCATCACCTGGCCACTGGCGGCCTCGATGATGATGCGCCGGATCGCGGTGGGCTCCAGCACCTCGGCGGCGGGCTTGAAGCGCTGCACCATGAGATCGCTGGATAAGACGCCACGCATCTAGTCGAAAGAATCATCGGGATCCCGTGGATAAGACGCCACGCATTTAGTCGAAAGAATCATCGGGATCCCGCGCTGGCGCTTTGAGGGTCAATGAGCGGAGTGATGATTTGCGCCACTGCAACCCGGGGCGGGATGGTCGCCCGGCAGATCGGTCGTCCGGCAGGAAAGTCCGGCAGGAAGACGCGGTCCCCGCGCGGCGGAGGCACTTCGCCGCGATCCTCCGCAATACCGGCGCCGGCTGTGGAGTAGGTTCCGGGTGAAAAAGCCGCTCGCCCTGATCCTGTCCATCGCCCTCGCGCTTGGCGCGGCGGCCGCCACACCGGAAAAAAACCTGCCGTTGCCGGGCGAGGTCTTCCTGGTGAAAGGCCGCACCGCCTTCGTGATTCCGCCGGCGAAGCCTCCCGCCGGCACTCCCATCCCCTGGGTCTGGTACGCGCCGACCCTGCCGAATCTGCCGGGCGACGCGGAGAAATGGATGTTCGAACGCTTCACCGCGGCCGGGATCGCGATTGTCGGGATCGACGTCGGCGAGTCCCATGGCAACCCCGACGGGCAGGCGCTGTATTCGGCCTTGTATGCGGAGCTCACCGGGAAACGCGGCTTCGCGGCGAAGGCGGTGCTGCTGGGCCGGAGCCGTGGCGGACTGATGACCCTCGCCTGGGCGGCCGCGAACCCCGGGAAGGTCGCCGGCTTCGCCGGCATCTATCCGGTGTGCAATCTCGCCAGTTACCCCGGGCTGGCGCGAGCGAGCGGCGACTACGGGCTGACCCCGGAGGAACTGGCCGCGCGGCTCGCGGAGCACAATCCGGTGGACCGCCTCGCCCCCTTGGCCAAGGCCGGGGTGCCGCTGTTCGCGATCCATGGCGACCGCGATGCGACGGTCCCGCTGGACCTGAACTCCGGGCTGATGCGGACCCGCTACGAGGCCCTCGGCGGCAAGATGGAACTCGTGGTCCCGGCCGGACAGGGCCACAACATGTGGCCGGGATTCTTCCAGTGCGAGCCGCTGGTCGAGTTCGTGCTCGCCCGGGCGGACCGGACCAAGCCGCCCGCGCCGGGCCGCTGATCCCCGGGACGGCCCGGCTTTTGATCCCCGGCATGACCGGATCGCGACGAAACCGCGTCACGAAATCGTAAAACCACGTGACAGGCATTTTTATATGGAACCTTCAATCCGCTCCATAGACCGTTGATCTACAAAGATTTCTATTTCTGTTTGCGATTTTCCCGCGGGGCGGAATCGCGGCGGGGGGCTCAAAACCTTGCTGGTTTGCTTGGAGCGGATCTTACAGGGTGGGAGCTCGCCCGCTGCGGGAATGGACAAGGTCGATCCCCAGCGGCCGTATGGCATCCCCCGCGTTTCCGACTTTCCGACCCATGAAATCCACCCTTTTCGCCGCCCTTTGCCTGCTGCTGTCCCCCGCCGGCTGCGCGACCCTCCGGCTCAGCTCGCCCCTCGAACACCAGGTTATCCAGCGCGGCAGCAAGGACCGTGGCAGCATCGCGATCCACGGCAGCGGAGTGGCGGAAAGCGCAACGATCGAAGCGCGGGTGGTCCGGGACAAGCAAGCCGCCGAGTGGCAGCGGCTCCCTGCCACCTTCGCCGACGGTGGATTCCACGCCACGCTGGAAGCACCGGCCGGCGGCTGGTTCCGGCTGGAAGTGCGCGCCTCGGATCAGGGCAAGGTGATCGCGGAGTCGGCGGTCGATGCCGTCGGGATCGGCGAGGTCTTCGTGGTCGCCGGCCAATCGAACTCGGCGAACCACGGCGAGGAAAAGCTGGCCACGGAGACCGGCCGGGTGGCGACCTCCGATGGCGCGAAGTGGCGCTTGGCCAAGGACCCGCAGCCCGGGGCGAGCGGCGGGGGCGGGAGTTTCATGCCGCCGCTGGGCGACGCGCTGGCAACGCGCTTCGACGTGCCGGTCGGCTTCATCGCCTGCGGGATCGGCGCGACCAGCGTGCGCGAATGGCTGCCCAAAGGTGCTGCCTTTCCTCATCCGCCGACCCTCGAATCCCGCGTGCAACGGCGGCCGGATGGCACTTGGGAAAGCAAGGGCGAGGCGTACGACCTGCTGGTCGCGCGGATGAAAGCCGCCGGCCCCGCGGGGTTCCGCGCGGTGCTCTGGCACCAGGGCGAAAGCGACGCCAACCAGCGGGATGCCACGCGCACCCTGCCCGGGGCGCTGTACCGCGAGTATCTGGAGCGCGTGATCCGCGACTCCCGCCAGGCGATCGGTTGGCAAGCACCGTGGATGGTCGCGCAAGCCAGCTATCACGTGCCGGGCGACGAGTCGTCGGCCGACATCCGGGCCGCCCAGGCTTCCTTGTGGAAGGACGGCATCGCGCTGGAAGGCCCGGACTCCGACGCGCTCAAGGGCGAGCTCCGCGAGAACGGCGGCCAAGGGGTGCATTTCAGCGGAAAAGGACAGCGCGCGCACGCGGCGGCCTGGGAGCGCAAGATCGGACCGTGGCTGGAGCGGACGCTCAAGTGAGCGTCAACGCCGGACCCGGTAGTGCCGCCTTGGTCCCGGCGGGCGGGCGAGCGACTCGAGGTGTTAGCAACCAAGACGGGGCACGACAGTTGCGCCCCGCCGGGTGACGCGGATTCTTTGCCACCTCTTGCAATACCGCGGGACGTGGCCGGGTAAGCTGCAGGTCCAAGGTGCCCTGCCTCCCCTTCCCTATCCCATGATCACCCGGTCCCTGCCCTGCCTCGTCGCGGCCCTGCTTTTCCAGTCCGCTCCCGCCGCGGATCCGCCGGCGAACAGCGGCGGGATCACGATCCTCACCACGCCGGAAGGTGCCGACCTGCCGGCTTCCGCGGTGGTGGCGGATTTTCCGCTGCTGGTCCGCCTGCACCGCGACGGCTTCGATTTCTCCAAGGCCGATGCCAAAGGCGCGGACCTCCGCTTCACCGATGCGACGGGGGCACCGCTCGCCCATCAGATCGACGACTGGGACGCCAGCGGCGGAACGGCCGCCCTCTGGGTCCGCATCCCGCGGATCGAAGGCGACGCGCGGCAGACAATCCGCATGCACTGGGGCGATCCCGCCGCCGCGGCGAAACCCGGCGGGCAGGCGGTGTTCGATGCTTCCAACGGCTACCTCAGCGTCTGGCATCTCGGTGAGACGGTGGCGGACGAGGTCGGCACGCTGGAGTCGAAGGACACCGGCACCACCGCGACCGCGGGCAGGATCGGCAAGGCCCGGACCTTTCCCGGCGGCAAAGGGGTGTTCTGCGGCGAGGACATCGCGAGCTATCCGGCGGAGGATGAACCCCACAGCACCGAAGCGTGGTTCCGCGCCAGCAAACCGAACGTCACGTTGATTGGCTGGGGCAACGAAGGCGGCGGCCGCGGCAGCAAGGTGAGGATGCAATTGCGCAGCCCTCCGCACTTGCATATCGACAGCGATTTCTCGGATGTCGGAGGCGGGTCCCGGCTGCCGCTCGGCGAATGGGTCCACGTGACGCACACCCACCGCGGCGGCGAGTCGCGGGTGTATATCAACGGCAAGCTCGACGGCGAGGCCACGCCGCGGCTCGACATCAAGCGGCCGGCGCGGCTGTGGCTCGGCGGCTGGTATGATAATTACGACTTCACCGGCGAACTCGACGAGGTGCGGGTGTCGAAGGTCGCGCGCTCCGCGGAGTGGGTGAAGCTCCAGTATGAGAACCAGAAAGCGAATCCCACCCTGGTCGGGCCGCTGGTCCAGCCGGGGAACGAGTTCTCGGTGACGCCGGAGCGCCTGACGGTGGACGAGGGGAAAAGCGCCACGGTCACGCTCAAGGCGGGCGGAGCTCAGAAGCTCTACTGGGTCCTCAAGCGCGACGGCCGCGAGGAAGTCGTCGCCAGCGACCGCTTCACCCATGAGTTCGCGGCGGGACGGGTGAGCGGCGACGCGGCGGCCACGCTGCAGGTCAGGGCGGTCTATCCGGACGGGGTGAAGACCAAAGACATCCCGATCGTGATCCGGGAAACCCTTCCCGATCCGCAGTTCACGCTCGAAGCCCCCGCCACCTGGGACGGCCGGTCGACGATCGAGCTGGTCCCGCGAATCACCAACGCCGCCGCCTTGCAGGCCGCGGGCACGGGTCAAGCGAAGGTGCGCTGGCATCTCTCGCCGATCGCCGTGATCAAGGCGGAGCAAGCCGACACGCTGGTCCTCAAGCGCGCGCAAAACAGCGGGCGGATGGTCGTGACCGCGACGGTCGACAACGGCGGCCAGGCGGTGACGCGGTCGGTCGATATCGCCGTCACCGAACCGGCGGCCGACCCGTGGCTCGCACGCGTGCCGGAGCCCGGCGAGAAGCCGGAGGACGGCCAGTTTTACGCCCGCGACGACCGGAACGAAGGCACGCTCTTCTACCAGGGCAGCCTGCCGGAAGCCGGCACGGTCTTTCTCAAGGTCCTGGCCGACGGCAAGCCCTACGCGTCCAAGACCGCGCGGACCGATTCCAACAAGTCGTACGCCTTCGAGGTGAAACTCAAGCCCGGCTTGATCCGCTACGACGTCGAATTCGGCACCCTCGACGGCACGACCGAAACGACGCTCCACAAGGCCGGCGACCTCGTTTGCGGCGATGCCTTCCTGATCAACGGCCAATCGAACGCGGTGGCGACGGACTGGGGTCCGGGCGAGTTCCCGGAGACCAGCGAGTGGATCCGCAGCTTCGGCAGCACGGGCGGCGATCCGAAAAGCGCGCGCTGGGGCAGGGCGATCCGCAAGACTCCCGGCGACCGGCTGGCGATCGGCTACTGGGGCTACGATCTCGCCAAGCACCTGGTCGAAACCCGGGGCATTCCGGTGTGCATCCTCAACGGCGCGGTCGGCGGCACCCGCGTCGACCAGCACCAGCGGAACGCCACCGATCCCGCCGCGTTGGACACGATCTACGGCCGCCTGCTGTGGCGGGTCCGCGAGGCGCGGCTGACCCACGGGATCCGCGGCATCCTGTGGCACCAGGGCGAGAACGACCAGGGTGCCGACGGCCCGAGCGGCGGCTTCGGCTGGGAAACCTACCGGCAGCTCTTCATCGAACTCGCCGCGTCGTGGAAAGAGGACTTCCCGAATCTCCAGCACCACCACGTGTTCCAGATCTGGCCGAAGGCCTGCTCGATGGGCAGCGACGGCTCCGACAACCGCCTGCGCGAGGTCCAGCGGCAGCTTCCGACCGCGTTCTCGAACCTGAGCGTGATGTCCACGCTCGGCATCGATCCCCCCGGCGGCTGCCACTATCCGGCCGAAGGTTACGCCGCGATCGCCCGCCTGATCGCGCCGCTGGTCGAGCGCGACCACTACGGGAAGAAGCCGGACGCTTCCATCACCGCGCCCGATCTAACAGGTGCCCGCTTCGCCGACTCGAAAAGGGAGGAGATCCTGTTGGAATTCGACCAGCCGGTGGTCTGGGACGACGCCCTGGCGAGCGAGTTCTATCTCGACGGCGAAAAGGGCCGGATCGCGTCCGGCAGCGCGGCGGGGAACCTCGTCACGCTGAAGCTGAAGTCCGCCTCGCCGGCCGCCACCCTCACCTATCTCGACGGGGCCTCCTGGAATCCGAAGAACGTGCTGCGCGGCGCGAACGGCATCGCCGCGCTGACCTTCTGCGAAGTCCCGCTCCGGTGAAGCGCGGGTTCAGGGATAGGACAGGCGGAAGAAGCGGCGGCCGGTGGGATTCGGGAGGGTGACCTGGTTCTGATCGCCGGCGACCGTGACCGGCAAAGTCGAAGTGCTCCACGGGCCGGGCGCGAGGTCCGCGCTCTCCTCCAAGGTCCAGCCGGCGGCGCTCGCGGGCCAGGAGATCACGAGCGAGCCGGGCAGCGGGTTCGCGATGCCGAGTAGGGGAACGAAGTTCGCCACCAGCGTGCGGTTGGCAGTCGCGGTAAAGGAGTAGCTGGCAGCAAGACCGACCGGCGCGCCGTTCTCGGTCCACGCGGTGAAGCGATAGCCGTCCGCGGGCGTGGCGAGCAAGGTGACCAGCGAGCCGGTCGCGTGGTCGCCGCCGCCGCTGACCGATCCGCCGGGCGCGAACGAGCTGGCGGCGGTCACCGTGAATCCGGCGGCGAAATTCGCCCGCAACGTGCGCGGGGCCAGCAGCGTGAAGGAGTAGGCGGGCACCGTGCTGACGATGTTGCCGGCTTCGGTCCAGTTCAGGAAGACGTAGCCGGGCTTCGCCGCGGCAGTGGCGGTGACGCTGCTGCCGGTAAGGTAGTTGTTCGCTCCGGTGACCGTCCCCATCGCGGCCGATGAACTCGTCAACACCAGCGCGTGGGTCGGCAGGAAGTTGGCGACGAGCGTGCGGTCCGCGGTCGCCGGGAAGGAGTAAAGCGCCGACGTGCTCACGATCACGCCGGCTTCGGTCCAGTTCACGAACGCGTAGCCGGCAGCCGCGGTGGCGGAGAGATTCACGATGGCATCGGGAGCAAAGGTGTCCGCGCCGCTCACGCTGCCGGCGGCCGAGGACGACGAGGTTGCGGCGATGGCATGGGTGGTGGGGAGGTCGGCCAAAAGCGTGATCGCGAGGTCGCCCGAACCGCCGTAGTAGCTGTTCCCGACGCGCCGGTAGTGGGCGTTGTTGCCGCCGCTGCCGGTCGCATGACCCCAGGTGAGCGGATAACCGTACTGCGAGGCTTCGATTTGGAACCAGTAGCCGGTGTCCGCGGTCGCCGTGAACGATGTGGGCAGCGTCACCGAGTAGTCGAACATCTGGGTCCCGCCCGTGACACCGGCCGGAGTTTCGTTGGCATTCCCGGTGACGGTGTATTTCTTGAGATAAGGGTTCGCGAGGTCCGGATAGAAGCCGTTGGCGGTGGAGCCGTAGATCTTGATGATGAATTCCGCCACCGGATTGGCCGCCGGGTTGTTGCCGATGTAGCCGCCGCGCCAGCGGATCGCCGAGATGTCGGTGGTGGCGGCGAGGGTGCATTTCTCGAAGCGGTATTCCATGCCGTCGACATTCCCGTCCGGCAGCATGTAGGACGAAAGCAACAGGGTGCCGGAGTTCGCCGGCGGCTGGTTGAAAACGATGCCTGGATCGCTCGCCGTGGGCGTGAAGTTCGCGACGAGGTCGCGGTCCACGGCGGCGGTGAAAGTATAGGCCGGGTTCGCGCTCACCGGCACGCCGTTCTCGGTCCAATTGACGAAGGTGTAGTTCGGGAAGGCCGTCGCTTCCACGGTGATATTGCTGCCGTTGACGAAACTGCCGCCGCCATCCGTGGTGCCACCGGTGAGCGGGGCGGCGGTCGTGGTGATCCAGGAGCCCGGCGCGAAATTCGCCACCAGGGTGCGGTCGCCGGCGACGGTGAAGGTGTAGTTCGGGTTCGTGCTGACCACGGCTCCGTTTTCGGTCCAGTTGATAAACGCGTAGCCGGGTTCCGGCGTGGCGACGAGCGGCGCGGCCGAATTCAGCGGATAGAGGCCGGTCTCGGTGATGGTGCCGCTGCCCGCCGGCGAGACGGTGGCGGCGATGGTGTGGACCGGGCCGTCGCTGGTGACGATGCTGAACGCGGCGTCGCCCGGGACGAACTGGAAGTAATAGTCCGCCTGGCCGGGGATGCGCCGGAAGTACGATCCGTTGCCGGCCGCCGCGGCAAAGCCCCAGTAAGGAAGCCCGTTGGCGAACTCCGCCTCGATCTGGACCCAGTAGAGCTTGCCCGCCTGTGCTTGGAACACGGTGGGCAGCACGAAGTGATAGTCGAACATCGGCACCCCGCCGAACACGCCCGCGCTGGTTTCACCGGCATTGTTCCCGGTGTCGTAGGCCACCAGCGTCGCCGGCGTGCCCGGGTAGCCGGGTCCCAGCAGCGGTTGGGAAAGGCCCGGGGTCGATTCGTAGATCGACACCCGGAAATTCACCAGGTCACCGCCCCAGTAGGCCATGTTCGGATCGTAGCCGCCGCGCCAGCGGAGCTCGGTCACCGCCTGCGCCGTGGGCACGCTGAACGAGTCCCACACGAACTGGTCATAATCCGTTCCGTTGGGCTGGTAGCGCGACGAGGTGAACAGGGTGCCGCTGCCGTTGTGGGCTTGCTCGAAGACCACGCCCGCGTGAGCCGCGAAGGCGCAGAGCAGCGGAAGGAGGAGGGAGAACAACCTTCGTTTCATCGGCCGGTCGGGGAGTTGGAGAAGCGGGAGACCGTCGTCTTCCCCGCCGCTTGAACTTCGGCGCGCCGCGGCCGGTCCTCAAAGGAGAGTTCGTAACAAAATGGTAGGACGAAGCTCAGGGCACGACCTTGATCCGGTAAAAGCGCCTGACGGGCGCGGGCGGGTTGCCGGTGAGGGTGAATTCGTCGGTGAAGCTTCGGGTGGAGGCGGTTCCGACCGGAGAAGGATCGGTTTCCTCGGTGGGCGGCCTCACGACATCGGTGAATGAGCCCTGCAAGGAATCGCTGAACTGGACCCGATAGCGGACGCCGCCGACGGAGCTCCAGGTGATGACTGGATGGCTGTTGGCATCGCGCGCGATGCCGGTGATGCGGAACACCGACGCGGCATTGCCAGGATCGGTGTTGGCTTCGTACTCGGCCAGGTTGGAAGTGCCGTCGTGGTCGGAGTCGAGCGCGGGATCGCCGTTCACCGGGTGGCCGAAGTGGAGCTGCTCCCAGGCGTCCGGCATCCCGTCGCTGTCGGTATCGGCGGGCGGGACGGAGTTGGCGAGGATCGCGATGTCGTCGATGTTCCAGCCTGACATCGGACGCGCGCCGGTCTTGAGGATGCGGTAGCTCCAGCGGAGGCGGACCGCCGGTTGGTTGTCGGCCAGCGCGGCGATGTTGACGTGCTGCTGGTTCCAAGTGCCGTCGGTCGCTTCCAGCCCGTTGGCCCAGATACGGGTCCAGGTGGTGCCGTTGGTCGAAAGATGGATATCGGCCTGAACATAGAGCGAGGCGTCGGAGTTGAGCCAGCGTTGGAATTCCAGCACGCAGCCGGTCTTGCCGGCGAGGTCGAGCGCGGGCGTGGTCAGGCTGAAAGTCGCGCCGAGCGCGGTGGAGTAGTTTCCGTTCAAGTTCACGCCATAGACGTTCGTGCCGGTCGCGCCGCTGGTCGGGTCGGGAAAGCCATAAGTGCCGCCGCCGCCGAGGCCGTTCGGATGGCCGAAGGCCCACGCGCCGGTCTTCGCCCAGCCGGGGTCGGTATTGAGCGGGAAGAAAACCACGCGTTGCGTCGGGAGCACGTCGAGCGCGACATTCCGCTCCTGCACTGCGCCTGTTAGAGTATTGCGGAAGGCCAGCGTGCCGGAGTAGTTGCCCGCGGACAGCGCGTTCGCCGCTGCATTCACACAGACGCTGACGGTGACCGATCCGCCCGGGGCGAGCTGGCCCGACGCCGGCGTGGCGTCGAGCCACGACTGCGAATGCACGGCCGCCCAGTCGAGCGGAGCCGCGCCTTGGTTGGTCAACGTGTAGGTCTGGCAAGCCGGCAGGAACGGCCCGCCTTGGGTTCCGCTTGCCGCGAAGCCGGGCTCCGGTGTGGCGTGCAGGTCGTCGCCGTTGTCGAACGCTTCGATGACGCCCGCGGTCATCGAGCTGTCCGGACTCCAGGCGCTGGATCCCATGCCGCGCTTCGCGAAGCCGGCCCACAGTTCGTTGTGGTTCGCGCCGCCGCTGTTGACCACGTCGGCCTGGATGATGGCGTCCCGCGCTTGCAGGAAATTGGGGTCCGGCGGCGAGAGCTTCATGCCGTCGGTCACGAGTTGCAGCGCGAGTTCGTTGCCGGTGGCAAAGCCGTGTTTGGCGATCAGGTTGGAGCGCACTTCCCACAGCGCGGCGCACCAGATTTCGCCCTGGTTGTGGACCTCCGCAGGATTGAGCTGGGCGTTCGAGCTGAAGAGCGGATTGCGTGGGATGCTGCCGTTTCGAAGCTGCTGCGTGAGATGGCCGAAGGTCAGCGGGCTCTTGGTCATGTCCGCCGAATACGGGTAACGCCGGATGCCGAAGTAGTAGTTGTTTCCGGTAGGGATATAGCCCGCGTAAGCACCGACCGCGTAGCAACCGTTAGGGTCTTCGCCGGGCTGGCTCAGCAGCGCGAGCGCGTAGAAGTCCGACCAGCCCTCGCCCAGACCGTTCGTTTGCAGCGCGCTGATGCCTGTGCCGCCGCCGACCAGCCGGTAGCTCATACCGTGCGCGTATTCGTGGAGCACGATCTCCGCGTCGAGACTGCCGTCGTGCTGCGGCGTCGCGTAGTTCCAAAGATACATCTGCATCCGCGGCGGATTGCCGTCGGGCAGCGTCGTCATGTTGGCGTTGTTGAAGCCGCCGCCGTCCTGCGCGTCCGCCTGGAGCGCGTCGCCTTCCACCCCGCCGCGGCCGAAGTTGTCGTTCTGGAAATTCCCCGCCGCCTCGTCGAAGCCGAGCTGATAGAGCCGGTCGTGCATCCAGTTGCACCAGTAGAAAAGCTGCACCGTGCTGGCGTCGCGATGGGTTGAAGGCGCGAGCGCGAGATCCTCCGCGAAATCGAACACACGGTCCGGCGATCCTTGCGGCCGTTGCAGGTCGGCGGCGTTGTCGAAGTTCAGATCGGTATGGGCATCGACGTTGTTGCCGGAGGTTTCGTTCGTCCCGTCGGGGATCCAGCCGTCCGGTGAAGCGATGATGTCGAGCGCGCCGAAGGTGACCAGCTCGCGCGCGACCAGCGGCGGCTGTGCGGGCAGCGGCGTGGCGTGGCCGGGCGAGAAGGGCGAGGGGCTATCGCCGGTGTGAACGCGGTAGCTGGCGTCGCTGATCGACTCGGTCAGGCAACGCCGCAGGTGCAGCGTGCCGTTTTCCGCGTCGATCAGGAGGCGGAAGGTTTCACCGCGGGACTTCGGCGTCACGAACAGGTCCCAGCACAGCCGCAGTGAGCTGCCATTCATTGGCAGCCAGATCAGCTTCGCGTCGGCCTCCCCCGCGAGCAAGGCGGCGTGGAATTTCTGCCGGCGGTCCTTTCCCGTCGGCCGGGCCAGCGGGACCAGGTCGCCGGCCGCGAGGGTCAGCTCGAGTGAAGCCGCGGCGCGGACGAGGGCATCGGCCGCGGTGATCGCCGGCCGCGACGGGCCCGCGGCTTTCGAGGGATCGGCGATGAAGCGGTCGGCCAGGTTCACCAGCTCGCCGTGCCGGGTGACATGAGCCTGGATCACCGCCTCGAAGATCGGGATCCCGCCGGTTTCCTGCTGCCAGACCGTGGTGTGCAGGCCATTGTGCTTCGCCGTGAAATCGCGCGTCACCACTGCCCCGGCGAGCGCCGACGCGTCGTGGCCGAAGACTTCGCGTTTTCCGTTGAGATACGCCTTCACCACCCGGTGCGGATCCGCGGCGGGGATCGCGGCGAGCTCCGCTTTCGTGAGGCCGCCGTCCGGTCCGGTCAGCAGGCCGCCGCGCCGGGTGAGAAAGGCGGGCCTTCCCAGCACGCGGTCCATTTCCACCCGCGCGCCGCGGTCTTTCATCCGCGGCACCGCAGCCGCGGCCGGGGCGGCATGGCGCACATCGATGTCCGGCAGCTGCTCGGAGATGACGGCCGCCTGGAGACCCGTGGCGAACAGCCCGAACATGAGGAGGAGTTTCATGATTTCAGTCGTCGTCACGACCTTGTTTGCCTTCGCCGGACTCGTTCTCGCCGAGCTGCAAGGTCACTCCGGTGCCGGGCAGTTTGACCGTGGCCTTGTTGGCATCGTGCGACGCGAACAACACCGCGATCCACGTGCCGGCCACGATGGCGATGACCAGGCCCCAAACCGCGTGACCGGATGAAATGGCATCCTCCGCCTTGCCCGACTTCTTGCCGGTGACCATGGCGAGCGAGATGTTCTCGCGATGCCGGATCGTGTGCCACGCCAGTCCCGCGAGGTGCAGGACGATCACCGCGAGCAATGCCCAGGCGAACGTCTCGTGCAGTTCTTCGAATGCTTCTCCGCCATAGCCGCTGCCCGAGATGAACGAGGCGGGAACGAGCAGGAACATGAGAACCGCCGCCACCGCCGAGCCGGGATTGTTTCCCGCATAGAGCTTCGTCTTCGAGACGACGGCGCTGATCAGGTAGCCGGCGACTTCACGCGGCCGCACCGGGAAGCTGGAAAACCGGGAATAGCGCGAGCCGGCGACTCCCATCACGACACGGACGAACAACAGGAACAACGCGACGATCCCGAAGATCATGTGTAGTTGAAACAGCGGCTGCTCGTCGTCCACGAGGAATCCAATCCCGATCGCGGCGGTAAGGGACGCCGCGAAGCCCCAGTGAAACAAGCGGGCGGGGATATCCCAAACGAGGATCTTGGTCATGGCGGATGAGCGTTAAGGTTTTGCAAGGCGGAAGAAGCGGCGGCCGGATGGGCTCAAGATGGAGATCTGCTTTTGACCGCCGCTGGTGGTCACCGGCTCGAGCGATGGAGCCCAGCTTCCGGCGCTGAGGTCGGGGCTTTCTTCCAAGACCCAGCCGGTCGCGCTTTCGGGCCATGACAGGGCGAAGTCACCCGCGGCCTGGGGCGAAAGGCTGAGCACGGGGAACTCGGGCACGGCGATGAAATTCGCAACGAATTCATAGTCGGCATCCGCCGTGAAGGTCACCGGGTTGGCGGTGCCGGCCGGCAATCCGCCGAGCGTCCAATGGCTGAACGCGTGACCGGAAGACGGCGTCGCGGTCAGCGTGACGCTCGCGCCATTCCCGACGACTCCGGCACCGGTGATGCTGCCGCTTTCCGCCGGAGCAGCGGTTGCGGTGATCGTGCGGTCCGTCGCCACGTAGGTGGCGGTCAGCGCGGTGTGGTTCGTGAGCGAAAAGGTGTAGCTGGGATCCGTATTTTTGACCGTGGCACCCTGCATCCAACTCTCGAAGGCATAGCCGACCGCCGGGATCGCGTTGACCGTGACGTTGGAGCCGTGCGCGTAGCTCCCGGCGCCGGTGGACCTACCCCCGGCGACCGGCGAGGCGGTGAGCGTGACGATCGGGAAGTTCGGCTCAAAGACCGCGGTCAGCGTGGTGCCGTAGCAGACCATGTGCTTGAGAACGGGGTTGGTGCTCACCACACGCGGCGCGCCGCTCAGGTCGCCGAGGCCGGCTCCTTGCCGCCAATGGACGAAGTGATACGCGCCCGCCGGCGTGGCGGTGATGGTGATGAGCGTTCCGCCGTTGTAGCTTTTGCCCGCGAGACCGGCGGTGCCGGCCAGCACGACCGTGCCCGAGTAGGCGGGGGAAACCACCCCGTTGATGAAGCTCGTGTAGCCAGGATAGCCGAAGTTCGCGACGAGGTTTCGATCTTCGGTGGCGATGATTTGGAACAGCCCGCCGCCCTCGGTCGGGAGATTCACGAGTTCGCCATTCTCCATCCAGCCGAGGAACGACACGCCATCCGCCGCGGAGATATCGAGGTCCACGACCTCATCCGCGTTGAAGGTGCCCGCGCCGCCGACATTGCCGTAAACGGAAGGATTCGGCACCGCGTTGATGACATACGGCCCGGTGTTCGGACCGGAGAAATTCGCGGTCAGCGTTTTGTTGCCATCGGCCGGGAAGGTGAAGCTCGCCAACGAACTGACGACGACTCCGAAGTGGGTGCCGTTGCCGCCCGTGCCCGCGCTCCATTGCCAGTTTGGAATCTCGTTCTGGGTGGCGAAAATTTGGAGCCAGTAGATCTGGCCGCCGGTCACCACGAAGCCGGCGGGCAGCGTGAAGCGGTAGTCGAAAGCGCCGGGCGTGGAGGTCGGGGTTTCATTCGCGTTCCCGGCGACCTGCCAGACCGTGCCGCCTGGAAGCGCCACGGTGTTGATGCTGATTTCGAACCCGCCGGGCGACGCTCCGGAGCGGGTTCCGCGCCATTGGATTTCACGGAGCGTCCGGGTAGCAGGCACGCTGAAGGAGTCCCACACGAACTCATCGAAGCCGCTGCCATCCACGCCGTATTTCGCGGAGAGGAAACTGCCCGCTGCTGACGGCGGCTGGCTGTAGGACACCGCCGCGTGGAGCGGGCCGGAAAGAAGGAGGCACGCGAAGAGGGAGGCCGGGAAGCGCATGGGAGGCAGGGGATGGCCGGCAACGCCGGGTGAAGACAGCGCGAGCCATCTGATGACAGATGGCTCGCAGGGAGTTTACGATGCAAGAAACGGGTTCAGGATCCGCCGCGCTTGCCGGGGTTCCACTCGTCGCGGGTCAGCGTGCCGCTGTCGTTGCGGTCGTACTTGTCGAATTTCTTCAGGATCGAGGACGACTTGGTGCCCGGCTTGAAGAAGCCGGCGAATTCGTCCGGCGTGATATCGCCGCTGGTATCCAGGTCGGCGAGATCGAAGGCGCGCGGCCGGTTGTTCGAGTCGTCGGGCAGGTTGTCATTCTTGTAAACGCCCCACTCGGCCAGCGAGACGAAGTCATCGACATCGCGGTCCGCCTTGAGGAAGCGGGCGCGGATCTCGACCGCCGACTTCTTGCCGGCCAGGGTGGTGGCGAACTCGTCGTAAGTCAGCGAGCCGCTCCCATCGTTGTCGGCCGCATTGAACTTCGCGGTGTCGTCGTTCTCGTTCTCCGGGATCGTGTCGTCCTTGTAAACGAGCCACTCGGCGAGCGAGACATTGTCGTTGTTGCCGGTGTCCGCCTTGTTGAACTTCTCGAGGATCTTGCTGGCGCGGGTGCCGCCGGAGAAGGTGGTCGTGAACTCGGCGAGGGTCAGTCCGCCGGAACGGTCGCCGTCGGCCGCCTCGAACTTCGCCGCGTCGTCGGCCGGGCTGTCATCGCCGCCGTCGTCGTCCCCGCCGCGGCGGGCGAAGGCGCTGCTGGTGAGGACGGTCACCAGCGCGAGGGTGGCGAGGGCGGAGGTGGGGTATGGACATGCTTTCATCACGGCAGACAGATCCCGGAAAGCCGCTCGGCGATCAAATCCCTCCGCGTAACAAAATGGCAGGATTTTAGCTGGCCGGAATCCCGACCGGCGCGCCGCGGCGGTCTCCGGGGTTGCCGGCCGCGCGTTCCGCCGCTTAGCCTCCGCGCGTGTCCGGGAAAAACATCGTCTACTTCGACCTCGAAACGCAGCGCAGCTTCGGCGACGTGGGCGGTGCCGCCCACAAGGACAAGATGGGGATTTCCGTCGCGGTGACCTACAGCACCGCCCGCGGCGGCTACCGGATCTACGGCGAAAGCGAGGTCGACCAGCTGGTCGCCGAGCTGGTCCGCGCCGACCTGGTCGTCGGCTGGAACCATGTCGAATTCGATTACCCGGTGCTCCAGGGCTACACCGTTTACGACCTGCCGGCCCAGACGGTGAACCTCGACATGATGCTCGACCTCCAGGACAAGCTCGGTTTCCGGCTCAAGCTCGATTCCGCGGCCTCGGCGTCGCTCGGCACCGGCAAGTCGGCCGACGGGCTGGACGCCCTGCGCTGGTGGCAGGAATACAAGAAGACCGGCAACCCGGAGCCGCTGATGAAGATCGCCGAATACTGCGCCTTCGACGTCAAGGTCACCAAGTGCGTCCACGAATACGGGCTCGCCCACGGCCACGTGAAATACCACGACCGCGGCGGCCACTTGCAGGAAGTCGCGGTGGCGTGGTGAGCGGCTGCGCCTTTCCGGGGCCAGGGGCGTTGTGCAAACCCGAAGAAATCCACATGCACCGTCCCTCAGCGTCCCTCAGGGGTCATCCCTCAGGGGTCAGTCCTTGAATCCTGAATTCAAGCTTTCAAGTCTTCGATTGATTCAATTTTCAAGGACTGACCCCAGAGGTTGCGTCCGCGGCGTTGAACTTTGCGACGTCGTCGTTCTCGTTCTCCGGGATCGTGTCGTCCTTGTAAACAAGCCACTCGGCGAGCGAGACACTGTCGTCGTTGCCGGTATCCGCCTTGTGGAACTTTTCCAGGATCTTGCTGGCGCGGGTGCCGCCCGAGAAGGAGGTCGTGAACTCGGCAAGCGTCAGGCCGCCGGACCTGTCGCCGTCGGCCGCCTCGAACTTCGCGGTGTCGTCGGTCGGGTTGTCATCGCCCCCGTCGTCGTCCCCGCCGCGGCGGGCGGAGGCGTTGCTGGTGAGGACGGTCACCAGCGCAAGGGCGGCAAGGGCGGAATGTTGGAATGGACATGCTTTCAT
>CAMCYK010000134.1 GCA_945883695.1 Akkermansia muciniphila | reverse complement strand
GATGAAGCCATTCCATGCTGGGCATCCGGGGGGATTTTTTCACTCCGGAACCTCCAGGACAGATTTATTTCAGTGTTTCTAAGCTGGGACAACCCTGAGGACCCGTCTTTTCTTATCGTCGCATGCGCGAGCCGTGACCAATTTGCGTTGGGGGCAGACGCTATCGACCCGTGGGAAGCTGGATGGATGGAATTTGGAGAATGGTAGGCGAATACTGATTTCCGGAAGCTTCAGCACCCATCTTAAAAAAAGGCCGGACGAGATCGATAATTCATGAAATCCCAAAGGATTACGGAAGAGGAGTTAGATTACATCCTTGATAATTCATTTAACCCGCCCGTCATCACTGATGAATTCACCGAAGCCATGTTCTTCAAGGAGTGGCATCGCACTCGCGACGCCTTGGTGGAGAAGCTCGAAACGTTGGGCGTTTTTGACGCCTATGGGCAGGGAGATTTCTACGTAGGAGACAGCGCCGACTTGTCCAGGGGCATTGGTGTTTCGATCACCTCGGACAAAATGCTTAATGACCTACTGATTCCTGCGGTTTTGCGCATTCTTGATTCCCTTGCGGAAGATTACGAGGTCCTGATCGAAGTAGAATCGGATGGCCTGCATTATGTGGCGGTCGCAAGGGATCAAATTCGAGCGTGTTGCCCGGATGAATTCGCTAGCGCCTTAGGCATGAATTGGCGGGTGTAAACCACGCTTTGCCATTCAGCGGCAACGTTTCCGGCAACGTTTCCACCTCTCCCTTTTGCGCAGCTTGAGGAACCTTTCGTCGATCCGATAACGGCGGTAAGCCCCCGGGACACACAGATTCGCCGCCGACACGCGTAATCATCCCATCCCCCTCATCCCCACATCTCCCTCCAAGCCTCGAACTCCGACGGCCTCACCCGATACCGCGCGAAATTCCCCTCATGAATCCCGGCGAGGGTTTCTTCGGCGGCAGCGACGAAGCGTTTGCGGTCGGTTTCGATCACGGAGGCTTCCGCCCATCGGCGCAGGCGGGCGACGGCTTCGCGGCGGTCGCAGCGGGAGCGGATGATTTCCGCCACCTGATCGGCGATGGCCTGGCGGTATCGCACCCGGAAGGGATCGGGATCGCCGACGGCCCCGCGGATGACGGTGTAGCGTTGGGCGGAGCGTTCGTAAGCCCGGATGAAGACTTCCTGAAGGATGCGGAGGTCATTGAGCTCGTAAACGGCGAGCACTCCGTCGGTGTAGTCGGTCTCGGAGACATCGACGAAGGAGAGCGGGGCGAGGTTGTGCCGGAAGAGCGGCAGGTTGGCGGCGAGGCGGGAGACCCGCTTGTTGCCGTCGATGAAGGGCTGGAGGTAGGGCAGGTGGACCATCGCGAAGAACGCCTGCTCGAAGGGGTCCCGGATCTCGCGGGCCTTGGCCAGGATGGTGTCGAAGAGCGTCTCGATCAGCGCGGGGATGGCGGGCGGCAGGTAGGACGACTTGCCGATGCCCACCGGCACGGTCCGCAGGGCGCCTTCCGCGGAGGGATCGCGCAAAAGGTCGGCGGTGAGCAGGGCGTGGAGGTTGAGGATGGTCCGGCGGTCGAATCCGGCTTCGGTGGATGATTCCAGCAGGAACTCGATGGCGGCCTTGTGGTTGAGGATCATGACAGCCTCCAAGGAGAGCTGCGAGTCCCCGGAATGCCCTGCTTGGAGGAGCTGTTCGGTTTCCAGTAGGGAGTAGGTGTTGCCCTCCAGCCGGCTGGAGTTCCACGAGAGGTCGATGAGAAGACGCTGGCAGATGTTGCGGGCATAAGTGCCGGCAGGTTCCGCTTCCATGCCGGTCTGACTGCCGATCTCGAAAAGCCTCCGCCGGACGGGGTCCGGCAGGTAGTGGGTTTCGTTGGGGATGTAAGAGTCCAGGAACGAGCGCTGATAGCCCACCGCCGATCGCCCGGAGACAGGCTGGCGGAGTAGTTTCCGTACTTCTTCAGCCCCGGTTGACAGGCGGGCGGGAAGCGGCCCCGCGCTGTGGGAAGGCTGCGCCGGTCGATCCGGCTCCAACGTCGCCCGACCTGCTTCGGTGAGCTGGTAGATCGTGGCGCGGGAATCCCCGTGCCGATCGATCCAGCCCGCGCCACGGAGACGGTTGAGCCGGTTCAAAGCGGTCCGCCGGGGAAGCGGCGGCGTGAAAGCCGCTTCATAATCCCCTGCGCCCCATCTCTCGCGGAGCCGGAACGGTTCGAGCCATTCGACAGGTGTCGGCCGCTTCATGGCGAGAAAATGGCGAGAAACCACCGAAGTGGCAAGAAAATGGCGAGAAACGGGCCAAATGGCGAGAAACTGCACCCGTCTGGATCCGGCCCAAAGGCGGCTTCGATCAGGCATGGCCATCTCTCCAGCCGTGCAGAACGAACCCAAGGGGTTCTGACTCAAGCCATGAATTCACACATTTCACGCCCCTCCGCGAAAACCTGGTCACACGAGACGGTCTTCACCTCTCCGGATCTCCGCGGGAAGCTTCATCATTTCCGATTTCAATTCCAGAATACTCACGTCGGCAAGCTTACCCAAACTTCGGCGCGTTGCAATCCACGTCTCCAGCCTCGCCGAATGACCGCCACCACCGGACCCGGTCCCTTTCACACCCGATCAGGCCAGAGGGTTTGCAACCGCCGTCATGGCAACTGTTCGATTCCCTTGTTTCGCCGATCCGGTTCGAGGGAGCGGATCTTCAAACCAAGGGATTGCTGAAACGCACGCCGGCGAAGCGACCGAAGTCCAGATCCGCCGTGTGGACTTCGGCATCCAGACGGAGGGCCACGGCCGCGATCTGCGCGTCAGTCGTCAGGTTTCCGGCGGTTCCCGCAGACTCCAGCAGCGAGAGCGCGGCATTCACGTCTTCCAACAGCATGTCATGCAGGCGGACTTGTTTCCGGCCCAGCCACGAATGGACATGAGCGGACGCCTCGGCCACCGACAGCGGACTCGTGAAGATCCGCGGGTGGGTGGAAATCCTCACGAATCCGAACACCACCGCCGGCAACAGGATCACCGGACCGGGGCGACTCATGATGTTCTCGAACCATGCCGCCGCCTTGGGGTGAAAAGGGCTGCTTTGATCGTAGGCGTAAAGCAGCAGATTGGCATCCGGCAGGATCATCGGATCCGCTCCATCAGGTTGCGGGTGGATTCGAGAAACGCCTCCGCTTCGAGGTCATCCGCCAGCGGGTTGAAACCGGCGGGATCATATCCTGCCCGCAAACCCATCGGCCGGGCCTTGAGAACAAACGGCTCGGTCGGACCCGCGCCCGTGGAATGCTCAATGCCAATCCGCAGGGTGTCGTTGAGAACCTTCTTGAAAGGCCTGTGAGTGCGTGCCGCGGTCTCCCGCAGGACTTGCTCCACATCCCGGTCCAAAGTCACCGTGGTCCTCATGGACGCATCATGATGCCATCAATCGTGATGTCAAGACGCCAAGGCGCGATGGAACTGTATTCTCTTCATGGCTTTGAGATTTCGCGCATTTCGCGTTTTTTCGCGGTTCAATCTCGGGGTTGGATCAAGGTTGGATAAGTGGGCTCCATCGGTCTGCCGGAAGAAGGCATTTGACCGCGAATCACGCGAAAGGACGCGAAATTTGAAGAGATGGAGGTTAGGGCTGTGGATTTCCCCGGCAAATTCCCCTTCCCCGCGGAGTATCCCCGCAAGCCCCATGAAACTTTCCCGCTGGATCCTCCTCCTGCTCCCGGCCCTGCTGCCCGCCGCGGGGGCCAAACCGCTGCCCGAAACGACCGTCGCCCAAGCCGCCGCGAAGATCGACCGGCTGCTCGAGGACGACCTCCAGCTCAAGAAACTCACGCCAACACCGCTGATCGACGACGCCACCTTCGTCCGCCGCGCCTACCTCGGCATCGTCGGCCGCATCCCGTCGGCGGAGGAAGCCCGCGCCTTCCTCGACGACCGCGGCCCCGCCAAGCGCGCCGCCCTGGTCGACCGCCTCGTCGCCTCGCCCGGCTTCGACTCGCACCTTTTCAACTGGACCGCCGACCTGCTGCGCGTCCAGACCCGCCAGGAACAGTTCGGTCTCGGCTGGCACGTCTGGCTGCGCCAGTCACTGGCCGAGGACAAGCCGTGGAACTCGCTGGTCAGCGAGATGCTCACCTCGACCGGCCACTGCTCGAGCGACCCCGCCGTCGGCTACTACCTGCGCGACCGCAACATGCAGCTGGATAATTTCAGCAACACCATGCAGGTCTTCCTCGGCCGCCAGATCGGCTGCGCGCAGTGCCACGACCATCCCTTCGACGACTGGAGCCAGTTTGAATACTACCAGATGGCGGCCTTCGGCGGCGGCATCGAATACCGCAGCGAGGATGCCCAGGCGATGGTCCGCAAGACCGTCAAGGCGCTCTCGAACAACAAGCCCGCGAAGCAGCCCGCCGCCAGCTTCGCCCCCAAGCCCGGCAACAAGAACAACAAGAACAACAAAGCCAACAAGGCCCGGCAGCTCGAAAACCAGAAGCGCAGCGAACAGCAGCGCCTGACGCGCACCATCGGCAACCAGCTCCGCCCGCTGTTCAAGGATTTCAACAAGAACGCCATCCTCGAGGAGCCCGGCTCGCTGCTGAAGCTGCCCGAAGACTACCAATACCGCGACGGCAAGCCCGGCGAAGTGATCGAGCCCGAGACCCTCTTCGGCACCAAAGTCAGCAACGTCGCTCCGGAAGAACGCCGCGATACCTTCGCCGCCTGGCTGACCGCGCCGGAAAACCCGTATTTCACGAAAGTCATCGCCAACCGCCTGTGGGACCGCGCCTTCGGCCACGGGCTGGTCGATCCGCTCGACGATTGGAAGGACGACTCCACCACCGCGCACCCCGAGGTCCTCGCCTACCTCGAGACCACCATGAAGGGCGCGAACTACGACCTCCGCCAGTTCCTGCGCATCCTCTACCGCACCCGCCTGTTCCAGCGCGCCTGCCTCGACGAGGAGCCGGAGATGGGCGTCCCGCTCGCCTTCCGCGGTCCGGTGCTGACCCGGATGAGCGCGGAGCAGCTGCACGATTCCTTCCTGGTGCTGTTCCACGGCGAGGTCGAAGATTCCAGCAGCACCTTCGCCCGCAACTGGGACGCCTACCGCAGCCAGGTCAACCACCTGCTCGAAACCGAAGCGAAGCAACTGCTGGTCCTCGGCAAATCCGCCCAGGAGGGAGAAAAGATCTTCCGCGCCGCGCAAACCGAACTCCGCGCCGCCCAGCGCGCCCTGGCCGATGCCGCCAGCGGCGACGCCCGCGCCAAAGCCCAGCGCGACTTCCAGGAAGCCCGCCGTGCCGTCGGCGAGGCCCGCCGCCAGTATGATCCGCTACTCGGCATGCAGATGGGCAAAAAGGCCGGCGGCAAAAACGGCAACGACACCCTGCGCGCCTCCGAGCAACCCGCCCCCTTCAATCCCGGTTCCCTCGTCCGCGAGTTCGGCGGTTCCGACCGCCAGACGCCCTCGTCCGGCCACACCGAGGCCACCGTCCCGCAGGCGCTCGCCCTGCTCAACAACAACCGCACCGACCCGCTTGCGGGCAGAAAGACCCGTCTCGGCCAGGCCCTCGACCGCTGCGAGTCGCCCGAGGAAAAGCTCGACCTGCTCTTCCTCACCCTGTTCAGCCAGCCCCCCGCCCCGCAGGACAAGCAGCGCTTCCTCGCCCACACCGGGGACCCCGCCGCCCTCCGCGACCTGACCCGCGCCATGCTGACCTCCAGCCGCTTCCTCTTCATCCAGTAATCCACCCGGGATCCCTCAAATCTTCGACCGCCATGAATCCCCACCGCCTCGACGACCTCAGCCGCCGCGATTTCCTCAGCCGCACCGCCCGCACCTGCTTCGGGCTGACCATCGGCGGCTCGATGGCCCGGCTTTTCGACAGCACCGCCTTCGCCGCGGACCCCGCCGTGGTCCAGGCCGGCGGCGGCAAGGCCAAGCACGTCATCTATCTCTACATGTCGGGCGGGATGACCCACATCGACACCTTCGACCCCAAGCCCGACGCCCCCGAGGACGTCCGCGGCCCGGTCACCGCGATCAAGACCAACGCCGACGGCATCCAGCTCGGCCACTGCCTGCCGCTGCTTGCCCAACACGCCGACAAGATCGCGCTGGTCCGCTCCCTCAACACCACCCAGGGCGCCCACGAGCAGGGGAAATACCTGATGCACACCGGCTACGCCCCGCGCGGCACCGTCAGCCATCCGTCGTCCGGTTCCTGGGTCGCCAAGCTCGCCGGCCGCATCAACGCCGACCTTCCGCCTGTCGTCCTCGTCGGCGGCGGCACCCGCCACCCCGGCGGCGGCTTCTTCGAGCCGCCCTTCGCCCCGCTGCCGATCGGCGACCCGGAACTCGGCCTGCAAAATGTCGCGCGCCGCCCGGACACCACCGACGCCTCGTTCCAACGCCAGCTCGATCTGCGCCGCGAGCTCGACCACGACTTCGACACGAAATTCCACAAGGGCCAGAAGGCGGTCCGCGCCTACGACGAGGTCTACGACGCCGCCGTCGCGATGATGAAATCGAAAGACCTCGAAGCCTTCGATCTGTCGAAGGAACCCGAGGACGGCCGCGCCGCCTACGGCAGCGACCGCTTCGGCCAGGGCGTCCTGCTCGCCCGCCGCCTGGTCGAGCGCGGCGTGCGCTTCGTCGAGGTCGAATACGGCGGCTTCGACTGGCATGCCGACAACTTCGAGCAAATGGAAGACAAGATCCCGGTGCTCGACCAGGCCCTCTCCGCGCTGCTTTCCGACCTTGCCACCCGCGGCCTGTTGGAGTCGACGCTGGTGGTCGTCGCCACCGAATTCGGCCGCACCCCGAAGATCACGCCCAACGCCGGCCGCAACCACTACCCGAAGGCCTTCTCCTGCCTCCTCGCCGGCGGCGGCATCCGCGGCGGCCAGGCCTAGGGCGCGACCGACAAGACCGCGTCCGCGGTCACCGAAAACCCGGTCGGCGCCCACGACTTCAACGCGACCATCGCCTTCGCCATGGGCCTGCCCCACGACCTCCCCGTGATGTCCCCCGCCAAGCGCCCCTTCAAAATGGGCGGCCTCGACGGCAAGCCGCTCACCACGATCTTCGGGTAGGCCGGCCCTAAGGAGTGTCGACGTGCCGTCGACACTCGTGTTGACCACAGGTCAACACTCCTTACGGCGATCGCTCGTCGCGAATGACCCATCCCCGCAACTCTCCCCCAACCACTTCAAATATCCCTTCAATCCCGCCGCCACCGGCACGGCCAGGATTTCCGGCACTTCATACGGATGCAGCTCCTCCAACGCCGCCTCCAGCTCCGGATAGCGCGTCGTCTTGATCACCGCCAGCACCTCGCCCGCGCGCTCGACCTTGCCCTCCCAGCGGTAGATCGACTCCACGCCCGGCAACAGATTGACACAGGCCGCGAGCCGACGCTCGACCAGCACCGCCGCGATCGCCCGCGCCTGCTCGACATCGGGAAACGTGCAGAGCACCACAACCGCTCCATCTCCGAGATCCGAATCCACCCTCTTCTTCATCCCATCTGCGTCCATCCCGTTCATCTGCGGTTGGTTTTCATTCTTCAAGTTCCCGCCAGCTTCAACTTCCCCGCCGCCAGCCACGCCAGCACCAGTTCGCGGAAAGCATCGGCCGCCGGATTGACCGTATCCTTCGACCACACCAGCACCAGCGGGATCGTCCGCTTCGGCACCAGCGGCACCAGGGTCACGCCCGCCGCGCCGGTCTCCGCGCATTCCGGCACGATCCCGAAGCCGCTGCCCGCCTCGACATACTGCAGGATGGTCCCCAGCAGGCTCGGCGTGCGCACGACTTCCGGCACCACGCCCGCCTCGCGGCATGCGGCCAGGATCGCGTCGTGCGAACCCGCGCTCTCGCGCCGCGCCAGCAGGATCAGCGGCAGGCCCGCCAGATCCTTCCAGCGGACGCTCTTGCGCGCGGCGAAGGGATGGGCGGATGGCACCGCGAGACACAACCGTTCTTCTAACAGCAACCGCGATTGCGGGCCGAGGTCATCGTGCGACCGCACCGGCCGCGTCAGCCCGACCGACAGCCGGCCTTTCGAAACCATCTCCCACACCCGCTCCGGCGTCCGCTCCTCGATCACCAGCGTGACGCCCGGATGTTTCCCGCGGTAGTCCTTCAGCAGCGCGCCGAGGAAGCCCCGCGTCGGCGGCCCGATGTAGCCGACCCGCAGTTCCCCGGTCTCGCCGCGCGCGATCTCGCGCACCCGCCGGACCGCGTCGTCCAGCCGCTCGAACACGATCCCGCTTTCCCGCCACAGCGCCTCGCCCGCCGGGGTCAGCCGCACCTGCCGGCGGCTGCGGTCGAACAGCTGCACCCCCAGGTCTTCCTCCAGCTCGCCGACCGCCCGCGACAGGGCCGGCTGCGCGATCCGCAGCCGTTCGCCCGCCTTGGAGAAGCTGAGCTCCTCGGCGACGGCCATGAAGTAGCGGAGATGTCGGAGTTCCATGAATGCCGGGTCGGTATGGGAAGCATGCCGAAATCAATAATCCGTTACCAATCCAAATCGCGGAGCCCTCCCGACCGCCCGGCCCGCCCCCCCGGGCTCCTCATCCGATCCAACCTGGTCCTTTTTCCACGGACGGCCCTCCTTCACTCCGGGGTGGAGGAACCCAGGCCCCCGAACCCAGGGATTCCGACCTTGGCATCCGGGGATCGCGATCGCAAGGTGCCGCCATCGCCATGGAGAACGATAACCGGGATACCACCCGCCCCGCGCCCGGAAAAACCGGCATCCGCTGGTCGCCGGCGCGCTGGATTCTAGCCGCGGCCGCGGTCGCTTGCCTCGCGGTCTGGCTGTGGCCGATCTCCCAGGTCCAGGTCCGCAACCTGATCTTGTTCTCGCTCGGCTGCATCACCCTGCTTTTGTTAGGGTGCTGGTGGCTGTTCGCCTCGCGGGCCTTGTGGCGGACGCGGCTCACGGTTCTGGCCGGGCTCGCGGTGCTCGTCGCTTCGTTCGCCGCGACCTTCCGGTTCCGCGGTGTGACCGGCGATCTGGTCCCGATTCTGGAAGCCCGCTGGATCACGCCGTCCGTCTCCGCTGCCAGCCCGCAGCGAAAGGTATCGACCGCCACGGCGCTCGACGACAGCGGACGTCCGGATTTCCCGCAGTATCTCGGGGCCGGGCGCGATGCCGTGATCCGCGACGGACCGGCGCTCTCGGCCGATTGGAAAACCACGCCGCCGGAGGTCCTGTGGCGCCAGCCGATCGGTCCCGGGTGGGCCGGATTCGCCATCGTCGGAAACCGCGCCCTCACGCTGGAACAACGCGGCGGCCGCGAAATGGTGCTCTGCCTCGACGCTCTAACCGGCGACCTGCTGTGGGAGCACGGCGACGAGGCGCGCTACGCGTCGCCGCTCGGCGGCGAGGGCCCGCGCACGACGCCAACGGTGGTCGACGGACGGGTGTTCACCTTCGGCGCGACCGGCGTCTTGAATTGCCTCGCGCTGGATTCCGGCAGGCTCCTGTGGCAGCGCCGGATGGCGGAGGAGGCACCGGGCTGCGTGCCGGAGTGGGGCTATGCCGGATCGCCCCTGGTGCACGAGGGCAAGGTGATCATCAGCAGCGGCCAGGGCGACGGGAAGTCGCTGCGGGCCTATCGGGTGGAGGATGGCTCACCGGTGTGGACCGGCGGTTCGCGGGCGGCGGGTTACGCGTCGCCGATGGTCTGCACGCTGGCCGGCGTGCCGCAGATCATCGCTTTCAACCTGCGCTTCATCACCGCGCACGCTCCCGCCGACGGGAAAGTGCTGTGGGAGCGGCCCTGGGGCAACCGCCAGCCGGTGGTCGCCCAGCCCTTGCCGATCGGCCCCGACCTCATCGTGTTCTCCAGCGGCTACGGCGTCGGCGCGGAGCTGCTGAAGATCGAGCGCGATGCCGCGAACACGCTGAGTCCTCAGCCCGTTTGGAAATCGCTCGCCCTGAAGGCCAAGATGGCGAGTTTCGTCGAGCACGGCGGATTTCTCTACGGTCTGGACGACGGCATGCTGGCCTGCATCGACACCCGCGACGGGAAGCGCCGGTGGAAGTCCGGCCGCCACGGCCACGGCCAGCTGCTGTGGGTGGACGGGCGGCTGCTGGTCACGGCGGAAAGCGGCGAGCTGGTTTTGTTAGAGCCGGGGCCGTCGGCGCCGAACGAGATCGCGCGCTTTCCGGTGTTCGACGCCAAGTTGTGGAACCCGCCGGCGCTGAGCGGCGACCTTTTGCTGGTGCGGACCGACCAGGAAGCCGCCTGCCTGCGCCTGCCGCTGGAGAAAGACCGCTGAAGCCCTCAACCGGCACGGGCACCAGAGTCCTCGCGGAGTTTCGCTGGTTTCGTTGTCCCTATTTTCCTCTGAAACGATCCGGCACTCTCCCCCATAAGGGAGCCCCGTCGATGTCCGCTTGTCGTGGCGTCCTTTTCGGGGATGGTGGGTCATGTCTCCAAACGAACCCCGCCCGCCCTCCGCCTGCTGGAAGCAGGACGGCGGCCAGGTGGTTCTGGAGATTTCCGGCGACTGGCGGCGCGACGGACCGGCCCCGGTGATCGAGGGCGAGCCGCCCGACAAGGCACCCGACCGCTATGACACCGAAGCGCTCGACGGCTTCGATTCCACCCTCCCGGCCTTCCTGCTCGCCCACCTCCGGGGCGTCTCGAAAGCCGACGCGGCCGACGTCCCGCTCGACGACCTCCCGCCGGATCTGCACGGCCTGATGGAGCTCGCCCTCGCCGTCCCCGAGGAAAGCGAAGCCGGCAGGAAGGCACAGCCCGTGTCCGAGATCCGCAAGCTCGGCAAGATCGCCCTCCGGGTCTGGGCCAGCGTCCTCACGCTCGCCGAGTTCACCGGCCTCTCCATGCTCGCCTTCGGCCGCCTGCTGACCGGCCGCGCCCGCTTTCGCGGCCGGGATTTCTGGATGATCGTGCAGGAATGCGGCCCGCAGGCGCTGCCGATCGTCACCCTCATCAGTTTCCTCATCGGCCTGATCCTCGCCTTCGTCGGCAATGTCCAGCTCGCCAGCTTCGGTGCCAGCCTCTACGTGGCGGACCTGGTCGGAATCGCGGTGCTCCGCGAAATGGGCGTCGTCATGACCGCCATCATCCTCAGCGGCCGCACCGGCGCCGCCTTCGCCGCCCACCTCGGCAGCATGAAAGCCAACGAGGAAATCGACGCCCTCAAGACCTTCGGTTTCGACCCCTTCGATTTCCTGGTCCTCCCGCGCATCCTCGCCCTGGTCCTGATGATGCCGCTGCTCACCATCTACGCCAATGCCGTGGGCATCCTCGGCGGCATGCTGGTGGGCTCCGCCGTCGGCATCCCGCCGGTCCTCTTCTGGAACGAGACCCTCACCGCCGTCGATCTCACCACCGCCTCGCTCGGCGTGTTCAAGAGCGTCTTCTTCGGCGCCGCCATCGCCATCAGCGGCTGCCTCCAGGGGATGCACGCCGGGAATTCGTCCGCCGCCGTCGGCCAGGCCACCACCCGCGCCGTGGTCGCCGCCATCACCGCGGTGATCGTCCTCGACTCCGCCTTCGCCGCCATCTTCACCGTCCTCGGCATCTGACCATGTCCGGAAACACCACTCCCGCTCCCCAAGCCAAGATCGCCGTCCGCGGCCTGACCATGGCCTATGGCGATTTCGTGGTCATGCGCGACCTCGACTTCGAGGTCATGGAGAAGGACATCTTCATCATCATGGGCGGCAGCGGCTGTGGCAAGAGCACCTTGCTGCGCCACCTCATCGGCCTCCGCGAGCCCGCCAAAGGCAGCATCCTCTACGAAGGCGAGGACTTCACCGCCACCGATCCCGCCGCGCGCGGCGACTTCATCAAGCGCTTCGGCGTGATGTACCAATCCGGCGCGCTCTGGTCGTCGCTCACCCTCGCCGAGAACATCGCGCTGCCGATCGAGGAGAACACCCAGCTGACCCCGAAAGCCATCCGCGACCTGGTCTCCTACAAGCTCTCGCTGGTCGGCCTCTCCGGCTACGAGGACTACTACCCGGCCGATATCTCCGGCGGGATGAACAAGCGCGCCGGCATCGCCCGCGCGATGGCACTCGATCCCGAGATCCTGTTCCTCGACGAACCCGGCGCCGGCCTCGACCCGCTCAGCTCGCGCCGGCTCGACGACCTGATCCTGCGCCTGCGCGACAGCCTCGGCTCGACCGTTGTCATCGTCACCCACGAGCTCGCCAGCATTTTCGCCATCGCGAACAACTCGATCTTCCTCGATACTGCCACCCGCACCCAGGGAGCCACCGGCAACCCCAGGGAACTCCGGGACCACTCCGACAACCCCGCCGTCCGGACCTTCCTCCGCCGCGGCGAGGAGGAATCGCCAGACCCCAACTCTCCGTCATGAGCAAGAAAGCCAGCCCCACCGTCATCGGCATCTTCACCCTCCTCGGCCTGATTCTCGCCGGGGTCGCCGCGGTCCTTTTCGGCGCGGGGAAATACTTCGAGAGCACCTACCCGATCCTGCTCCATTTCGACCAGAGCGCCTACGGCCTGCAAGTCGGCTCCAGCGTCCGCTTCGGCGGCGTCCGGATCGGCAGCGTGCGTTCGATCAGCGTGCTGGTCGATCCCGAGGAAAACCGCAAGGTCATTCCGGTGATCGTCGATCTCCGCGAAAAGGACCTCCGCCTCATCAGCTCCGAGACCGGCGGCGGGATCGACCTGACCACCCGCGAGGGCGTCGAAAAAGCCGTCGCCAGCGGCCTTCACGCCGGGATGAAGCAGGAGAGCCTGGTCACCGGCCAGCTTTACATCGAGTTCGATATCCAGCCAGACGCGGTAACCTTCGTTTACACGCCCAACCGCACGCCCGAATACCCCGTCGTCCCCACCATCGGCACCCAGATCGACGAACTCGTCGCCGGCATCGCCGACGGCCTGGCGAAGTTCAACGCCCTCGACATCGACGGCGTGATGAAGGAACTGCGCGACGTCCTGGTCGGTGCCAAGGCGCAGATCGCCAACCTCGACATGAAGGCGATCAATGACAACCTCGTCGAGATCACCGGGGATGTCCGCACCATCACCGGCGATGACAAGTTGACCCGCGCGGTCGAGAACCTCGATGCCGCGCTGGTCCAGATCAACGAGCTCGCCGCCAAGGCGAACGAGGGAATCGAACCGCTGCTCGCCGATCTCCAAGGGGTCATCGCCCGCACCGACGCCAGCCTGGTCCGCATCGAGGAGACGGCCCGCGAACTCTCGCAGCTCTCCAATCCCCGCGCGCCGGTGGTCTTGCAAATGCAGGATGTGCTCCGCGAAACCCAGCGCGCCTCGGAGGCCCTCAAGGAACTCTCCAACGACCTCAAGCGCAACCCCAGCAGCCTGCTCCGAGGCAATGCCACACCCCGATGAAGACCTTTCCCACCCCCCTTCTCACCGCCCTTCTCACCGCCCTTCTCCTGCCCTTCCTCGCCGTCTCCTGCAACGTGCTCAAGCCGGTCGAGGACAGCTCGGTCAACTACCTGCTGGATTCCGCCGTGCCCGAACGCGCGATCACCGGCGCCAGCCCGGCCGTCGCCATCGCGTCGCCCGCTTTGCCCGGCTATCTCGACCGCCAGCAACTGGTCAGCCGCAGCGGCGATGGCGAGCTGCTGATGAACCCCAACCACCTGTGGGGCGAGCCGCTCGACTCCGGGATCGCCCGGGTCACCGCCGCCAACCTCGGCCGCCTCAAGAACTCGCTCAACATCCAGCCGGTCAAGAGTTTCGTCACCCTCGACTACCAGTCCTTGCTGGAAATCCGCATCACTCGCTTCGAGCCCGACGGCAGCGGCAGCATCGTGCTCGCGTGCACCTGGAAGCTCCAGCCGGTCAGCGGCCCCGTCGCCACCACCCGCGCCTTCACCACCCGCGTCCCGCTGGCCGCCGCCGCCGACCCGCTGGGATCGCAGACCGGGCGGGTCCAGGCGATGAACGAAGCCTTGGCCCGGCTGGCAAGGCAGATCGCGAAGTCGCTGTGAGGGGCGAGGCTCATGAGACTTCTTCGTATCAATTGAACTCATCAGGTCCTGCCTCTAAGCTTTCGTCAGAAGGAGCTCGTTGGAACTCGCGTTCAGATCCTTCAGGAATCCACCCGGCGAACATCCGAATGGCGCTGATGAAGAAAAAGATGCTCGCGAATATGCTGAAAATCAGTAAACTCCAGTATCGTATCGGCACTAAACTGCGCGGGCGGAAATCGAGTCTCCTTTCGAGTTTTGCGATCATCACGGGATAGGCCCGTAGTCGCAACAGGCCAATTGCAGCAAGCGATGTCATCGTCCCGATGACAACGAGGAGCCCCGGCAAGCTGAGGCGGAAGGGTTGGTTCACGATTTGCCCGGCCATGAAAATGGCAAGGCCACCGAGGATTCCGATGCCGGAGCCAGCACGAATTGCGATTCGCGTGTATCGACCTATGTGGACAGGATTCTCAGTCATTTCCTTTTGCGTCCCAGCAACAATCACCGGAAATCCGGAAATACTCCCTGTTCCCCGACCGGTCGGTGAACAAGGACAGGGCCGACCCGCATGGGACGACTTCCGGATAGGTCGTTCATTATGCTGACTCTAGGATCCGCTTGGGTCTGATCCAAGACGAAAGTCGAGAGCGATCGGCGAGGTCCGCGATCCATGTCCCAACGGGACTCCATCCCGAAGCCCGGGGTTGCGAGGCACGAGCCACCCCGGGATGCAGTGTCACGCATTTCCGGCTCGCGTGCTTTCGGTCCTAAAGGGACCATTCATAAAAGCCCGGCACGCAGTGCCGGGCTCTTATAAATCGTCCCGTTGGGACGCAGGGCACACAATCCTCGTAGCAATGCCACACGCGGAGTCCCGGGGTAGCTCGTTCCTCGCAACCCCGGGCTGTGATACGGAGTCCCGTTGGGACAGCCCCGATGGATTGACTCTCGTGGACCGAAAAATCCGGTCGTCACGAGTGATCCCCAGCGAACGCGCACGTAGTCCCGGCTTCAGCCGGACGCATGGTCCCTCCCGGCCCGCTCCACTCGAAAATCCTGATGGCCCGTGCTTCGTCCGGCTCAAGCCGGGACTACGTACTACTTTTGACCCGCTTCCGGGAATGCTTCGTCACGCCACTGGTTCCGGAGCGAATACGCCATGCGCTCGCCACCATGGAACCAGCAACATCGTCCCACCCCCTCACTCCGCGAAATCCGTGTCCGCCTTCTCCAGCTCCAGCTCCTTGATCCAGATGTTGCGGAAGCGCACGTCGTGACCCTCCGCCTGGAGCTTCAGCCCCTGCGGCGTGTCGGTGATCCCCTTGCCGCCGTCGTTGCCGCCGTCGACGCCGGAATTCGGTCCGCCCCAGACCTGGTTGATGGTCTGATTCTCGTGGACCTTCTTGCCGTTGAAATACATCGTCACCAGCGGCTTTTCGACCAGCTTGCCATCCTTGAAGCGCGCGGCGCGGAAGACCACGTCGTAGGAGTTCCACTTGCCGACTCCATTATAGGCCTCATACGGCGACTCGGTCTCGTTGATCACCGCGCCCATCCCGTGCTTGGTCTTGTCGCCATCCAGGATCTGGATCTCGAAGCGGTTCTGCAAATACATCCCGCTGTTGCCGCCGGGCTTGGCGATGTAAAATTCGAGGTGCGCCCGGAAGTCCTTGTAGGCCTTCTGGGTCACGATATCCGCCGATCCATACTTCCCGCCGGCCGCCGCCGGATCGTCGCTCATCACGACGGTCCCCTTGTCGACCGGGTCCTCGACGATCTTCCACTTGATCGGCAGCTCGGACGCGAAGCGCGGGCCCTTCCAGTAGGTCCACTTGGCATCGAGCATCTCGCGGGTCCCGTCGAAGATCACTTCGGCCCCTTCCACGGGCTTGGCTCCGACTCCGACTCCGGCGTGAAGGCATCCGAGTCCCGACAGCATGATCATGGCGAATAAGCGCATCCCGCACTTACACCGCGGCGCGCCGGGGTCTTTCCGGGGATCGTGTCACTACGGCCGCCGGATCGCGCCGCGGCCCGCCGGCGGCGATCAGGCAAAGTGAATCCCGTGCTCCGCGGCGATCTTCGTGATCCGCCCCATGTCCGGCCCGCCTTCGCGATGAAAGGCCTCGGCACAGCGCTCGAAGAACACCTCGAAGCCGGACGGGGACGTGTGGATGATCTGCTTCAGCGGGGTGTCGCCGGCATTCCGGAACGCATGCACCGATCCCCGCGGGGCGAACACGGCCGTTCCCGCCGGCACCTCGGACCATGCCCCGTCTTTGAAGAAGTCAGCCTTCCCTTCGAGCACCAGGAACCACTCGTCCTCGCGATCGTGCCAATGCGGCGGCGGCCCGCAGCCCGGGGCGGTCTCGCTGCTGAACAGCGTGTAGCGACCGCCGGTCTGCCCGCCAGTCAGGTGAAAAACGGCCCGATCGCCGAACGCTTCAAAGACCGGGAACTCGCCGGGAAGGACGACGACAGGAGTGGATGGCGCATGCATCGGCGCGAAATCGACCGGAATCCCCCGCCCCTGCAATCCGCCGTTTCAACCCACGGAGTCCAGCACCCCCACGTCGGAAGCGCTCGGGGCAGCCACAGTCAACTGACGCTTCGAGGATTCGGGAGGGCGGAGTCACGGTGCTGCGGGCGAGCCGCCCGCACCCCTCTTTTTCGGGAAACCCATCCATCCTATCCATCCTGGTCCATTCTCCTACGACGCTTCCCGATCGCTCCCGATCGCCCCCCCCCCGGATTCCCCGCAAAATCGCGCTCTTTCTGGCCGCGGCGCACGGTTCCTGCTTAAACCCCGCCGTGACCCGCGAACACAAACGA
>CAMCYK010000133.1 GCA_945883695.1 Akkermansia muciniphila | reverse complement strand
GCCGGGTGCTGACTCTCACCAACTACCAAGGGGTCTTCGACGAGGACGGCCAGTGGACGATGGAATTGGTGACGGAAACGCCGTTTGGGATCGAGCGCTTGAATCACGTGACCTTCCAGCTCGACCGCACCATCCAGATGAATTCCTCGGTGAACACCGTCGAATGAAGCTTCCGCCGGCTTCCGGCGGCCTGATCACAAGGCCATGAAAACCGTGATTCCATCACTTCCTCTCCCCGCCGGCCGGCTTGCTGGCGGGGGCGAGGAGTTTCTCGAGATCCTGCCGGAGGTTGTCGTTGCGGTAGAGGAGGGAAAACGTGGCTTCGCTGGTTTGCCGGAGCTGGTCCTCGACCGCGGTGTAGGCCAGCAGCAGGAACAGCCCCTTGACCGGCTCCCGGTGGAACGACACCGAACGGGTGGCGAACTGGTCCTTGATCACCCGGTCCTGCCGGTTGGCCGACAGCGCGCCATATTCGGCGGAAAGTTCCTTCTTCAACTGGTTGAAGCGGGCCTCCATCACGTCCGTGCCCGCCTCGGGATCGCGGTAGTGCACCGTCAGTTCGAACAGCCGCCCGCTGTGGAAGCGGCCCTCCAAGGCCTGCGACTTGGCACCGGGCAAATTCCCCTTGCGGGGGGAAATCCGCAGGATCCGGAGCGCGGGCTGATCCCCGGGCAGCGAGATCGTAACATCCAAGGAATGTCTAGATGCCCAATCAATCAACTTTTCTGGAGTGTCACCCCAGCGCAGGCCGAATGGCGGCTCCAGCACGGCCTGGGCACGGGCAGTCGCCGCGCCAAGCCACAAGCCGAGGACGGCGAGTGCCAGTTGCCGGATGAAAGTGAACACGCCCGGACTTTCCCGCTTTTCCGACGATCCGGCAAGCCCGCAGGCTTCCGCCGCGGTTCGGTGCTGATCGAGACGACGATCGCCATGACGATGCTGAGCGTGCTGGGCATGGCTCTGCTCAAGCTCTCGCTCAACGTCACCGCACCGCGCCAATGGACCCTCCAGCAGTCGGTGACGGACGCCTACATGAGCTTCGAAAAGGCCTCCGCCCAGCGCATGACATTTGACGATCTGACCTCCGCCCAGTCGCTGTGGCCGGTCTATCCGACCTTGGCGACCACGACCATCGAGATGGGCAAGTTGCCCGGCGGCAAGCCAATTCTCGGAGAGGTGAGCCGGACCCGCTTCGCCGACCCGAACAATCTGCCGGCCAAGGGCGGCAGCGGCACCGCCGCCAGCAATCCCGCCTCGATGGAGGTCTGGCGCTTCCAAAGCGTGGTCCGCTACGAAGTCGGCGGCCGCAGCTACTTGAAATCCCGAACCGTGGTGCGTTCCCAATGAAGCTTTCCCCGACACCGCCGCCGCGCCGCGGCTACACCCTGCTCGAACTCTCGCTGGCGATGGCCACCGGCATCCTGGTGGCGGTGCTGCTGCTGGCGCTGGTCAACCAGCAGATCGCGTTCCTGCGGATCTACAACGCCCAGAATTTCCTCACCACCGAGGCCCCGCTGATCAACAACTACCTCGCCCGGGTGATCGGCTCGGCGGAAGGCTACCGGCTCTACGAAAGCGTGGACGATCTGGTAGACGGCTCGCCGCCGGTAATGGAAGAGGCGCCGGTGATCATGCTTCGCTTCAAAGCGCCCGACGGCACCTTCCGCGCGTCGGTCCTTTCCTTCGAGGATCCCGGCAGCGGCCTCGGGCTCTACTACCGCATGGTCACCGCGGCGGGGATCGTCGGCAATCCGGACTGGGCGCTCTCCAGGCGGCCGGCCGATGTCAAATTCTCGATCGTCCAAGGAATCCTCCGCGCCCGGGTCACCGGACCGAACGGCGAGGAGATCTTCTATTCCGGCACCCAACAGCTATGAAAACTCCACGCCGTCCCGGCAGCCTCAAGCCCGGATATGTTTCGTATGTCATCGTCCTCTCGACCGGGCTGATGCTGACGCTGATGACGATGAGCGCCTACCGGAACGCCGCCACCTCGCAGGTCGTCCAGTCGGAAACCCAGCTCCGGGTCGACTATGCCGACAAGGAGGACGCGGTGCTGCGGGCGGTGGTCAACCTGGTGCCCAACCGGGCGATCCGCGCGATGCAGAACCGCTCGAACATCTCGGGTGTCGAGCGCGACGCCTTGCGCTGGCAGAACATCTTTTCCGAAGCGCTCGACCAGGCCAATGCCCGCACCTCGATCTCGGCGGCGGTCAAATCCCAGATGGGGGCCCAGACCGCCGTCACCGCGAACGTCGGCGACTCGGCGCTGACGTCGATGAATGTCATGTTCGACGCGATCGAGCCGGAAAGCGGCTATGTCTCGACGGGCCTCAACCGCTCGCTGGGCGCCGGTTACCCGGTTCCTTTGGAAACCGCCAACAGCACGATCGCGAGCCGCGACAAGACCTACCCGATCATCACTTCGGAGAAGGTTTACGGCAACCTGGCCGCCAGCGGGGTCGAACTGCCGGTTTCCGAATATTCCCGGCTCAATGTCATTCCCTACCCCGACATCCGTTTCGGCTATTCGGCACCGGGCGAGCCCTTCGTGGCGAAGCGGAACTGGTGGGCTTTCAGCATGGAGCTCGGCGACCACGACGACCTGATCGGCAGCGTCGCCCGCGGGAGCATCGGGGAGCGCGACTTCATCGTTTCGATCTACGAGATTCCCTCGCAACTCGCCGTTTCGGCCGAGGCCTTCACCAAGCTCGGCACCCACGCGGATGGCACCCCATGGCAGCACACCAACATCCAGGGCGGGGTGTATTCGACCCGGGCCCAGGTGGAAAGCGGGATGCACATCGACCGCCTGTCCGGACGGCGGGGGCTGACGCTGGGCGGCGACGTCACGATCGGTGACAACGAGATCGGGGGCAATCCGTTCACCCCGGGGGTCAGCGAACAGTTCGAGGTGACCAACGGCACCTTCATGCCGGTGAGCATGGCCTCCGAGTCGGGCCGGGCCGCGTTCATTCCGATCAACCGCGGAGTCGATTATTTTGATCGCTTCGCGCATGCTGCCGAGGTCAGCACACTGTCGACGACCACCTGGAACAACTATTCGGTGGGCGCGCTGCAGTGCGCGATGCGGCTGGATATCACCGCGGTGGCGAGTTCCACCGACACCACCCCGACCGCCTTGCGCTTCGAGTATCTCAAGGCCGGAGTCCGCGAAACCTTGAACATCCCGATGAACTCGGTGCCGGTGGCAGGCCTGCCACCGGGGTATGTCGAGGTGGCGATCGAGAACGGGAGTTACACGTTCAGCCATTTGGTCGACGTGGCCTATGGCGCTCCCGGCGGTTGGGCCTTCCGGTCTGGCGTGATCGGTCCGATCACCTTCAACAACGCGACCTTCGGCGATCCGCTGGTCGGCACCCAGAAGCGGGGATACTACCGCGCCACTTTTCCCTTCGAAATCAAGATGCTGCACGGCATCAAGCCTTCGATCGCGGTGTATCCCGAGCGCTTCCCCGCTTTCCTCGCCGCGCTCGGTGCCGACGGTCCCTCGGTCAACCACTCGCTGGTGGTGAATGTCGATTACACGACCAGCGGGATCAACGATCCGGACTTCAAGCCGAGCATCCCCTGCACCGAGGACGACTATGGCGTGTTGTTGACGGAATGCGACGATCTCACGGCCTACACCAAGGGCTTTTCCCTGGTCACCAACCTGCGGCTCTACATCGGCGACGACTTCAACGTGGTCGCGACCGCGCCCCCGGCCGGCTCGGGCCTGCCCGCGCCTTTCTATCCGCCGGCCTCGCTGTTCGCCCCGGAGAAGCGCTACGGGACCGATTTCGATCCCTTCAAGGTCCAGATCGCCGGCCAGATCGGCCACCTCAAGGGTGACGACGGCACGACCAACAACCCGGTCCACCTGCTCGACCTGAAGATGGCGAGCGAGACCACGGCGGCGGCCGCGAACATCGACGTCAACCTGCGCCCGATCACCCATCCGGCCGAGTTGCCGCCGGTAACGATGATGAACTGGCTGGTGATGATCGAGGAGCGGCGCAAGGCCTTCTACACCGCGAACGGGATCAAGTGAGAGGTCAATCGCCCGAGTAGACCAGCCTTCCGCAGCTCTCGCACTGGGTGCCTTCCACTCCGGAATTCACCTTCACCAGGGTGGAGGCGACCAGCTTCATGTGGCAGCCGGTGCATTTGCCGGCGGTGACCGGCACCACGGCCAGGCCGTTCTTGGACTTCAGCAGCCGCTCGTAGAGGGGCATCAGCGATTCCGGGGCGGCGGCGGCAAGAACGGCCCGTTCGGCTTGGACTTCGATGGCTTCGGCTTCGAGCCGCCGCTGGCGGTCGGCGAGCGCGGTCAGATCCTCGTCGACCAGTTTTCTGGTATGGGAGAGCGCCGCCTCGGCCTGCTGGAAGGTGGCGCGCAGGTTGTCGGCCCGCTCCATCAACTCGAGTTCCTTGGTCTCCAGGCTGTCGATGTCCTTCTCGTAGCGGACGATCTCGTGTCCGAGGGCCTGGAACTCGTCGTTCTTGCGGGTTTCGAACTGCTGGGTCTTGAGCCGCAGGATGGTGGTGCGGCGGGTGCCGGTATCGAGTTCGACCTTCTTGATTTCCACCTCGTTGGCCATCATGGCGTCCTTGGCCTTGCGCACCGCCTCGGTGTCGCCGGCCAGACGCTCCCTGGCGCGCGCCTCGTCCTTGGGGATTTTCGCGAGATCGTCGGCGAGCGCCCGCAGTCGGCGGTCGCGGTCCTGGAGCACCAGCAGGGCTTCGATGGATGGGAGCATGCGGCTTTGTTAGCCGCCGCTGCCACCCGCGGCAAGCCCCGGGAGCGAGGGCCCGGGAGCGCCGGTCTTCGGACCGGCCCGAGTGGTCCCTGACTGCCGGTCTGAAGACCAGCGGTCCCGGGGCGGCCGGTCCGAAGACCGGCGGTCCCGGGGGGCGCTCAGCGGCCGGCTCGTCCGGGATCCGGCTTGGGCACCGCGTGGCTGCTGCGGTACTTCGGCACGAATTCTTTCCGCTCCGCCGAGTCGACGTCCTCGAGCAAAATCTCGATCGCCTTGCCGAGCTGGGGATCGTCGCCCGCGACCAGTTGACCGGGATCCGGCCAGACGATGTGGTCGGGCACCGCGCCGTTCATTTCCATGTCGATCCCGGTGTCCGGGGAAAACCACCCGCGGAAAGGGACGCGCAACGTGCCGGCGTCGAGGATCCGCTCGCGCGAGGCGGAGATCACGCCGCCGGCGGTCGTCACGCCGACCAGCGGTCCGCGCTTGAGGGTCTTGATCGCGTGGGCGAAAATTTCGGCATTGGAAAAGGAATTCTGGTTGCAGACGACGACCAGCGGCTTGTGCCAGGAGGCGTAGACCTTGCGGTCCTGCGGGTAGCCCGGGCCGCCGCCGCGCGGGATGGTGACGGCGTGGCGCGGCTGGCAGAGGACGGTCAGCAGATGGTCGGTGATGAAGCCGCCGCCGTTGTCGCGGATGTCGATGACCAGGCCTTCCTTGCCGTGGCCGGCGGCGTAGATCTCGCGCTCGAACTGCTCGAACTCGTCCCAGAACATCCGCGCGATGTGGACGTATCCGAGGCGTCCGTCCGAGAGGCTTTCGACCCGCTGGCGGTTGTCGGAAACCAGCTGCGCCTCGGCCAGCTCGCGGGCGGTTTCGTAGCTGATCGGCGCGAGGTCGTGGACCCGCTCCTTGCCCGCGGCGTCGCGCACGACCAGTTCGATCTCGCGATCGAGCCGGCCGTTCATGAAGCGGTGGAGCGGCATCGAGCCGTCGATCGCCCGGCCGTTGATGCGGACGATCGTGTCGCCGGGCAGGACCGGCGGCTTGCAGGTGGCGGCCGGGCTGCCGGCGATGACCGAGGCCACGGTCAGCGGGTCGCCCGCGCCGTGGCGCTGGAAGCGGATCCCGAGATGGCGGGTCGATTGGAATTCCGCGCCCTCGTTCTCCCACGGCTTCGGCCAGACCGCCGAAATGAAGGTCAGGTGGGAGGCGTTGAGTTCGCCGAGCATCATCCCGACGATGCCGTCAAAGGTCGGCGAGTCCGGCGAGCGGGCGGCGGCCTCCTCGTATTTGCCGAGGATTTTCTCCCACTCCCGGCCGTTCATCGAGGGGTCGTAGAAGCGGTCACGCAGGGTCCGCCAGATCGAGCGGAACCACAGGCGCTGGTGGGCGACGCGGTCGCGCACCAAGCTGGCGGCGAGCGGATAACGGGTGAGCTTGCCGTTCCGGAGGACCGCCGGGGTGCGGTCGACGATCCAGAACAGCGAGCCGTCCTTGGCGACCCGGACCGGCAGCCCGCGGAAGTCGGCCTCGTCCTTCATCGAGGCGCCGGGGCGGGCTTCGATCCGGTAGAGCTTGTCGTTCGAGCTGTTCTTGCTCTGGAACAGCAGCGATTCGGAGTCGGGCGTCCACAGGATGCGCTCGGGCTCGATACCCCGGGTGTTCAAGCGGACGATCCGTTCGCTGAGTCCCTCGAAGTCGATCCGCATCCGCTTGCGTTTCGGCGAGGCGGGGGAGGGCTTGGGCGCGGGAACGGCGGTGTTGGGGATCGACTCCTCGACCGCCGGATCCTCGGGTTCTTCAGCGTCGCTATCTTCCCGCTCGCTCTCTTCCTGCCGGTAGAGCGGGTCGTCGCGCATCGCCGACTCGGCGTCGAGTTCGCGGCGGTCGCGGGTCGAGCGGACGGCCTCCTCGATCTTCAGATCGACGTAGAACAGCCCGATCTCGTTGTTCAGGCGGCGGCCGGTGAAGCAGATCCGCCGGCCGTCCGGCGACCAGGCGGGCGACCCTTCGAAGTCGGGGTGGCGGGACAGGTTGAAAGGTTCGCGGGAGCCGTCGGCCGGCGTGATGTAGATGTCGCGGTTGAAATTCTGGTCCTGGGCGGCGAAGACCAGCCAGCCGGAGTCCGGCGACCAATCGAAGGTCGGGGCGTCCCAGCAGGCGAACAGCATCCGGTCCCCGGATCCGTCGGCGTTTGCCACGTGCAGGTTGCCGCCGCCGGAAACGTAGGCAAGGCGGGTGCCGTCGGGGCTGAGCGCCATCCGCCGCTTGGGCTCGGGGCCGCGGGTCACCTGCTCGTGTTCGAAGCTCTCGGCCCGCCACCAGAATTCGTCGGTCTTGCGGCGGACCCGCCAGACATTGCAGTCGATCCCGTCGTCCTTCATGTAGTAGATCCACTGGCCGTCCGGCGAAAAGACGGCGTCTTCCTCGCGGGCGTCGCTGCGGGTCAGCCGGTTCGGCTCGCGCAGCACGGTGTCGGTGGTCCACAGTTCGCCTTCCGCGCTGAAGACGATCTCGAGGCCGCTGGGCGAGAAGTCGGCATCGACGGTGCCGGTGATTTTCCGCAGCTCCTGCGAAGTGTCGGGCAGGTCCTCCTGCTGGCGGAGCGCGATTTTTTCCGGGGTCCCGCCGGGGCGGTACGACCAGAGGTGGAAGCCCTGGCGGAAGACGATCGCCGAGCCGTCGGAGGAAATCGTGGGACGGATCACGCCGTCGTCCTCGAAGCTCGTGAGCTGGCGGTCCGTTCCGGTGGCGAGGTCGCGGCTCCACAGGTTGAAGGTGCCGTCGCGTTCGGAGACGTAGTGGAAGCCCTTGCCGTCCGGCCACCACATCGGGCTGCGGGCCTCGCTGTCCTCCTTCACGAGGCAGGTGAAGGTCCGCGCGGTGAGGTCGTAGAGCCAGATCGAGGAGGCGCGCGGGCCGCGATAGCCCTTCCGGTAAAGTTGTTCGCCTTCGCGGCAAAACAGCACCTTGGAACCGTCCGGGCTGTAGCGCGCGGACTGGCCCTTCTCGTTGAAAAGATAGGTTTCGGGCGCCTCGCGGCGGAGGTCGATTTCAATCAGCCGCTCCGGGCGGAAGCCGGGTTCGTCGCGCAGCCCGCGGACCAGGGCGCGGGTCCCGTCCGGCGCGATGTCCTCCAGGCTCGCGCCTTCCGAATGGAAGCTGTGCTGGGCCGCCGGGCCGCCGCTCGCGGGCATCGAGAAGAGCTGCATGAAGCCGGCGCGGCTGGAACAGAAATACAAGGTCTTCCCGTCCGGCGAGTAGGCCGGGAAACTGTCGCGGGCCGGGTGGGCGGTCAGCCGTTCCGCCTGGCCGCCCGTGGTCGGCACCGACCACAGGTCGTCTCGCCACTCGAAGACCACGGTTTTGCCGTCCGGCGAAAGGCAGGGCCAGCTCGCCATCAGGATCTCGCCGTCGGCCGACCCCTGGGCCGCGGCCGCGACCGTGGCTCCGAGCAGGACGGCCGAGAGTGTGAGGATGAAACGCTGGGTGAACATGCGTCGGGAGGTCTACGAAAGACCGGAAGAGAGACTTTCAGATGGTAAAGTTCTCTTAACCATCTCCAACCCGTCGGAAGGAAGCACATGCGCTGCCAACTGGCAAGTTTAGCGGGTTGGGGGCACCGGAACGGATTCTCAGTCGCCGAAACGGATGGTTTGGGGAAATCCATCGAACTGGTCGCCGGCCTGCGGATTCCTCGCGTCGAACCGGTAGCGCCACATTTCGAGCACGGAGGATTTCCGGTCCGGGGCGATGATGACCATGCCGTGGCCCGAGCCCTTGCGTTGCGCCACGGTTTCCGGCGGATCCGCCGCTTGGGCCGCTTGCGGCTTGAGGGTGTTGCTGCCCTTCTCAGGGTTGGCCGCGGCGAGAACGCTGAACTTGTTCCCAAAGGGATCGGTGAAATTCCCGGCGATCCCGCCATTCTCCGGCCACCAGGCGCGCGGCCAGCCGTTGGCGGTGCCGGGGACCATGAAGGCCCACGGGCCGTCGTTCCAGTCATCGATGCCATGCCGGACCAGCAGCCCGAGGTGCTGGTCGCCATGAAGCATCAGGGTACGGTTTCCCTTGAGAGGTCGCAGCGCGCGCTGACGTCCGGACCTTGGCCAGCCGTTGCTGTCCCAGTCGAAATGGTTCTTGTTCAGGGCGGGGCCGGTGTGGGTGTGGCCCTTGCAGAAGATCGTCTGGGAAAACACGAGACGCAGCGGGTCGCCCGCGGTGGCGGCGGCCCACTCGCCGAGGAAGCGTTCCTGCCGTTCGCCTAACAGGCTGGCGCCGGGTGGATCGACCGCTGCCGCCGGTGTTTCCGCATTCTTGGCTCCCTTCGGCAGCACGGCACCGGGGCCGGACTTCCACTTGCGGTCTTCGAGGATCGCCATCGGCACGCCACCCCAGGTCATTTTCGTGAAATACACGCCGATGCCGCTTTGGAGCGGCGCGGGATCCACCGGGTCCGGCAAGTGGCCGGTCTGCGTGCGCTCGACGGCCTTGACCCACTCGACCGGCATCGTGTAGCCCCCTGCTTCCGGGCTCCCCGCGGCGCGGCCGCCGTTTCCCCACAAGTTGCCCTGGAACACATCATGGTCGTCGGGAAGGATGATGGAGGGCTTGTCTTTCAGCAGATCGCGCCAGGTCCAGCCGAACTGATAGAACTTCCGGAGGTAGTCGAGCATCGCCTTGTCCACCGGTTTTCTCACAAGGCCGTAGCCGCCGTAACTCTCATAGATCTGGTCGCCGGCGAAGAACAACAGGTCGGGGTTTTGGAGCGTCACGTTGCGCACCATCGTCGGCAATGGAAACGCGTAGCCGTTGTCGCATGAGAAGGCCCCGATCTTCAGCGGGCGACCGGAGATTCCCGGATCGCTGGCGAAGGTGCCGGACCACCGGGCGTCGCCGCCTTTCCAAGGGTAGCGCACGCGGTATTCCACCGCGCCCGCCGGAACCTCCGTCCGGAAAACCGCGGTTCGGGCGAAGGGATCGATCACCGCCACCCCGGCTTCGCGCCACTCGTTGTTCTGCCTGAGATCGAGTTTCACCTCCTTCGCGTCCGCCTCGCCCGTCGGGGCCATTTGCGCGGATAGTTTCACCTGGTTTCCCTGGCGGGTGTATTGGGTCCACAGGATGGGACCGAAGGGCTCCACCCCGGTGGCGCCGATGCCTTCTCCCGAAAGACGCCAGTCGCGAAAGCGCGCCTCGATGGCCCCCCGTTTGTCGTTCGGTTCGCGCGGCGAGGATGCGGCAAGGCACAGGTTTCCTGTCAGCTCCTCCGCCTTCACCGGCATCCTGACAAACGCCGATTTCCCGCCGCGGGTTCCGACAAGGCGCAGCCCGCCGTCTTGCGCGGTCAGTTCGAGTTCGACCGGCCCCTCGCCTGTTAGAACCTCGTCGGACACCGTGTTCGGGCCGAGCGCGAGCCGGCCATCGGCGCGGACGACCGCCGCGATGCGTTGCCTGGGCCACATCGCGACATGCCGGGGATCCTCCATCATGCCCTTGACTCCCACCGCCATGCCGGCCCATGCCGATTCCGGATTCGAAAGCTTGCCGGGCGCGAGCAATTCAACCGAAACCCGCATTTTGAAGCCCTTTTGCGGTTCCAACGGCCGGTGGCTTAGCAGGTGGAGCAGACGATTTTTCGCCGCCACGGCAACCACGGCGCCGTCCACGGTTTTCCAGTCGTACAGCGGCCCCGCCCAGTATTCGGGACCCACCCACGGGCGTGACCCTTGCCAGTCGGAACGAAAATCCGCCGCGGCAAGCGGACACAGCAGGAATGCGATCAGGGCGATGGCGCGTTTCATGTGAGTTGGATGATAGACGGTCCCGCTGGCGTTCCGAGAAAAACGGGTTGCGGCAGCCGAAAAAGCCGGCACCGCGATGGCCCGGCGGATTCATGGCTGGGCCGCCGGCTTGAAGTGAAGGCTGTCGACGAATTCGTTCGCCTTGAAGAACTCCGGGCCGGCCACGGGTTTGCCGGCGAGGGTGAGGTTTTCGAAGGTGAGGTCGCGGATGCGGGCGTCGGCCTGGCCATGGAGGATCTGCGGCTCGCCGAGAACGCTCGGCGCGGCGATGGAGATGTTCTGGAAAAGGACGCCCGAAAGATCGCCGGTCGCGCGCTTCTCCGCGTTCTTCGAGTAGGGTTCGGGCAGGGTCATGCAGACGAAGAACTGCTGGAGCGTCGGCCGCGGGTCTTCGATGTGGATGTTGCGGAAGACGACCCCGGCGCCGGCAGCGCCGCCGCCTTCGCCGCGCATGTTGAAAACCCGGCCGCCGCTCCAGTGGTGCCACATCGCGCGCGAGTAGATCACGTCGCAGTCCTCGACGATCAACTTGCGGTCGGTCAGTCGCGGGATGGCGCTCAGCACGAAGGACGATCCGTTGGCATCGTTCCACAGCACGGTGCGGCGGATGCCGAGGCCGTTGACGTAGAGGGAATCGTCCTGGGTGCGGAGGAAGCAGTCCTCGATCAGGGTGTTGCCGAAGGGATTGATCCCGTCTCCGTTCGCCCGCCAGGTGAAGATCTTGGTCCACCGGATCTCGTTGGGGTGCCCGGCCTTGTAGGGATGGATCAGCATCAGCGAGTGGGTCGCGGAGTCGGCGATGGTGATGCCTTCCACGCGGGTGTCGGTGGTGCCGACCAGCTCGATCGGACGATAGCGCCCGTGGTCCTTCTCCGGGATCGCGGGCTGGACGTAACCGGGGTGTTTCAGGCGGGCTCCGGACAGGGTGCCGAGGCCGAAGACGCGGATGTGGTGGCCGTCGCCCCATTCCGTGTTGGAGAAGGTGCCGTAAACGATCGCGTCTCCGGGGATGTAGTAGTTGCGGTTCGCGCGCAGCGGGTAGGCCAGTCCGATGTCGTGAATGCCGGGTAGGAAATGGAGCGTGGTCCAGGGTCCGTCGGCGGGCGGCATTTCGCCGGGTTTCACGGTGAGGATGCCGGGGTCGCCGGGCTTCGGCTTGCCTTCTAACAGCGGGTTGGCGAACAGCGAGATCGTGTGGAGCGGCGGGCCCTGGTAGCCTTTGCCGGTATCCTGGCCGTCCATCTGGCCGTCGATGTCGATGGCGACGAGGCAGGGCTGGTCGAGCCTCACCAACACCTTGCCGCCGGTGACCGAGCAGGCGGAAGCCTTGCGTTTCGGGTGCGCCGCGGCGCTGCGGATCGGCTGGCCGTTGGCGCGGGAGATCTCGATTTCGACGGGTCCGTCGGTTTCGAAATTGACGTAGGTGTGGCTCCAGCCGGCGAGGTGCGCGAAGTAGGCGTCCGTCTTCTTGTCGACGGTTTTGCAGGTGGTCTCCCAGGCGAAGGCGGGTTGCCAACCGCCGCCGTCCGTCGCCGGGCGCACCCGCACCGTGTAATGCGCCGAGGCGGCGAGCCCCGGCACCGGCGGATAGGTCACCAGTTCCCCGGTGGCGAGCACCGCGGACAGGAGGAAAAGCAACAGGGCGAGGAGGCGGTTCATCGAGGGGCGTTGGTCAACAGTCGTGGGTTTATCCTCAAGATCGCGCCGCGTGTCCATTGCGACTCCGCGGCGGGCGGTGGCACCGGCCCGTCCGTTGCCATGGCCGGCCCGTGGCACTTCCGGGTGTGCCGGGCCCCGCCGCCCGGGCGCTCAGGGTGCCCCGTCGGGCGCGGCGGCCGAGGGGATGTCGAAGAAGCGGTAAACGCCCACCGGCTTGGCGGCCTGCTTGCCGTCGAAGAGGAAGACGAAGTTCCGGCGGCCGGAGCGGTGGCCCCAGACGGACGAATAGACCAGCTTGGGTTTGCCCTCCCGGACGACGGCCATCTGCATCGGCAGGTCGAGGGTCTCCTTGTTCCAGGAGAGGTCGGACACGATCGAGTCGCGGCCGGCCGGCAGGGCGAAGCGCTTGTCGCCGAGGATGACGGAGATGCCCTGGTTCGAGAAGTTGAAGAACCGATAATCGCCGGCGGCGCTTTTGCCGGTCGAGATATCATAGGCTTTCAGCTTCAGCGGTTCCTTGCCGGACTTCAGGCAAAGCAGCAGGACGCGGTCGGCGGCGGGCGGGAGATCGACGGCCGCGGCGGGGGCGGGCAGCGGCGGCTTGGCGGCGAATTCGGCTTCCGACGCGCGCAGCAGCAAGCGGCGGGGGCCCTCGTAGGCGAGCGGTTGGCCGAGGCCGGTCAGGTTGGCCTGGAAGACGGCGACCTCCTTGCCGTTGTGGAAGAAGAGTCCGGCGACCGGCTCGTCGAGCGCGAGGGTGAGCACTTCGGTGCGGATCCGCTCCGGTTCCTGGGCGCGGATGGAGGGCGGGGCGAGCGCGAGGAAGCCGAGGGCGAGCGGAAGGAATCTCATGAAGGTGGCGGCGGGGATCAGGCTCCGGCGTTGCGGAGCCAGCGGAAAGACACGACCTCGTAGCGGCGGCCGAAGTTCCGGTTGGCGTCGGATTTCAACTCGGCGGCGGCGAGGTGGGCGGGCTCGGAGGGGTCGAGGTAGTCGGGCATCCGCTGGACGAAGGCCTCGCACCAGGCGCGGGCGATGACCTTGCCGTCGCGATCGAGGGCCTCGCCGCAGGTGCGGATCCGGAAGTAGTCGGAGCGCGCCTGGAGGAGCGGGGCGAGGGATTGGAGGACATCGCCCTGGAGCAGGCAGCCGGCGTTGCCGGTGGCGGTCGATTCACCGGACATCGCGTTGGCGAAGGCGTTGCCGGGCGGCTTCCGGGCGGCTTCGCCGATGGAGGCGTCGAGGCCGCTGTTGAGCGAGCGGTCGATGGCGGCCTGGAGGGCGCCCTTGAGCCGGTGGTCGGCGGTGGCGGATCCCGGGTCGCGGTTGACGAAGGCGCCGAGCGAGCGGAACGGGCCGCGCGCCTTGACCTCGTTGACGATTTCCCGGGCGAGCTGGTCGAGTTCTTCGCCGGAGAGTTCGCGCCAGCCTTGCCAGAAGCCCGGATCCTCGCCGGAGCCGCCCTGCCCGAAGGGGCGGTTGGTGATGACATGGCCGAAGCGGTTGAAGCGGATGCCGCCGGGGGTCTCCCACGACAGGGTGCCCCTGGCGGGACTGATGACGGGAAGCTCGGCGGTCCCCATGGTGGAGAGCAGGGCCTTCCAGGCGGTGACCGAGGTCGAGTTGACGTTGAAGGCCCCCTGGATCCGGATCCGCGAGGCGATCGCTTCCGGCGCGCGGTCGCCGGCGTTGCTGATCATCCGGTCGATCGAGGTGTCCGCCACGCGCGGCGCGAGGACCATCCGGGGATTCGGCAACGAAGCCCCGCCGTCGGCGAGCTTCCCCAGGTCGAAGATCCGGTCGAAGGACGAGCCGGTGGCCCGGACGTAGTCGATGCCGAGGGTGGAGAAGAAGAAGCCGTCCCACAGGCGGGAATTCACCTCGTGGGAGGTATCGGCGATGTCGAGGCCCCTCACGCCGGAGAAGCCGCGGTTGACGGTCGCCGCGAGAGGGATGCGGGGATTGGCGTACGAGTTCCCGACGACGAAGCCGGGCTCGAAGTTGTAGCGGGAGAGCTGGGCGTGCTGGAACTGGCCGATGGAGACGAGCGGGGTACGAGGGACATCGTAGATGACGACATTCGGCTGGCCGGCCGGGGTGTTGGCGGGGCCGCCGAAGCCGCGGTAGCGGGCGAGGTTGGCGGGATCGATCTGGGGTTCGGGTTCGGCGCGGCCGCCTTCGCCGATGAGGCCGCGGTTGCCACCCTTGCCGTCGCCGACCTGGCCGCGCGGGGCCGGGTCGTGGGATCCGCCCATGAGGTGGGAGGTGAGGTGCCAGCCGAAGCGGTTGGCGCCCTCCACCTTCGAGCCGTCCCAGGCGGGGTTGGTGACGAAGCAGCGGGGATTGGAATCGATCCAGCCGCGGAGCCGCTGGTTGGCCTCCGTCATCTGGATGCTGGTGCGGGTGAAGAAAGACCAGGTGGCGACGTGGGCGACCACGCCTTCGCCGGCGAGGTCGTCGATCAGGAAGGTCTCCTTGGTGGTGTCGAGCCCGCCGGACGAGCCGGAAACGACGGGCTCGGGGACCGGGACGGTGGCGCCGGGGTCGCCGTTCCAGAGCTCGGTGGAGCGCAGCAGGACGTTGCCGCCCGACTTCAGGGTGAACCAGCAGGATGCGGTTTGTTTGACATCGAGGGCGGGATAGCGGTCGAGGGTTTCCCTGCTCTGGGTGTCCTGGAGCACGACATCGCCGAACCAGGCGCGGTAGCCGGAGGGGATCAGCCGTTCGGCGACCGACCCGTCCGCCGCTTCGTAGGAAAGGTCGACGACGAAGGCTCCTTTCTCGCTCCACCCGGGCTTGAGCTTGTAGGATTGGCCGGCCCTGATCTGGATCTGGTCGGTGACGGAGAAGAGGCGGAATTCGCCGGGCTGGAGATCGACGGCGTCGGTCTCGACCGAGAAATACTTGCCGTCGGTCTGCTTGTCCGGCGTGGGGATCGCGCCGCTGCCGGTGGTCCAGGCGTCGCGCAGCCAGAGCTTGGTCAGGCGGCCGTCGGTGAACCTGCCGTTGCCGGTGGGCTTGGCGTAGTTGAGGCGGAAGTAGGGGTAGAGCGCCCACTGGAAGGTGTAGGGGGCGGCCTTCAAGGTGACGTTGTAGGGATTCCACAAGCCGAACAGCGGCTTCAACTCGACCTGGGCGCGGAACAGCGGCGGGGTGTTCGGCGGGCTGCCGGCGGGCGGGGCGACCGGCTTGGCCTTGAGGCGGAAGCCCATCTGGAGCATCGAGACCACCGGCTGGAGCGGGCTGTTGGTGTGCTGCTGGTCGTTCTGGAAGGGACCGGCGTTCTGGTTGGTGTAAGGCAGCCAGGTGCGGTAGCGGAGGTCGCCCCACGGGACGGGATAGGCGCCGACGACCGGGTATTGCTGCCCGGCGGCGTTTTGCCACAGGCTGGCATAGTTCCAGAGGTTCCCCCAGTTCGGGCCGACCTGCAGCGCGCCGTCCCTGCTGAGGGTTTTGCTAAGATAGAACTTCTTCGGGTCGCTGACCGTGAACTGGTAGTTGTTGGCTCCGTTGTGCGCGGCGGCGGTGGCGGTGCCGCCGAGATAGCGGGCGGCGAATTTCTTGCTTTTCTGGGAGCGGTCGAAAACCAGCGAGAGGTCGGCCTTCAGCGCGCCATCGACGACATTGACCGGAAGGCCGAAGCCGCCGCTGGTGAGGTCGGCGAAGTGGTCGGCGGGAACATCGGGGTCCGCCGTGGCGAGGGCCGCGGTCGGCAGGGAGATCAGCATCGCGCGCCCCGCGCCGCCGCCGCCGGAGACTTTCTCCCAAGCCGGGCCGAGGATCGCGAGGTCCGGCGCGGCGGGGGATTGCGAGAGGGCGACGCGCTCGCGGTCGGTGGCCGGGCGCGCTTCGGGGCGGTCGATGTCGACGCGGGCTTTCACGCCTTCGTCGCCGACCCACCAGGCGTAGCGTCCGGACGGAGCCATGCTGCCGGCGGCGATGGCGACGGCGGGGGCCGCGACGGGCGGGGCGTTGCCGGTCGCTCTGGAAAGATCGACGAGGATGAGGGCGTCACCGGGGCCGCTGGCGACGGGATCCGGCTTTTCCCCGCTGACCAGCCAGCGGACCTGCTCCGGGTTCGCGCCGGGGGCGTTGCTCCAGCTGCCGGTCCAGCCGGCTTGCTCGACCTTGCCGGGCAGGATGGCCGAGGAAGCGGTGATCGCCTGATCGGGTCCGGCATGTTTCTGCAGCTCGCCAAGCGCGAGGGTCAGGGCCATCCGGGCGTTGGCTTTGGCGACCTCCATGGCCTCCGAGCGGGTCGCGGTGCGCAGTGAGATCGCGCTGATGCCGAGCAGCCCCACGGCGATCACCACCAGCAGCACCATCAGGCTGAGGGAAATGACGAGGGCGAAGCCGCGGGTTCCACGGGTCGCGGACGGGTTGCGAGTCATCTTCGGTCTTGGGATCCGGAAGATCGCCGGGGCCTGGGTCGTGCCGGCGAACCGCCTTGGGTTTGACTTCGAATTTATACACAGCGGAAAATTCCGCTAGACATGTTTGCGCATCCATTATGGGAAATCGCGCATCGGGGAGCGGCGGGCGGCGGGGGGAAGCGGTCGAAAAGCGGAACCGGGAGGAGTTTCAATCCGCGCCCCTCATGCGAGGGGCGACGCGTGAGGCCGATAACGCTTTCCTAGCAGCCTGTCGGACTTGATACCAGCCTGACAGGGATTTTCTGACGGCTGGCCGGCAGGATTGGCTGTCAGTCGGTTTTCGCCGGTTTTGCCGCCAGCGCGCGTCCCATCGGTGCCAGAAGCGTGCTGGCGGGTTCACGGAGCC
>CAMCYK010000132.1 GCA_945883695.1 Akkermansia muciniphila | reverse complement strand
TTCAACGCCTACATCACCCGCGTCCAATCCGTCCTCCAGTCGGGCAAGCCGGACGCCGACGTCCTGCTCTATTTCCCGATCCACGACATCTGGCACTCCGGCGAGGAGAAACTGCCGCTCTTCACCCTGCACAACCCCGAGCAGTGGCTCCATCCCGGTGCCTTCTATCGCGCGGCGATGGAACTCTGGAACGGCGGCATCCCCTGCGACTTCGTTTCCGACCGGCTTCTCGAAGCTGCCACCGTCTCCAACGGCGAATTGGTGCTCGGCGGCCGGTCCCACAAGATCCTCGTCGTCCCCGAAGTCCGGCATCTTCCGGTTGCCACCGCCAAACGTCTCCTTCAACTCGCCAGCGAGGGTGCCACCATCGCCTTCCTCGGCCCGCTTCCCAAGCACGAGCCCGGCTTCGCTGGCGTCAACCCGCGTCGCGACGCCTTGGATGAAACCTTCGCCCTCCTCAAAGGCAGCGGCGTGGTGCCCCACGGCAAAGGCACCGTCATCCTCGATGCCAAGCTTCCCGCGGTACTCGCCGCGAACGGCATCACCGCCGAAGCGATGGCCGCCAAGGGTCTGCGCTTCGTCCGCCGCGACCACGGCGACGGCCGGAGCTACTTCATCGTGAACCGCTCCGGCAAAGCCTTCGACGCCACGATACCCCTCGCCACTCCGGCCGGTTCCGCCGTCCTGCTCGACCCCATGAGCGGCAAGAGCGGCGTGACCGACACCACCGGCGGCATCCGCCTCGTCCTCGCCCCCGGCGAATCCCGCATCGTCCGGACCTTCTCGAACAAACAAGCGACCGGCCCGCTCTGGACCGAGCCGGAACCCGCCGGCGAAACCATCCATCTCACAGGCACCTGGCAGGTCACCTTCCTCGACGGCGGCCCCGCCCTCCCGCCACCCTTCGAAGCCCCCACCCTCGCCTCCTGGACCGCCCAAGCCGGCGATACCTACCGCGACTTCTCCGGCACCGCGCTTTACCGCCTCGAGTTCGATGCGAAAGGCCTTCCATGAGATCAACTTCGTCAACATCGATTACCAACCCTTCGACGCCTCCGTCTGGCCCGCCCACCCCTCCGGTCTTCTCGGTCCGGTTGAGCTCATCCCCATCCGCTGATCCCCACCGGGGGCGCGGAGCCCCCCCGGAGCGCTGGTCTTCAGACCGGCCCGAACAGTCCCTTCCGCTTCGCCGCCCATTCATTTACGCATCGCCAACACAAGCCCGTCGTACCGCCCACCGGCGATTCACCCCACGTTCACCCCACGGCCAGCTTCGGCAGCTTCGAAAGCAGCCGCCGGTGTTCGTGCGGCTTGAGCTGGGAAGCATCGCGAATCTCCCAGCCCGTCGCCTGGCAATAGGCACAGTTCGTCGAACCCGTCCGCCCCAGCCCCGAGCAGGATGGACAAGGAAAGGCGATGCGGATGTCAGTCAAGGTGCGGGGCTTCTCCATGCGGGCTCGCGAAGACCTTCACCCGGGCGACCGGCGAAACGCAACCAATGACAACGATGAAATCACCGTGACCGAAGGCGGCCGGGCAGTCGAAGATACGGCTGTTTTCGTCCATTTCAACTCCGCTTCACCACTGACCGCCGAAACCAATCAGGATTGGCCAATTCCGCTACATCGAGGGTCCGGTGTCTCCGGTCCTAAAGGGCCCATTCATAAAAGCCCGGCACGGATTGCCGGATTGGTGCGGAGGCCGATGGCCGGGGGATTAAAAGGCACCGCCCTTCCTCACAGCCGCGCCAGCGCCGTGGCGGCGATGTGCGCGGTGGTCCAGGCGGCCTGGAAGTTGAAGCCGCCGGTGATGCCATCGATGTCGAGGCACTCGCCCGCGAAGTAGAGGCCGGGGGTGACACGGCTTTCCATGGTGCGGAAGTCGACGGTCTTCCGCTCGATCCCGCCGGCGGTGACAAACTCGTCCTTGTTGGTGGTCTTCCCCGTGGCCTCGAAACGCGCGGATTTCAACGCGTCCAACAAGCGGCGCGTTTCGGGCTTCGGCAGTTGGCCCCAGACGGCCTGCTCGTCGATGCCGGCGCAGGCGACGATGCGTTCCCACAGCCGCCGTGAAATCGGCGGGATGGGGGTGTTGCGCACCAGCTTCGCGCCCTGGGTCCGGCGGATCTCGGCGAAACGCTCTACCAGCGCGTCGGCGGACAGCTCCGGCAACCAGTCGATCAGGAAGGGAAAGTGATGCTGCGTTTCCGCCATCGCCCGCGCTTCCCAGGCGGAAAGCCGGAGGATGGCGGGACCGCTGAAACCGCGGTGGGTGATCAGCAAGGGGCCCTGCTGCCACGGGGTGGATCCTTCCCGGCGGACGGCGACCTTCGGATGCGAGACTCCCGCCAGGTCGGCGATGCGCGGATCCGTGACGTTGAAGGCGAACAGCGACGGGACCAGCGGCTCGATCGACTGGTCGAGCCGCTGCAACGACTGGAGCAAGGGGCTGCCCTTGAGCGATCCGGTGGCGATGCAGACCGCGCGGGCGGAGACCGGATCTGTTAGGGAGTCGAAACGCAGCAGGAAACCTCCGCCGGCCTGTGGCTCGATGCCGAGCAGCGGGCGCTTCCGATGGACCGGGATGCCGCACTCGCGGGCGCGGTCGAGGAAACAGCGGATGATCGTTTCCGACGAGTCCGTGTCCGGAAACATCCGGCCGTCGGGCTCGACCTTGAGTTCCACCCCCTGCCGCTTGAACCACTCCACGGTATCGGCCGGCTGCCAGCGGTGGAAGGCGGCGAGCAGCTCTTTCGAGCCGCGCGGGTAGTTCTTCGCCAGTTCGCGGGGATCGAAGCACGCGTGCGTCACGTTGCAGCGGCCGCCGCCGGAGATCCTCACTTTCTGGAGGACGTCCGCGCTCTTCTCGAAGATCGCGACCCGTTTGCCGGCCGCCATTTCCGCATACTGCAACGCGGTGAAAAACCCCGAGGCACCGCCGCCGATCACGGCGAGGTCGAGGTCGTGCTCGGCGTCGTTCATGGTGAAACGCTGGGCGGGTCGCGGGCCGGTAGAAAGCACAAAGCGGAAATGCCACTTGCCGGGCGGGAGCCGGATTTCCAGTCTCGCCGCACCGTGCATCGTATCGAATCCGAGTTTGTCTTCGCCCTCTGCAATCCCGGTTCGGAAAAGGCCCTGAAACTGGAAGTGGAGACGATGGCCCTCGGCTGGCGCCTGAGCTACCAGCGCCGGGGCTTCGTGACCTTCAAGTCCGACGCGCCGTTCACGCTCGATTCGCTGGCGGTGGACCTCGCCCTCGCCCGCCGCTGCTGCCTTTCGCTCGGCAAGTCGTCGACCCGGGCGGAAGCGGTCGAACGGGTCGGCGCCGCCCCGACGGTCCACCACGCCCGCTTTCACGAACGCAAACTGCAAGGCGTCCCCGGCACCCGGCGGCCGAAGACCGGCGAACGGGTCGGCACGGTCGTCGAACTGGGGCCCGACGAATTCTGGTCGGGCCTGCACCGGCACACGCCCCGCCTCAGCCCGGATCCCGCCGGGGATTCAGGGATCGAAATGCCCGCCGACTCGCCCTCCCGCGCCTGGCTGAAGCTCGAGGAGGCCATCCGCTTCTTCGACCTGGAGTTCCGGCCCGGCGAGATCGCCGTCGAGGTCGGCTGCGCGCCCGGCGGGGTGGTGCTCGCGCTGTTGCGGCGCGGGGTTTCAGTGGTCGGCGTGGACCCGGCGAAAATGGCGGAGGTGGTGCTCGCGTCGGCCATCGACAACCGCCAGCAGGCTCCGAAAGACCGGCCGTGGTTCTTCCACAGCCGCAAGCCCGCCGCCCTGGCCAGCAAGCGCGACCTCGGCCATGGCGTGAGCTGGTTCCTGTCGGACATGAACCAATCGCCCGAGGTGGTCCTCAAGGAATGCGCCCGTTTCTGCCGGATGTGCCCGGACATCCGCGGCGTGCTGATCACCCTGAAGCTCACCGACCTCATGCAGATCGCCGACAAGCCGGGCTGGTTCGCCGCGCTCGCCGCGATGGGCTTCACCACGGTCCGCCTGCAACAACTCGCCGTGCATCACAAGGAGCTGGCGCTGCTCGCGACGCGGTGATTCTCAATCCTCGATTTTCGCCGCGTCGAAGGTCGCCCCGTTCTGACGATGGGTGACCCCGGTGACCTTGCCGGTGTCGTCCTTTTTGAAAGTGACGGAAGCTTCCACCTCCCGCCATTCGAACTCAGTGGCGGACTTCGGATGGATCCGGAGCTTCGGCTGGCCGGTGAGCTGGGCATGGAGCCCCCCGCCTTCGACGCTGACCGTGAGCACGGCGTTCTTGTAATCATAGCGGCCGACAAAATCCGGATAGCGTTTCTTGTCGACGGCCGGATCCTCCGCGAGGGGCGGCAGTTTCCGGATCTCGGCTTCAAGCAACTTGCCGGCGATCTGGCGGGTGACCGCGGCCGGTTCGAATCCGGCGACCGGCGGCAGCGCGTTGGCGAGGGCGACGATCTCCCCGAGCAGAAAGTAAGCGGAATTGTTGTAGTGGAATCCCTTCCCGGGCTCGAAGTCCGGCGGATCCCCGCGGAACCACGCGATGAGGTCTTCAGGCGCGATCGGCTTGGCGACCCTGCCGAGGAATTCCGGCTTGTCGGTGTAGCTGTGGATTCCCGAGGTGTGGGTCAGCAAATGATCGAGCGTGACCCCCTCGGGAAAGCCCGCGAAGTACTTCTCAAGCGGATCGGCGAGGGCGAGCTTGCCCTCGTCGGCCAGCCGCAGGATGGCGGCGGCGGTGAACTGCTTGGAGACCGACCCGATGCGGAAGCGGGTCCCGGCGGTGACGGGCTTCTTCTGCCCGAGATCGGCGAACCCGAAGCCGCCCTGATAGAGGATCTTGCCGTCGCGGGCGACGAGAACGGCCATCCCGGGCAGGGCGTCGGCGCTGAGTTTCCCGAGATGCGCTTGGATTCCCTCCTCCAAGGAAATTTCGGCTCGCAAGGACGACAGCGGCAGCAGGACGAGAGCGGCGAGAAGGCGCGGAAAAGGACTCATGACGAGTGCATTGGGTCGAAACGGGGGGGATTTGCAATGCTCGTCTTGATCGCCCGCCGCCACGGCTCCTCCACTTTGCTCGCGGTCCCGCGCCAGCGCGGGCACCCTTCCGAATCCGCAAGCAATCTGAAAAATCGGACCCCATCCCGACGTCACCACGCCCCATGCATCCACGCCCCACCGTCGCCGCGCTCCTGATCTCCCTCGCAGCGCCCGGGCTTTCCCAAACCCCGCGGCCGCCGGTCCCGCCGCCGAACGATTTCACCCCGCAGCCGCAGGTGCCCTTCCTCTCGCCCGAGGAATTCCTGAAGACCGTCGAGCTGCCGGACGGCTATTCGCTGGAGCTGGTGCTGGCCGAGCCGACGATCCGCGAACCGGTCGCCATCGCCTTCGATCCGAACGGCGCGATGTATGTCGCGGAGATGCGGACCTACATGCAGGACATCGACGGGAAGGACCAGCTCACGCCGCGCAGCGCGGTCAGCAAGCATGTCAGCAGCAAGGGTGACGGCGTGTTCGACCGGCATTCGACCTATCTGGACAAGGTCCTGCTGCCGCGGATGATCCTGCCGCTCGATGACCGGATCCTGTTAGGGATCACCAACACCCTCGACCTGACGATCCACCGCGACGCCGACGGCGACGGGGTGGCCGACGAAAGCAAGCCGTGGTTCCAGGGTGGCCCGCGCGGCGGCAACCTCGAGCACCAGCCGAGCGGCCTGGTGTGGGGCTTGGACAACTGGATCTACACCACCTACAACAGCTTCCGCCTGCGCTGGAATGGCGAGGGGGCCGCGCCGCTCAAGGAGCCGACGCCGTCCAACGGCGGCCAGTGGGGCCTCGCCCAGGACAGCCTCGGCAAGATGTGGTGGAGCAATGCCGGGGGCGAAAAAGGCCTGTGGAGTTATCAGGTGCCGATCGTGTACGGGGCGATCAACACCCCGTCGCAAAAGGAAAAGGACTTCGACGTGACCTGGCCGCTGGTCGGCGTGCGCGACTACCAGGGGGGTCCCGGCAAGTCGCGCGAGGACGGCACGCTCAACCATTTCACCGGCTGCGCGGGCCAGACGGTCTATCGCGGCGACCGCTTGCCGGAGGACATGCGGGGCAACGTGTTCCTACCGGAACCGGTCGGCCGCCTGATCCGGCGCGCCGTGGTCAGCGACCGGGACGGCATCACGGTCCTGAGCAATCCTCATCCCGGATCCGAGTTCCTCCGCTCGACCGACCTGTGCTTCCGCCCGCTCAACATGACGACCGGCCCGGACGGCTGCCTCTACATCGTCGACATGTACCGCGGCATCATCCAGGAAGGAAACTGGGTCAGGGAGGGCTCTTACCTGCGCAAAGTCGTCGAGCAGCACGGGTTCGCGCACAACGTGGGACGCGGTCGCATCTGGCGGCTGGTCCACAAGGATTTCAAACCCGGCCCGCCGCCGCGCATGCTGGAGGAATCGCCGGCTCAATGGGTCGGGCATCTCTCCCATCCCAACGGCTGGTGGCGCGACACCGCCCAGCGCCTCATCATCGTCAAAGGCGACCGCTCGGTGGTTCCCGCGCTGACCACCCTGTTCCGTTCGCATCCCGACCGCCTCGCCCGGATCCACGCCTTGTGGACCCTCGAGGGTCTCGGCGCGCTCACCCCGGAACTGGCGCGGGCCGGCATGAAGGACGCCGACCCGCAGGTCCGGGTCCAGGCGATCCGCGCGAGCGAGACCTTGCTCAAGGCCGGCGACCCCTCGTTCATCGCCGACATCCGGTCCGCCGCGAACGACGAAAACGTCCACGTGAAATTGCAGTCGGTACTGACCGCCAAACTGCACCGTTTCCCGCAATGGCAGGAGGACGCGACCCGGATGATCACGGCCTCCGTTTCGCCGGGATTGAGGGAAATCGGCGCGGCCCTGCTCGACCGGGGGGCCGTCATCGCATCCACCTTCTCCCCGCCCCAGCGCAAGCAACTGGAGCGCGGCATGAAGATCTATCAGGAAGTCTGCTTCGCCTGCCACGGACCGGACGGCGCCGGGACTCCGATCGCCGACAGTCCGGGGCGGACGCTGGCACCCCCGCTGGGGGGATCCAAGACCGTGCGCCAGGGCGACTCGATGTTGCGGGTCCTCCTGCACGGCCTCGAGGGACCGATCGAGGGTAAAACCTACGAGTCGCAGATGATCCCCCAGAACACCAACAGCGATGCCTGGCTGGCCGACATCACCAGTTATGTCCGCAACGCCTTCGGCAACTCGGGCAGCTTCGCCACCGCGGAAGAAGTCGCCGCCCTGCGCGTGAAACTCGCCGGCCGCACCACCCCGTGGACGATCGGAGAACTCCGCGATCTCACGCCGCAACCCCTCGCGAATCGCGGCCAATGGAAATTGGCCGCCAGCCAGAACGGCGCGAAGCTCGCGCTCGCGCTCGATGGCGATCCCGCCACACGCTGGGACACCGGGGCGCCGCAGGCTCCCGGAATGTGGCTGCAAGTCGAGCTGCCCACGCCCACCGAAGTGGCGGGCATCGAACTCGACAGCTCCGGATCCCCGTCCGATTCGCCGCAGGCTTTCGAGATTCAGGGCAGCGCCGACGATGGCAAGACCTGGAAGCTTCTGGCAAAAGGCCGGAGCGGTTCCGCCGTCACCGCCGTGAACTTCAAATCGCCGGTCAAGGTCACCCGCCTGCGGGTCGAACAAAACGGCCGCAAGCCGGGAAAATTCTGGAGCATCCACGAGCTGAACCTGCTCACCCCGGCGCGCGCGCCACGGGGCTGAGTTGCCTGGATCGCCTGCCATTCCGGCTTCGCTGAAAAAGATCCTCATGGCCGGTCTCGCGGTCCTCGTCCTTGCCTCGTTGGCGTGGGTGCTGGCCGTTCCCCACGCGGGGACCGGCTATCCGACCAGCGCCGTCGAGTCGGTCCTCGCCAGCGTGTCGAGTTCCGGCGGAGCTGAAATCGTTTAAGGATTTCCCGGAGATCCGTTGCAAGGTGGTGAGCCCCTGAGGTCCGCACGGGGCCTCGACCCGGGACCGCTGAGTTCGCGCTTCTCCACGCCGCCCCTTTCCGCTTGGGTGATGCCCTCATGGACAAGCTAGCATTCTGGGATCTGCTCGAAGGCCTCGACCCTGAAACCGCCCCCGGCGACCTCGCGGCGCGGCTTGACGACCTCGAGCCCGAGGCGATCGCCGCCTTCCAGCGCCACTTCGACGAGGAGCACGCGCGGGCCTGCCAGTGGCCGCTGTGGGGAGCCGCCTACCTGATGGAGGGCGGCTGTTCGGACGACGGCTTCATCGACTTCCGCTACGGCCTGATCTCGCGCGGCCAGAAGGTCTTCGAAAGCGCGCTGGCCGATCCGGACTCGCTGGCCGTGCTGCTCGACGAGGATGACTTCCTGTCCAACGAGGAGTTCGGCTACGTGGCGGGCGAAGTTTACGAGAACAAGACCGGCAGCGAGATCCCGCGTGGCGGAGCGAGCCACCCGGCCGATCCGTCCGGCGAGGAATGGGACTTCGACGACGAGGCCCTCTGCGCCGCGAAACTGCCGAAGCTGTGGGCGAAGTTCGGCGCTTGACCAGCGACAGATCCGACCACCCGGGGCCGTAAAGGGACCGCATGGGGGCAAGGTATTTTCATGCGGAACGGGCGGGAATCCTCAGGCTGGCGGAACTCCGATGAAACCACTCGCCTCATGCCTTCGAAGCGCCGGATTGCTCGCTGCCGTGCTGGGTTCGATGGCACTCGCCGCACCGGAGGACGAGGTCTTTTCGCGGACCATCCGGCCGCTGCTCGACGAGTTTTGCATCACCTGCCACTCGACTGAAGATCAGGAGGGCGAACTCGATCTCGAGCGCTTCGACTCGCTCGCCGCGATCGCGCGGGACCCCGCGGCCTGGGAGCGGGTCGAAGAACAGCTCGAACTCGGCGAGATGCCCCCGAAGAAGAAGGCCCAGCCCTCCGCGGAGCAGAAGGAGCAGCTGCAACGGTGGGTCCACGAACGGCTCGCCGCGATCGCCCGCACCCACGCCGGCGACCCCGGTCCGGTGGTCCTGCGGCGGCTTTCCAACGCCGAATACACCTGGACGATCCGTGACCTCACCGGCATCGCCACCCTCGATCCCGCGCGTGAATTCCCGGTCGACGGAGCCGCCGGCGAAGGCTTCACCAATGCCGGCGCGGCGCTGGTGATGTCGCCGGCCCTCGTCACGAAGTATCTCGATGCCGCGAAGGAGATCGCCCGCCACGCGCAGCTGCTGCCAAACGGCATCCGCTTCTCCCCCGCCAACACCCGCCGCGACTGGACCGAGGAAACGCTGGCTGAAATCCGGGCGGTCTACGCGCGCCATGCGCTGCCCGGCGACGGCATGGCGGTCGATCTCCAGGGCATCAAGTTCTCGATCCAGGACGGCGGCGTGCTGCCCCTCGACCGGTATTTCGCCGCTACCTTCGAAGCCCGGGCGAACCCGCAACCGCTCGCGGACCTCGCCCGGGAACGGGGCTTGAGCGCGAAATACCTCGGCCTGCTGTGGGAAGCGCTGAACGACACGCGGCCGTCGCTTCTGTTAGATCCGCTCCGCGCCCGCTGGCGGCGCGGCACGATCGCCGACGCTCCCGCCCTCGCCGCGGCGGTCAAGGCTTGGCAGCGCCCGCTGTTCCGCTTCCACCCGATCGGCCACATCGGCAAGCGCGACGGCCCCAAGGCGTGGCAGGAAGCCGTCAGCCCGGTCGCACCTTCCCAAGAGATCCGCTTGAAATTTCCCGCCGACGCGCGGGGCGAACTCACCCTCTCGCTCATCACCACCGATGGCGGCGACGGCACCGCGGGCGATCAGGCCGTGTGGCAGAATCCGCGCCTGGTCCGGGACAAACTTCCGCCGATCCCGCTGGCTTCGATCGGTCGGTTAGAAGAGCGCATCGGCGAACTGCAATCGAGCGAACTCGGCCGCAGCGCCGCCTATCTCGATGCCCTCGCCGGGTCCCGCGCGACCGGCGCGCCGCTCGCCGAACTCGCGGAGCGCGGCAAGCTCCATCCGGGCTTGCTCGCCAAATGGGACGCCATGGCCGGGATCGCCGGAGCGCCCGCCGTCACCGGCCACTTCACCGGCAAGCTCCGCGACATCGCCGGCCATCCGGGACTCCGCGGCTGGGGCTTGCCGGAAACGCCGAGCATGATGGCGAACGCCTCCGCCGAAACGCTCCGCTTCAGCACGCTCACGGTTCCCGGCCGCAGCGTCCTCGTCCATCCCTCGCCCACCCTTGCGGCCGTCATCTGCTGGCGCAGCCCGCTTGCCGGCACGATCCGCCTTGCCGGGGAGGTCGCCGACGCCGACGCGACCTGCGGCAACGGCGTGGTCTGGCAGGTCGAGGTGATCCGGCGCGATGGAGCCACCGCCGTCGCCGCGGGCGCGATGGAAAATGGCGGCAGCAATCCGTGGGCGGTGGCCGACGAGCAATCCGTGGCGCCCGGCGATCTCGTCAAACTCACGATCAACCCGCGCGACGGCCAACACGTCTGCGACACCACGAGAGTCGCTTTAACCATCCGTGAAACAGGCGGTGACCGGGTGTGGGATCTCGCGACCGACGTGGTGGATCGCGTCCATGACGGCAATCCGCTCGCCGACACTTTTGGCAACCCCGCCGTCTGGCACTTCTGCGCCGGGACGGACCAGCCCGCGACGCCGGAGGTGGTGCCCGCCGGATCCCTGCTCGCCAAATGGCGCGACGCAGCCACCCCGGCCACCGCCCTCGCGGTGCAGGAACTGCTTGCCACGACCGCGGCCCCGGCAGGGCCCGACGCCGACCTGCGCGAGACCCTGCTCGACGCGAACGGACCGCTCGGCTGGCTGGAGCTGGCGGCCGGAGAGATGCCGGGCGGCGACCTCGAAGCGGCCGCTCCCGGCGTGCTGGAATTCAAGATCCCCGCGGCCCTTGCCAAGGGGGCGGAGTTCGTCGCCACCGGCGGCTTGAAAGGCACCGAGGGCAGCGTGCAAATGCGTGCCACCCTCGATCCGCCGGGCGAACCGGGCTTGGATCCCGATCTCCCCCTTCTCGTCAACGCCGGCAGTGCCGCCGCCGCACGCATCCACGCCGGACTCGATGCCTTCCGCGACCTTTTTCCCGCCGCGCTCTGCTATTCGAAGATCGTGCCGATCGACGAGGTCGTGACGCTCCGGCTGTTCCACCGCGAGGACGGGAACCTCCGCCGCTTGCTGTTGGACGAGCGCGAGGCGGCCGATCTCGACCGCCTGTGGACCCGCCTCGACTGGGTCAGCCTCGCGCCGCTGCGGCTGGTCGATGCCTTCGAGCAACTCGCCCAGTATGTCACCCAAGACGGCGACCCCACGGAAATGGCCCCGCTGCGCGAACCGATCCTTCAGGCCGCCGCCCGCTTCCGCGACGATCTTGCCACAGCGGAACCACGCCATCTCGACGCCGTGATTGAATTCGCTGAAAAGGCCTGGCGTCGCCCCCTCGCCGGGATCGAGGCCGACCGGCTCCGCCAGCTCTACCGGACCCTCCGCGCCGAGGAACTCGACCACGAGGCGGCGATCCGCCTGACCCTGGCCCGCGTCCTCACCGCGCCCGCCTTCCTCTACAAGCCCGAGCAGCCCGGACCGGACAAGACCGCGGTCGCGGTCAATCCTTACGAGCTGGCCAGCCGGCTGAGCTACTTCCTGTGGAGTTCCGCGCCGGATGCAGAGTTGTTAGAGCAGGCCGCAAGCGGCAAGCTCGGCGATCCCGACGTTCTCGCCGCCCAGGCGCGGCGGATGTTGGCCGATCCCCGTGTCCGCCGCCTCGCGGTGGAGTTCGGCGCGCAGTGGCTGCACACCCGCGACTTCGACCAGCTCGACGAGAAGAGCGAGCGGATCTTCCCCGAGTTCGCCGCGATCCGCCCGGCACTGCACGAGGAGCCGATCCGCTTCTTCACCGATCTCTTCCAGCACGACCGCTCCGTGCTCGAGCTGCTCGACGCCGACCACACCTTCGTCAACGGCAGCCTCGCCGCCTACTACGGCATCCCCGGGATCACCGGCGATGAGTGGCAGCGCGTCGATGGCCTGCGGGCCCGCGGCCGCGGCGGGGTGCTCGGCTTCGGTGCCACCCTCGCCCGCCAGAGCGGGGCCTCCCGCACCAGCCCGATCCTGCGCGGCAACTGGATCTGCGAGACCCTGCTCGGCGAACGCCTGCCGCCGCCGCCGAAAGGCGTGCCCGTTCTTCCCGACGAAGCACCCGCCGGCCTCAGCGAGCGCGAACTCACCGCCCGCCACAGCTCGGATCCGACGTGTGCCCGCTGCCACGTCCGCATCGATCCCTTCGGCTTCGCGCTCGAAAGCTTCGACGCCATCGGCCGCCATCGCGCCGTCGACACCGCCGGCCAGCCGATCGACGACCGCGCGACGACCGCCGACGGCAGCGGATTCACCGGCATCGACGGCCTGCGGGCTTATTTGCTCGACACCCGGCGCGACGACTTTGTTCGCCAATTCTGCCGCAAGCTGCTTGGCTACGCGCTGGGCCGCGGCGTGCAACTGAGCGACGCGCCGCTGCTCGACGCGATGCAAGCCGAACTCGCCGCCGGAGACCACCGTGTCGGCATCGTCCTCGATCAAATCGTCCGCAGTCCCCAGTTCCGCGAGATCCGCGGCCTCAAGCACTCCGATCCCTCGAAACCATGAACGCCCACCGCTTCAACCGCCGATCCTTCCTGCGTGGCGCGGGAGTCACCATGGCGCTGCCGTGGCTGGAATCGATGACCGTCTGGGGCGACGTCCCGAAGGGCAAGGAACCCGCGAGCCAGGCCCCGCTGCGGCTGGCGGTGCTGTTTTCCGGCAACGGCTTCCACTCGCGGGAATGGTGGGCGAAGGGCGAGGGGAAATCGATGGAGCTCGGCAAGGTGTTGGAGCCTCTAACCGATTTCCGCGAGCGCATGCTCTTCATCCGCGGCCTCTACAACGCCGAGGCGCTAAAGGGAAACATCCACAGCTCGCAAACCGGCAACCTGCTGTCCGGCGCACCGCTCGCCGCGGGCGGCGAGATCCGCTCGTCGACCAGCATCGACCAGTTGCTCGCCCAGCACTGCGGCCGCCAGACCAAGGTGCCCAGCCTGGTGCTCGGTTGCGAGAAGTCGAATCCCTCGGTCCACAAGAACTACTCGATGCTCTACAGCTCGCACATCTCGTGGAGCTCGCCGACCACCCCCACCCCGCTCGAAGTCTATCCCGCGCTCGCCTTCGACAGCCTGTTCAAGGACAGCGCCAGCCGCGGCGACCAGAGCGTGCTCGACGCGGTGCTGGAGGACGCCAAGGACCTCCGCCGCGGCGTCAGCGGGCGCGACCGGCAGAAGCTCGACGAGTACCTCGACTCGGTGCGCGAGGTCGAGCAGCGGATCGAGAACGCCGGCAACCGCGGCGAGATCCAAGGCTGGCGGCCGACCCTCGCCGCGCCAAACATCCCGCGCCCGCCCGACGGCATCCCGCAGGACATCGCCGAACACATGCGGCTGATGTCCGACATCCTGGTGCTCGCCTTCCAGACCGACACCACCCGGATCTGCACCCTGAAGCTCAACAACGACCACTCCGCGCTGCGCTTCCCGAACCTCGGGATCGACTACATGATCCATCACCTGCTGTCCCACACCGACAACCCCGACTGGCTGAAAGTGAACCAGTTTTTCGTCGAGCAGGTCGCCTACATCGCCCGCAAGCTCGACGCCGTCCAGGAAGGCGAGCGGACCGCGCTCGACAACTCGATGATCCTCTTCTGCTCCTCCATGCTCAACGGCCATCACGACGCGAACCAGCTTCCGGTCGTCGTCCTCGGCGGTGCCGGCGGCCGGATCCGGGGCGGCCGGGTGCTCGATTATCTGGAAAAACCGCAACGCCAGATGTGCCGGCTTCACCTGTCGCTCATGGACAAGATGGGCCTCCGACTTGCCGCCTTCGGCGACGCGACCTCGCCGTTGGAGGAGGTGTGAGTCATCAAGGATCCGCGGATATAGGGCAATCACCCTAAGGAGTGTCGACGTTCCGTCGAAACCCGGGTGTTGACCACAGGTCAACACTCCTTACCCGCTCCGCGGGGCGGCTCCTAACACCTCCGCCCCTCCGCCAGCAGCGGCTTCATCTTCTCCATCTCGCGCAGCGCGATCTCCTCCTGTTCCGGGGCGAGCCGGAAGCTCCAGTTGTGCGGGCCGACGGTGCCGGGCGCATTGATCCGGTCCGTCAGGTCGCAGACGTCGGTGATCATCACGGCGGCGTAACGGGAGCGCGACGCGAAGAGCGCGCCGAGCAGCTTGGCCTTGATCTCCGGGCCGTAGTACTGGTTCGGGTCGAAGCCGCCGAACTCGGCCAGTAGGGCAAGGTCGCGCGTCGCTTTCTCCCGGTCCTCCTCATCGGCGTCGGGATCCCCGGCGATCGATTGAAAATCGGCCCACATCGCCGGCAGCGAGTCGTGATCATGGGTGGCATAGGTCGCGAAGGAACATTCCGGCAGCTCTTCGGGCGGGACCACGTGACCTTCCGCGTCGTAGTCCCAGTGCGGGATGCGGAAGCCGGGGACATCGAGCGACGCGAGATGCGGCCGAACATACTCCGGCACGCAGCCGAGGTCCTCGCCCACCACCGCGGCCCCGCGGGCCGCCTCGATCACCATCCGCAGGCGGACGTCGCCTTCAAAGCGGTTGGCCGCCTGGTTCGCGGGCGTGTCGTCGGGACGCGGCGACCAACCGGGCAACTCGCCGCCGCTGAGCTTTACCGCTTGCTCCTCGGTCAGATCGAGGAACTCGGCGTTCCGCTGCGGTTGCCAGGGGAACGAGTAGATCCGGTAGAAACCGAGCACGTGATCGATGCGGAAGATATGGAAAACGTCGGTGAGCTTCGAAATCCGCTGCCGCCACCAGGGGAAGCCGGCGGCTTCCATGCGGTCCCAGCGGTAGAGCGGGATCCCCCAATTCTGGCCCCACCGCTGGATGAAGCGATCGTGCTTGAACATCGTCTCCGGCGGAGCGCCGCCGCAGTGGTCGAGGTCGAAGTCCTCGCGCTGGAAGAACACGTCGGCCGAGTAGCGGCTGACCCCGATCGGGATGTCGCCCATCAGCTTCACCCCGCGGTGATCGGCATGGGCCCGCACCGCCCGCCACTGGCGGAAGCAGAGCCACTGGACCCAGGCATAGAATTCCAGGCGCTCGGCCACCGCGGCGGGGTCCTTGGCGCGTTCGGTTGCGAGGTGGGCCAACGCGCCCTCGACGGTCTGCCACGCTGCCGGCCATCCGTCCCACACCTCGCTCCCGCCGGCCTGGTCCATCAACCAACGATAGATGCAGTAGTTGTCGAGCCAGGATCTTTCCTCGCGGCGGAAGCGGTAGAAAGAGATCTCTCCGGGACCGGCGTGGAAGCGCTTCCACGCGGTCTCCAGGAGGGCGCGCTTGGCTTTGCGGACGGCGGCATATTGAACCAGATCCGCCTGAACCGCATCACCGAGGGTCGCCCGCACGGCGGCCACGTCGGCGACTTCGAGGCCGGGGATCTCGGCGGGCTCGCAGGTCAGGTAGAGCGGTTCCAGCGCGACCGAGGAAATCGCGTTGTAGGGGCTGTCGTCGGCACCGGTTTCGTTGAGCGGAAGCAGCTGGAGGAAGCCGATGCCGTGCTTCGCGCAGTGGTCGATCCAGCGCCGCATCGAGCGCGTGTCGCCGATCCCGAGGTCGCCCTCGCGACGCGGGCTGAAGGCGGGCAGCAGGAGTCCGGCGAGGCGTGGCGGCATGCGCGGCACGCTGTCAGGACCGCCGGGGCAATCCAGCACGAAGATGAAACCCGCGAGGCAGAGCCTCAGCGCCCCGGGAGCGCTGGTCTTCGGACCGGCAGAACGGTCCCCTGAAGCCGTCCGCCCATTCCCGCCCGCATCGCCGCAGCGCGACCACCCGGTGCTTCTGCGGGCGGAGCCTCCGCGCCCCCGGTGGAAAGCCCGCAGCCCGTTCCAGCCCCCATCGCCCAAGCGCCCTCCACCCGGGCGCGCCGGTCTGCGACCCGCCCGAATGCCCCCCACCACCCGCCGGTTCACACCGTCCACGGCGCACGAACACCCCGACTCCCGCCTAGAAATACACGAGCTCGCTCCGCGGATTCGCCCAGGTCACATATTCGATATCCACCGGCAGCAGCACCGACCTCGCATCCAGCGGGATGAAACTCAGCGTCCCGTGCGGGGCAAACCTCGGGTACATCCCCGCCAGTTGAAACCACTCGTCAAAGCCGTAGTCCGGCCACTTCGAAAACTTCATCGGCACCTCGCCCCGCCCCGGAATCTGCGCCACCAGCGGCAGGCTCCCGTGCTTGCCGTGCCAGACGAAGGCCTCGATCAACTCCCGCACCGGTATCAGCCCGCCGCGCCCGCCGAAATGCCCGCCCAGGATCGGCCGGTAGCGGATTTCCTTGGTGACCGGCGCGTTGTAGTAGCCCGGCACCCGCCACAGCCCGAGTCCCATCTCCGCCATCAGCTCCGTCCGCGCGATCTCCCCGGACACCTCGCCCATCCGGTCGGTATCGATCACCGTCACCAGCGCTCCCGGCTCCTCCAGCGCCAGAAAGCGCCAGAATCCCCCCGGGCAGTAGCGCAGCGACGGCGACTTCATCAGGTGAACCGCCCACCCCAGCGCGGTCAGTTCCGGCACCAGGAAATCCAGATCCGCCGCCAGATAGAGCCGGAATTCCACCTCCGGATGCCGCTTCATCGCTTCCGTGCTATGCAGGAACAGCGGATCGATGTAGCTCTCCCACGGTGAGAATCGCTTCACGAGCCCCAGCCGCTTGGCATCGACCAGCAGCTCCCGCGTCGGCCGCGGCAGCTCCGGGTCCTCGCCATTCACGTGCTTCCAGAACAGCGTCGCGCTCACGATGTGCCGCGTCCCTGCCTTGTCCTTCGGCGTTCGATGTTGGGAGTTCGATGTTCGATGTTCACTCTCCACCCCGAACCACTCTTCGAACTCCGCCCGCTCGGCCTCGCTCACGCCCTCGGCAAAGGCATTTATCATTGCCGCATCAAGGATTGGAAAAATTTCGCTCCA
>CAMCYK010000131.1 GCA_945883695.1 Akkermansia muciniphila | reverse complement strand
TCTACCATCTACCATCTACCATCTACCATCTACCATCTACCATCTACCATCTACCATCTACCATCTACCATCTACCATCTCGGATGGGCGGATCAGGGGGCGGTCACGGCCGCGCGGAGGAAGCCTTTCGAAGTCAGTCCGTTGGAGCCCGACAGGCTGAAGCTGCGGTAGCTTTAGCCGGGACTGAGCGCGGGCAGTCCGGGGGTGATGGCGTTCGGCACCGCGTTCACCGGGGTGGTGAAGCCGGCGGTGCCGTTGCGGATGGCCGCGGTGAGGATCAGCTCATTGTCGGTATCGCCATCGAAGTTGCTATCGGCGGCGAAGACGTGGATCTGGCCGTTCTCGCTGCCGCTGGCGGGATGGCCGTCGAAGGCGAACTCGGTGAGGTTGTCGGTGCCATCCTTGTCGGGATCGGCGGTCTGGCCGATGATCGCCGGATCGGTCACACCCGGGAAGAAGGTGTTGATCCAGCTGCTGTAGGGCGAGCCGCCGGAGGACGTCACGCTGAGCAGGCCGTCACCGCTGATGCGGCTGGTCTCGAAGTCGGCCCCGAGCTCGGCGATCGAGCCGGGGCGGCCCCACTTGCCGGGAGCTTGCGACGCGCCGTTGATGAACAACTGGTCGATGACATCGGTGCCGGCGGCCAGGCTGAGTGTCCCGCCGGTGTTCCCGGTGAAGGTGGCGCTGGCGTTGTTGCCCCCGAGCGAGAGGGTCGGCGAGCCGGTCGAGGACGAGAGCGTGCCGGCGCCGCTCAGGCCGTTGATCGTCTGGTCGAAGCCGGCGAGGTTGAGGGTCCCGTTGGTGCCGAGGTTGCCCTTGAGCGCGCCGTTCGGGATCTGGTTGGCCGCGCCCATCACCAGGGTGGCGCCGGCACCGATGACGGTGTCCCCGGCGTAGTCGTTGGGAGCCGCGGTCTGGTTGGCCAGGGTGATCGTGACGGACGAGGCATTGAGCTGGAGTCCGTTCGTTCCGGTGACCCGGCCGGTTAGACGGGCCGACCCGACGTTGCCGAACAGGGCGTTGGACAGGTTGGCGGTGATGGTGCCCGAGAAGGTGTGGCCGGTGGTGTCGAGGCGGATGCCCGGCTGGTCGGTTCCGAGGGCGGTGTTGAAGACGATGGCGTTGGCGATCGTGTAGTTGCCGGCGGTGTCGAGCAGGACGCCCGCCTTGTCGGTGGGCGCCTCGCCGAGGGTGATCGGACCGGTGCCGAAGGGGCTGCTGACGATGGCTCCGGCCGTGCCCACGGTCACCGGGACGCCGGTGATGCGGAGGCGGGTGCCGCTGCCGGTTCCGTTCGCCAGCAGCAGGCTGCCGGAGAAGGTGTTCGGATTGTTGAGCGTGAAGAGGGTGTTGCCCGCGTTGGCGTTCCGCACGCTCACCCGGACCGCCCGGGTCGGACCATCGGTGATCCGGGCGGCGACGGTGACGGTGGGGGTTTGGGCGCTGATCGCCAGGGTCGAGGTGCCCGCACCGGCGCTGGTGTCGGTGACGGTGGCGGTGGTGGCTCCCGTCACTTCGTTGGCCAATGAGGCCCCGGCGAGGTTCAGGGTGCTCGGGTTGGCATTGGCCTGCTGGTTGGAGTAGCCGCCGAGGAGCAGGTCGCCGGTGGTCGGGTTGAGGGTCGGGTTGAGGGTCAGGTTGCTGGCGGTGCCGGTGACGTTGCGGAAGGTCCCGAGGGCCAGCTTGTAGCCGTTCCCGCCGGTGACGTTGACCGTCACCCCGTTGCCGAAGGGCAAGGTGCCCGGGGCGAAGCCGAGGGTCTGGCCGGTGGTGGCCCCGTCGAGGTTGTTGACGTCAATCGTGACGTTCGCGTTGTTGAGGGTGCCGCCGGCATTAATGACCGTGCGGGTGGCGACGTCGCCGGGGCGGCCGATGTTGTTCCCGGTCAGGATGGCGGTGCCGCCGCTGTTCGCCGTCAGCACGCTGGTGAACGAATAGTTGCCGCCGAGGTTGAGCGTGCCGCCGTTCACGGTGACGCCGCCGCCGAGGTTCAAGCTGCTCGCCCCGGCGCTTTGCCAGATCGAACCGGTCGAGAGGGTTCCGCCGAGGTTGAGGGCTACCGCCCCGTCGGTGGCGGCCATCTGGAGGACGTTGATATCGGTGCGCGGCGCGGTGGAAATGAGGGCGTTGCCGGGATCGCCGCCGTTGACGATCTGGACGTTCTTGTCGAAGCCATTGGGAAGGGCGAAGTCGGGCCCGACACGGTTCACGTTCGTGAAACCGGCGTAAGGAACGATCGGGCCGTTGAAAGCGTCGAGGGAATTGGTCCCGAGCACCGGCGTGCCGCCGACCAGCACGCGGGCCCAGGGCAGAATCCCGTTGGTGTTCAGCTCATCGGTGGTGGCGATCCCGCTCTGGGCGAGGACGACGGTGCCGCCGCCGGTGGAAGTGACGGCGCGCAGGTCCAGGCGGGCGCTGCCGGAGGGGCGGGTGATCCGGGTGGATTTCCCGGCGGTGAGGGTGGTGGAAAGGACCGCTTGGGCGACGGTGCCGCCAACCAGCTCGACGGTCCCGCCGGACAGGGTGAGAACGGATTCCGGCAGCTTGCTGGTGTCGGACGTCGAGTAGTCGAGGCGCAGGGTGCCACCGTTGACGGTGGTGGTGCCGCCGGCCCCGCTCGCGTCGCCGGAGATCACGAGGGTGCCGCTGTTGACGCTGCGGTTGGAGGCGTTGGTGATGAGGCCGGCGAGCACCAGGGTGCCGCCGTTGACGGTCGTCGCGCCGGTGTAGGTGTTGGTCGCGGTGAGGAGCAGGGTGCCGGCACCCGCCTTGGTCAGCGTGCTGTTGATCCCGTTGTTGTTCGCGAGGGTCTCGTTGAGCGTGGCGGTGTGGTCGGCCTGGGTGACGGTGACCGTGGAGGCGAGATCGGTGGAGAGGAACAGCGACCCGGCCCCGCTGCTGGTGATGACGCAGTCGGAGACGTCGAAGCTCAGCTTGTCGAAAATGTTCGCGGTGGTGACATTGATCGATTCCGGCAGTCCCGAACTGCCATTGAAGACCGCGTTCGAGTTCTGGGTCCAGACGACAGCGCCGGGCGATCAGTTTTCATTGTCGGGAGCCGTGCTCCAGTTGTCGGTGGGGCCGGCGGAATTCCAGGTCAGCTGGGCTTGGGCGACTCCACCGGTGAGCGAAAGCGCGGTGGCAAGGGTGGCAAGTCGCGCGGCAAAAGTGGCGGAATCCGCCGGAATATTGGGTTTCATCGAAGGTAGTTAACGATTCTTGGGTTCTAACCCGGCGTCCGAATCGAAACGGCTTTTCCCTGTTGGAAGTGACAGTGGTGATCGCCGTGCTTCTCTCCCTGACCAGCGTTCTCTTCGTCGGAGCGCGTGCTTGGAAAAATGGCGCGGACCGCACCGCCTGCATCCTCAACATCCGGAACGTGCAGCAATCCGTGCGCTCGTACCAGGACATCTACGGTTACACTCCCGGTGGCATGCCCTACGCCGAGAACGGCACCCAGGACATCGCCGCCCACATGTATGCCAAGGGTTACATCACCACGGTCCAGATGTCGGCCATCCAAGGCGGCGACACCTGCCCCGGCGGCGGCAGCTACCTGCGCAGCCATCCCGACGTGTTCCCGCCGGTCGGCCGGCTCTACCTCGAGTGCTCCTTGTCCGCATCCGACAACCATTCCCCGGAAGACAACCTGGAATGGTGAGTTCCCGCCTCCCCTGCCCCGCTGCCCGCCCCCCCGCGGGCGGCGGGTGCCGTGAGGATCCACGGCAGGCCGGGTGACCGGGTCGGATTGTTCCTTGCGGATGGCGGCGGGCGGGGCATCGTGACGGCACCGCGTGCCCGACCGGACCGCCGGCGACCGCCGCGAACGCACATCAAACCGACCCCTACCATCATGGCCCACACTCTTCCCGCCCTCGGCTACGCCCTCGACGCGCTCGAACCCCACATCGACGCCAAGACCATGGAAATCCACCACGGCAAGCATCACAACGCCTATGTCACCAACCTCAACGCCGCCCTCGCCGGCAAGGCCGACCTCGAGGCGAAGAGCGCCGAAGACCTGATCGCCGACCTGTCCGCCGTCCCCGAGGAGATCCGCGGCGCGGTTCGCAACAACGGCGGCGGTCACGTCAACCACGCGTTCTTCTGGCAAGTCATCGCGCCCGGCGGGGCCAAGATGCCCACCGGCGAACTGGCCGCCGCGATCGACAAGGCCTTCGGGTCCTTCGACGCCTTCAAGGAAGCCTTCGCCAAGGCCGGGGCCACCCGCTTCGGCTCCGGCTGGGCCTGGCTGGTGAAAAATGCCGACGGCAGCCTGGCGGTCGGCTCGACCGCCAACCAGGACACCCCGCTGATGGGCAAGGCCGTCGCCGGCCTCGAAGGTACGCCGGTCCTCGGACTCGATGTCTGGGAGCACGCTTACTACCTCCACTACCAGAACCGCCGCCCGGACTACATCGCGGCTTTCTGGAATGTGGTGAACTGGGACGTGGTGTCGGCGAATTTCGCCGGCTGAAAAGGCTTCCCGTCCACCCTGCTTTCCAAGCCGCCCCGGGAATCCGCGGGCGGCTTTCTTGCCGTCGGTCACGAGTCCGGGGTAGTTCGCAATCCATTGCGATCCAATCCACAAGGATGGAAATCCAGCGGCCCGTTCGGGAGCGGATGGGAAAGAGCAGGAAACCTGCGAGCCTCGCAGGATCACGGACCGGTGGCCACCGCCCGGTAAAAATTCCGCGCGGCACCGGCGGCGGAGGGATCGGGCACATCGAGGAAGGAAACGGCGCCATTCTCATTCGCCGTCCCCGAGCTCAGGTTTTGCCATAGGTCGTTCTTCCCCAGGTCGGTGGAGGCCTGAAGGGTGACGCTGGCCCGGGGCGCGGCGCCGTTCACCACTCCGGTGAAGTAAGGTAGCTCTGAATCTGGCTCGGCAAGGCATTGGCAAGCGACTCGCGGAAGATCGTGACGCCGTCCAACTTGATGTGAAAATAGTCGCCGGAAGGGAAACTTCCCGCACCATCGAGCGAGTCGATCGCCGCCATGAGGAAAGCGAGATTCACCGCGCGGTGGGAGGGCAGTCCGGTGAGCTGCAAGGTCACTTTGTTTGCCGTCGGGCTACGCAGGAAATTCCCGCTGAAAGTGCGCCCCGCGGGACCGAGACCGGCGAAGCCTTGGACGGCCGTGAGCTGCGCCAATCGGGGTTGGATTTGCTCCGGCAGGCTACCGTCGAAATCGGATTGGAACACGGTCTGGGCATCGGCAAGACGGCCACCAACGAACAGGGCACCAACGAACAGGGCAAGAAGTGCGGATTTCATCGGGGTCACGGAATCGTGCGAACAGCCTCTCACCATCCGCCGCGGGGATCAAGTTCGGCAATCAGCGGGCGGGCGGGTGTCCCCTTGTGCCTGCTCGGTGCCTGGGTCGGGCTGCGCGGCAAGGCGGACCTCGGCCGCCAGCGCGTCACCCGCCCCGAGCCGGTTCCGGACGGCGAGCTCGTCACCGGCGGCATCTACGCGATGCTGCGGCACCCGCTCTACGCCTCGCTTATCCTGTTAGGCGGGGGATGGGCCCTGTGCTGGAAGAGCTGGCCGGCGCTCGGACTGGCGCTGGCGCAGGCCGTCTTCCTCGACGCGAAGGCCCGCTGCGAGGAACGGCACCTGCGGCGGCGATACGCCGGCTACGATGCCTACTCGCGGCGCGTGAAGCGCTGGATTCCGGGAATTTACTAGACCGGATCCGGCGGCCGGCCGTGGAGCTCGCGTGAATTCCCGCGGTCCGGGGCACCCGTCCACGGTGCCGGATGTCACGCGGCCCGCACCTTCGTTTTCCTCCCGAAGACCGCGATCATCAACGCGCCGGTGGCGAGCATGAAGAGGCCGTAAACGACCGCCGGGATGGCAAGGCGGGGACTATCGAGCAGGCCGAGGGCGATGGCCAGGGCGAGCGTGGCATTCTGGATGCCGACCTCGATCGAGATCGTGATCCGCTGCGGCCGGGGCAGCCGGAACAAGGCCGCCGCGCCGAAGCCGAGCGCCATTCCGGCGACGTTGAGAGCGACCACCGCCGGTCCCGCCGCGGCGATCTGCTTCCCGAGCTCCTGCTCCTTGAGCACGGCCACCACGATGATCACGGCGAGGACAACCAGCGAGCCGGCATTCACCGGCGACGCCATGCGCTGGCTGAAGCGCGGCCACCTGGCATGAACCGCCATCCCGAGGACGACGGGCACCACCGTGACGGCCATCAACTGGATCATGGACTTGCCGAAGGGCAGCTGGATCGCCGCTTGATCGCCCATGAAATGCGCCATCGAGCTTCCCACCACCAGCGGGATGGTGAACACCGTGATCACGCTGGAAATGGCGGTCAGCGTGACCGAGAGCGCGGTGTCGCCGCGGGACAGGTGGCTGATGATATTGGAAGTCGGCCCGCCGGGGCAGGCGGCGACAAGCATCAGGCCGGTCGCGAGGTCCCCCGGCAAGCGGAACCAGCAAGCCAGCGCGAATGCCACGGCCGGCAGCGCCAGCAGCTGCATCGCGAGGCCGAGCAACTTGGCCTTGGGCGAGAAAATGACCCGTTTGAAATCCCCCGCGGTCAGTCCCAGCCCCATGCCGAACATGATCAGCATCAGCCCCAGTGGCAGGAAGACGGTCTTGAGCAAGTCGGAGGGCACCTGGCGATGCTTTCCGAGCCCGGCGCAGGGGCCAATGAAAATCCGGCGGGGAACGAGGAGGCGTCCGATGCCGGGGACTGCCGGCCGGCCGGCTGGCGAGCCGCTGGCGAGCCGGGCATCTAGATACCCGAGGGGATTCCCATCCGTCTGGCATGTGGGGTGCTTAGTGGGAGGGTCGCCTCGCGCCCACAGGCTGAGCGGGTGGCAAGAATGCGCTGATTTCAATCATCCCATGAAGATTCCAACTCCGACTCCGCTCGTCCTATCCATTTGCAGCGCGGCATTCGCGTCCTGGCCGGCTGGTGCCGCCGAGGCTCCGGTGCCGGTGGTCAAGACCTTCGAACTTGAGACGGCCACGCTGGCCGACGTCCAGGAGGCCATGCGGCTGGGCGAGCTCTCCAGTGTCGAACTCGCCCTTCTTTATCTGAACCGGATCGCGGCTTACGACCGGACATCGGGACCGATCGGGCTCAACACGGTGCCCGTGCTGAATCCGGACGTGATTCCCGAGGCGGCCCGGGCAGACCGGCTCCGCCGCCAGGGGATCGATCTCGGGCCGCTCCACGGCATCCCCTTCACCGCGAAAGGCAACTACAACGTCGAGGGTCTGTTGACGACGAACGGACTCACCGTCTGGGCGGACTTCACCGCGCCCTACACCTGTCATGTCGTGGAGGCATTGCAGGAAAAGGCGCCGTTTTCCTCGGCCACAACAACCTGGACACCTTCCAATCCTCAACCGGCTCCACCAACTCCCAGAGTTTCGGTCTGGCGAGAAACGCCTACAACCGCGACTTCACCACGGGCGGATCGAGCGGCGGTTCCGGTTCTTCCGTCGGGGCCAATCTGACCTTCTTCGCCCTTGGTGGCGAGACCGGCGGTTCGGTGCGCAGTCCCTCGGAGCGGGCCGGTATCGTGGGCTACAAGACGAGCCAATCGCTCATCTCCGTGCGCGGGCTCGCACCACTCGCCTGGGATCGGGACGTGGTGGGCCCCATGACCCGCTACGCGGTGGACAACGCCCATGTCATGGAAGCGGCCTCGAAGGAGGATCCGGCCAACATCTGGTCCAGTGTCACGGTGGACGAAGGCAGGCCGCGACCGGCCGATTTCGCGAGCCAGGCAAGCGCCTCCACTCTGGCAGGCAAGACCTTCGGCATCCTCACCAACTCGGTCAGCACCGCGGATACCGGGGTCGCCGCGGCGATCAAGCAGGTCTTCGCCGAAGCGCGGGCCACGCTGGAGGCGGCCGGCGCGACGGTGATCGAAGTCACCGCCCCGGCGGAACTGGACATCACCTTCACCGGGCGTCGCAGGACGCTTCCCGAAGCCGTGCTGACCCCTCCGGCACGCAAGCTTTACTCTCCCGTCACCTCCGACCTCACGGGCAACATGGTCGCCGGGTCAAGGGCTTATGCCTTCAAGTCATTCCTCGAGACCATGGTGACGCTGCCGGGTGACACCGAGGAGCAGATCCACGAAAAGGTCGTTGCCCGGATCAGTCCGGTGACCCAACTGCCCGCCCAGTACCGGACCGCGATCGCCGACAAGACGACCTTCGGGCCGGAACATCCGGACACCGCGGAGCACTTCCAGGCGGTCAAATACATGATCCTCGATTACGAACTCTTCCTTCAGGAGAACGGGGTGGACGCGCTGATTTTCCCGACCGTCACCGCCAAGACCTCGTCGGGCCTGTCGTTGCCGCCGCTTACCCGCGCGCTGGTCAATTCCTTCAGCCTCCCGGCGGTGACGGTGCCGATGGGATCGGTGGATATCTCCGGGTCGATCGAGCCGACGACGCTCCAGTTCGTCGGACGCTTCCTGCAGGACGACAAGCTGCTGGCCTTGGCGGCGGCTTACGAACGGGCGAGCAAGAAGCGGATGGTCTCGCCGCTGGTGCCGCCGCTCGAGGGCGAGAATTTCGAGCTCACCCTGGACGCCTATGTTCGCGCTAATTCACCCTACGCCCCGCCGCTGCTGGTGGTGTCGAAGCAGGGCGTGGCGAAGAAGGCGGCGGGCGCGGGGAGGCTCGAAATCGGCGGGCAGATCCGCGCCAAGGCGGAGGTCTCCTCCGTCAGGGCATGGATCAACGGCCAGTCGGTGCCGGTGGCGATCCAAGGCAAGAAGTGGAAAGGATCGATCCTGTTCCAAGAGATCCAGCCCTACCTGATTCCAGGAGACAAGACGGCGGAACTCAGCGTTCTGGCGGAAGACAGCGAGGGTAACACGAGCGCCTCGGTGCAAGCGGTGCGGCTGCCGCGGTCCCTCACCCTCTGAGCGGCGGAAGGCGGTTCCAAGTTCCTTCCCTCATCGTCATGGCTGCCCTCTCGAGATCCATCAGGCTTCGCCTCGCCCTCGCGGTCTTGGGCTTGGCGATGGTGATCTGGTGGGGGCTTCCGCCGGGCGATCCGCAGACTTCCTCCGCGACGGCGGACGACCGCCCCGCAACGGTTGCCGGCGACTGGGCGGGGGACGCCGGTGCCGATCGATTCGCCGCGGCGGTGGCCGCGGCGAAGCCGGGCCAGTGGGCGCGGCTGGTGCGCGAGGGCCTGGACTCGGGCAACGAACAAATCATCAGCGAGATGTTGCCAGGCCTCCTCCGCCGCTGGATGCAGGAGGACATGCGCGGTTTCCTCGCCTTCATCCACGAGCTCGAGGTTCTCGACGAGAACGGCCGGCGATGGGCCCTCCTCGGCCCCATCCTCCTGTCGGTGATCCCCGAACTGGGCGAGCGGGTGACCGCGTATCCGACGCTTTCGAGCATCATCCAACGGACGATCCTCAACGTGGCCCGTCACGATCCGGACGCGGCGCTGAAATGGGCGCGACAACGGCTCGAGGGACTCGAACAGGACCGCGCGGTGGCCGGGATCGTGCCCTATCTCGTGGCGCGGGATGTCGAGAGCGCCAAACGCCTTGCCGCCGGCATCCAGTCCGCGCCTTGCCGCTTGGCCGCGCAGTTGGCGGTCGGCAACCACCTCGGGACTCATGACTCCGAGGCGGGGCTTGCCTGGGCCCGCTCACTGGATCGGGAAGGCGACCGCGCCTACGCGCTCGCCGCGGTGCTTGCCGCAATGGCGGAAGCGAGTCCTCAAGGTGCGGCCGAGATCTACCGCGAGTCGGTCTCGAAGATGCAACAAGTCTTCACCGACCGGGTGCTGGCGGAGCGGCGGGAGTTGGGCTGGTCCGCGGAGGGCGAATTCGAAGACATGACCCCGGGCGAGGCGGAGCGGGCCCTGCGCGCGCTCCCGGATCCGAATCTCCAGTATTTCGAACGCGCGGCGATCGAGATCGGCGCTGCCATGGTGCGCGACAATCCTGCCGCCGCGCTGGATTGGGCACGCGGTCTCGCGGCCCGCGAGGGGCGGGATGCGGCGCTCGGCAGAGTCTATGGTTCGTGGGTGGGCATCGAGCCGGGCGCGGCGTGGAACGCGCTCCAGGAGGAGCCGGAGCTTCCCACCCGGGTGGTGGCGGACTTTTTCGAATCCTGGGCCGCCAAGGATCCGGCGACGGCCTTGAGGGCGGTTGCGGACCTTTCGCGCCCGTCCGACCGGCTGGCGGCGATCCCCGCCACGGTGGCTGGATGGGCCGATGCCGGCGGATCGACGGGCGACTTGGTTGAGTGGGTCGGAACGCTCCGCGGGCAGCAGGAGCAGGACCAGGCGCGGGGTGCGATCGCCTCGACGGTGGCCTTCGTCGATCCGTCTCTCGCGTGGCGGCAGGTCCAACAAATGAAGGATCCCCGGCAGCAGGCGGCCGCCTTCAACGAGGTGTTTCCGAGTTTGGCCGATGCCCAACCTTTGGTGGCGCGAAAAGCGGTCGATACCCTGCCGCTTTCGCAGGTTCAAAAGGACTATTTCAACAGCTTGCTCGAGCCGCTGCTGAATCCGTAACCGGCGGTTTGGATCTTGGTCAGACCGGAGCCGGTGGCCGCCCGCCCGATCGCGCCGTTGAATGCCGTGAGACAGCGCGCCCGGACAGCGCGCCCGGCATGTGGTTAGGCGCGACGTTGACCCGGCCGTTCAGGGCCGCCGCTCCGGCGTTTTTCGCGAGCAGCAGCAGGCCGCCATTCACCTGGAAGATTCCGCTGGAGGTGGACGCGCCGCTGCCCGACATGCTCCAGGTGCCGCTGCCGTTCTTGGTGATGGCGGCGCCGCCGGTGAGCGGCACGGCGGTTCCGAAGATGGGCGTGACGGCGCCCGCGGAAACCTCAGCCGTGACCGGAGTGTCGACCTGGATGCTGCCGGGGAGCCCGGGAGTGTCCGTGCCGATGGAAGACGACACGCCCGACGATTGGACCGTGAGCAGCGGCGGCAATTGTAGGACGGCCCCGCTATTCACCCGGACGCCACCGCCGTTCAGCGTCAGGGCGGCAAACCCGTCCTCCGCGGCATTGCATGACAGCAGGGCCCGATTCACCGTGACGGTCGCGGTGGCGGGAATCTGGTTGGGTGCCGCGATGACGATCTCAGCCGGTGTGGAAATGCCATTGCCGGCGAGGCCATTGCCGACCACGAAGTTGCCTCCCGCGGGAGCGACGCCGCCGGATTTTTGCAGCACCAGCGTCCCCTCGTTCACGGTGAGCGGGCCGTTGAAAGTATTGGCCGCCGCGCCCCCGAGGATCAGCGTGCCGGCCCCGTTCTTGGCCAGACCGGAGCCGGTGACCGACTGCCCGATCGCGCCGTTGAATGCCGTGGTGCCCTCCGAGACCGTCAGCGCCCGGGAAGCGCCGAGGGAGACGATGCCGTTGAAGGTCATCGGGTTCGCCCCAGTGAACTCGACCAGCGAGGTGCCCGGAAAAGCAATGAGGTTGCCGAGCGTCACCGGCACCTCGGCGCGGATGATGCCGGCTTGGAATTGCAGCGTGCCGGAGCCCATCCCGCCGCTCGCCGTCATCACCAGCGTCCCCCCCCCAGCAGCCGGATGACGCCGGAAAGCGTGCTCGCGGCATTCCCCACCCGCACCACGCCGGTGCTCTGGAGATTCAACGCGCCGGTCCCCGTCAAGCGCCCGGTGCACGAGATTTCCTTGGCTCCTCCCAGCGTGACGGCGCGCGGCGAGTCGATCTGGATGGAATCGAGGAACGCCAGATTTCCCGACGTCGCCGACCACGTCTGCGACGCCCCGGCCAGCAGTGGCGTGTTGAAGGTCTGGAGGTCACCGTCGTTGTTGGCGATTCCGCCGCTGCCGACGGTCGTGACATCGCCGGCGTTCGAGAGGAAAGTGAAGGCCCCCGCATTGCTGTCGAACGTGATGCCGCTTGCGGACACCGGAGCCGCGATGATCGGGGTCGTCCTCACGTTTCCGGTGAACACAACCGCCGTGTTCGCGACCGGCACGCCGTCGGGATTCCAGTTCGCCGCCGTCTGCCACTGCGAGTTGGCTCCGCCACCGTCCCAGGTGTTGCCAGCGGTCAGGACGGAAGGAACGGTTGCCGCCAAAAGGAGCAGCGGAATCGAGGTCCGGCAGGGTTTGGAGGGATTCATGGGTCGATTGTGAATTCGGAATAGATCTCCCCCTACTTCCTCCCCCTTTAGGTCCCAAGCTCGAAAAACCTTAAAACCCTCCTTATGAAAGCCACGATTTTTGTAGAACCCGGACGCATCGAACTCGCGGAGAAACCGATTCCCGACGTGGGACCCAACGACGCTCTCCTGCGGATCACCACCACCACGATTTGCGGAACCGACGTGCATATTCTCAAAGGCGAGTATCCGGTCGCCCGCGGGCTGACGATCGGACACGAACCGGTCGGTGTGATCGAGAAACTCGGTACCGCCGTGGCCGGCTATCGCGAGGGCCAGCGGGTCATCGCCGGGGCGATTTGCCCCAATTTCAATTCCTACGCGGCCCAGGACGGCGCGCCTTCGCAAGATGGCAGCTATCTGGTCGCGGCCGGCCTCTGCGGCGGTCACGGCTACAAGGCGACCGCGGGTTGGCGGTTCGGCAACCTGATCGACGGCACCCAGGCGGAGTATCTGCTGGTGCCCGACGCCCAGGCAAACCTCGCCCCCATCCCCGACGGCCTGACCGACGAAGAGGTGCTGATGTGTCCTGATATCATGTCAACGGGGTTCAAGGGAGCGGAGAATGCCAATATCAAGATCGGCGACACGGTCGTGATCTTCGCCCAAGGTCCCATCGGGCTGTGCGCCACCGCGGGAGCGAGATTGCTCGGCGCCACCACGATCATCGCCGTCGACGGCAACGATCACCGTCTGGGAATCTCCCGGAAGATGGGGGCGGACATCACGCTCAATTTCAAAAACTGCGACGTGGTGGACGAGGTCATGAAGCTCACCGGCGGACGCGGGGCGGATTCTTCGATCGAAGCGCTCGGCACCCAGTCGACCTTCGAGTCGGCCCTGCGCGTCCTCAAACCGGGCGGCACCCTGTCCAGTCTCGGAGTTTACTCGGACGACTTGAGGATTCCCCTCTCGGCCTATGCCGCCGGTCTGGGCGATCACACGATCATCACGGCCCTGTGTCCCGGTGGCAAGGAGCGGATGAGGCGGCTCATGAATGTCATCGCCTCCGGCCGGATCGATCTGGGCCCGATGGTCACCCATCATTTTCCGCTCGATGAAATCGTCGCGGCCTATGACCTGTTCTCAAACCAACGGGATGGGGTGCTCAAAGTGGCGATCAAACCGCACTGAGATCGCCAAAGCCGGTGATCGACGGCCCGCGGCGAGCCGCGGGACCCGGTTGCGGGCTAGGGGTAAGCCTTCTCCAGTTCACCGGAGGTGAAAACCGCGTCGCGGTCGGCCAGTTCCGCGCGGACTTCGGAAACCACCGCGGGCTTCACGGCGTTCTTGCCGTTGCCCCAGGCGTGGCGGGTGAAGGACGCGATGTCGGCGAGGTCGCTGTCGCTGAGGTCGGGGTTCTGCTTGAGGCCGGGCATCACGGAGGGCGGGTTGTAATCCTTCCCGGCCACCCGGATCGGCCCCATCATGCCTTGCAGGAGGATCGCGGCAAGGCGCCGGGGGGAGCCGGTGACCCATTCCGATCCGGCGAGCGGCGGGCCTAACAGATCCAGACCCGCGCCGTCCGCGCCGTGGCAGGCCATGCAGTTTTTCACGTAGAGCGCCTCGCCGCGTTCGAAGGAGGCGAGCTGCTGCTTGTCGCGCGGCGGCGGAAAAGCGGCGGCGGTGGTCTTGGGGCGCAGGCATTCGTCAAGGTAGGCGTCGAGCTTCGCGTCGTTGAGGTCGGGTCCGATGATCTGCCGGAAATCCGCCTCGCGTCCGGCGAGTCCGTGGATCGCGGCTTCGCGGAAAAACGGCCGGTCGATGTCCGCCAGGAGAACTTCCTTGAGCAGCCACAAGGCGTGATCCCCCGGCATTCTTCCGAGGCTGGCCGCCAGTTGCCGCCGGACCACCGGCTCCGGCCGGATTCCCAGTGCCGCTAACTTTGGGAACAGGCTTTCGATCTCCACGGCAGTGAGAAGTTCCGTCAGACGGATCGCCGTTTCCAAGGCGTAGGGATCCTTGGAACCCATCGCGGCGGCGATGACTTCGGCGTTGAGCGCGCCGAGACCCTCAAGCGTCCACAGCGCGTGAATCTGGCCGAGGGGTTTCGTCGCATCCGCCGCCATCGCGGCGAGCGCGGGGACGGCGCCCGTGTCGCCGCTGTCGATGATCCGTTGCTGCGCCGTGTCGCGCCACCAGCCGTTGTCGTGGGCGAGATAGGGCACGAGTTCCGCCGAGCTTCTCCCCGACATCCGGGGCGATTCCCCCACGGGGCCGCCGCGGTGCTTGATCCGGTAGATGCGCCCGAGCTGCGGGTGGCTCTCCAGATTGCGGCGGGCGATGTGCTCCTTCAGATAGGGCGTCAGATAGGCCTTATGCTGGACGATGCCATGGTAGAGATCGATCAGGATCAGGCTGCCGTCCGGCGCGGTGAAAAGGTTCACCGGGCGGAAGCGCTCGTCGGTGGAGGCGAGGAACTCGCGCCCGGCCAGCGGCGTCTCCCCGGCGAGCAGGCCCTCGTCTTCCGTGACCCGGAGCATCCGCACCAGGTTCGCGGCGGGCTCGCAGAAGAACGCGGTGTCGCGGTATTCGGGCGGGAACTGGTCGCCGCGATAGACGACCGGCCCGCAGGCGGCGGTCGCGGCCTTGAGGTGGCCGTTCTCGTCGAGATCGCCCTCGCCGCCGCGGTTCACTCCGGGGGTGACGCGGGCCGGAAAGAGCTGGTCGCGGTAGGAGATGTTCACCGCGTTGCCCATGGGCTTCGTGAAATTCGGGTTGCGGCGCAGGAGGTTGGGCATCAGCTGGTCGGCCCTCATCCCGAACCAGTTCTCGTTGTAGAACAGCCGCCCGTGGTTGTTCTGGGAAATCCCCCACTGGCCGCGGAAGTCGGTTTTCTCCTTCACCCATTTCCCGCCGATCTCGCGGTAGCGGGCGTCGGATTTCGCGTTGTAGATCCAGTTGTCCAGCGCCCGCAGCAGGCCGTTGGCGCGATGCTCGACGTTGCCGCCGCCCGCGTATTCCGGATCGATCATCGTGCGCGCGCCGGGCTGGTCGTCCTGGATCTCGATGAACTCCAGCGCGTCGTGGCCGGCGTAGAGCAGGCCGCTTTTGTAGAAGGCGATGGAGCGCGGCTGGTTCAGCCCGTCCATGAAAACCTTGTGACTGTCGAAAAAGCCGTCGCCGTCCGTGTCGGTGAGGATGGAGATGCGGCCGTGCGGGCCGTCCTCGCCGTCGGCGTTCATGTTGAGCATGTAGCCGCGCTGTTCGACGACCCACATCCGCCCGTCGCCATCGAAGGCGGCCGCGAAGGGCGTCTGCACGTGGGGCTCGTGGGCGGCGAGGCGGATCTCGAAATCCTCGTGGAGGCGGAAGGATTTCAGCGCCTCCTCCGGCGGGAGGGCGGGGGCGGGCGGGATGTCCTCGAACGGGATCACCTGCACGTAGCCCTTTTTCTGCGGCTTCGCGGGCACCTTGGCCGCGGGCTTCGCCGCGTCGTCGAGATTGAGTTTCCGGATCCAGACATTGCGGAATTTCACGGGGTTGTGGTGGCCCTGGAACTTGATCGGGCGCGCCTCCGGTCCCTCCGCCGCGCCGGCGCCGGTCTTGCGCGGGATGGCGAAGTCATCGTGGATCAGCTCGCCGTTCTGATAGACGGTGATCCGCGCGTCTCCGGTCTTCTTGTCCCCGTCGAAGCGGGCGGCGCGGAACACGATGTCGTAGGTCTGCCACTCGCCGTGCGGCTTGGCGACGAGGCGGTCGGGCTTCTTCAGCTTGTAGAGGCTGCCGCCGAAGGCCGGCGTATAATCCTCCTCCGGGATCCCGTGCGAGTTGTGGATCTGCAGCTCGTAGCGCTGCTGGATGTAGATGCCGGAGTTGCCGTCCGCCTCCACGTCCTTCGGGTTCTCCGCCTTGTTCACGTTGAACTCCACGTGGAGCTGGAAATCCCGGTAGCTTTCCTTCGTGACCAGGCTGTCCCACAGCGGCGAGGCGGTGAGCACGCCGTCCGCGAAGACCCACTTCGTCGCTTTTCCCTCCTCCTCGGGGATCAGGCCATGCCCGGCCGGGCCGACCAGCGTGACGGCGTCCGCGGGGCGGACCGGGGCAGCGATGTCGATGACGCCGCGGGTGCTCGCGGCGGCGGCGGAGAAAAGCCCGAGCAGGGCGGCGGCGAAATGCGGGATCTTCATGGTGGTTGGGCCAGCGGCGGACGGGGATCATGCGGGACATCGCCATGCCCGTGTCGGCGACCCCGAAACAAACCACCGGATACGCGGGGTTCTTGCGGATGTCCTTCACGAAGTTCACCGGATGCTCTTGCTAGGCTAGACTCCGGACCGTTGTTGCCAAGGATTCAATTGGCTGCGGTTTGCCAACGAAGCCTTTCCAATTACCGGGACCGAAACCGGAGCAACGCGGAGATGGACCGCGACTTCGTTCCCTATTCCGCGGTCAAACTTGGGTCCGCCCGCAGCTTCCAACCCGCTGCGCTGCGATCCTGGGGCTTCTCCCGACCCAATCCCTCTTCTCGCATCTCTTCCGCGCCACCATGAAACGCCATCCCTTCCTCGGCGGCCACGAGGACGACCGCCCTCTCCCTGACGACACCAGTTCATCATCCTTGACCGCAGGATAGAACCCGGTGATCTCGACGGTGTAGCCAGGGGCAAATTGGGTTTCGTCCGGATGCTCGATGGCGATGGTGCTCTCGTTGGCAATGGCCCGCGGGGCGGGCAAGATGACCATCAGGATCGAAAGGACGGCGAGGAGCTGGCAATCGATGGGGTCATCGATGGGGTCAGTCCTGAATGGCGCTAACTTTAGGCGGATTTGGGACGATTCCTGTGGCCCCGGATGAGCATCTCGTAGCGGGGTTTGGTCAGGGGGTGATAGTTCTTCGGCCTTCGTTTCTTCGCCCTCGGCTCCTCGCGGTCCGGGCGCAGGGGAACGAGGTCCTTCGCGATGAGTTCAAGCATCGCGTCGAGCAGGTCCTTCTGCCTTCGCGGTTGGCCCCGCAGCGCTTCGAGACTGCCGCTCCAGTG
>CAMCYK010000130.1 GCA_945883695.1 Akkermansia muciniphila | reverse complement strand
CCCTGGTTGCCGAAATCGCCGGCGGTCTCGACCAGTCCGCGGCCGAAAATCATCTGCCACATCCGGTTGACCGCGACGCGCGAGGTCAGCGGGTGGTCGGGCCGGACGATCCAGCGGGCGAGGTCGAGGCGGGTCGGATTTTCCGCGGCGGCCAGCGGCGGCAATACCGAGGGGACGCCGGGGCTCACTTCCTCGCCCGGCTGGTCGTAGGCACCGCGGATCAGCAGCTGGGTTTTGCGCAGCGCCGGCTGGTGATCCATCACCATCACGGTGGTCTGACCGCGCTCGATGTCGCGCCGGAGGACCTGGATCTCGACGTCGAGCGTCTTGAGCACGTCCGACATCCGCTTGGCCAGCGGATCCTTGGACGCCAGGAAGGCCGTGTTGACGGCTTCCCACTGCGCGGCATTGCGCTCGGCGGCGGGGATCGCCAGCACCGCCGCCAGTTGCGCCGCCACCTCGCCGGGCTGGCGCACCGCGGTGGTCACGTCATTCCACGGGCCCGCGCCGAAGTCAGCGATCAAACGCGCGGCTTGCCATTCGCCCGCCGCGTCGGCCCGCGCCTGCCACGACGGGTCGCTGGCGAGCGTCCGCCAGCCGGCATCGGTGCGCCACGCCAGCACCGCGATCAGGCCGGCCTGGCCGCCCTTGTTGTTCGCGGTGACCTCGAGCGTGTTGCTGCCATTGCGCAGCAGGCCACCGATTTCACGAAGGTCGGGCGTCATCCAAAGGTCGACCCGTCCCGCGCTGCGGCCGTTGATTTTCACCTCAACCTGGTCGTCGCAGGTGAAGAACAGCCACGCTTCCCGGATCTCACCCTCCGTCGCGAACTCGCGCTGGAAATGGACGGTCTGGTTTTCGGCGGGTTCGCCGGCCCAGATCCACTTGGTCGCCGCGGGCTGGAACTCCGCCCACGGGAAGGTCGCCGGCACGGCGGCCGGCGCGGCGGCCGGCGTTGGCGTTTGGCGCGCCTCCCACGCCGCGCGCGCCTCGACCACCGGCGCGGTCGGGTGCCGCTTCAGCGCCTCGAGTTCGGCAACGCGCGCTTTCAATCCCGCCATCCCGCCGTCGCCGAGCGGCGAGGTGTAGGGCATCACCGGCGGGGTGCTCGCGTTGGTCGCGCCGTGGCCCGGCTCCGACGAGGCGTTGAAGAACGCGAAGAACTGGAAAAACTCCTTCTGCGAGATCGGGTCGTATTTGTGATCGTGGCACTGCGCGCACTTCATCGTCAGGCCGAGCATCGAGGTCGCCACCGCGTCCGCCTTGTCCAGCGTGTAGGCGATCCGGTATTCCTCGGGAATCGTGCCGCCCTCGTGGGTGTTCATGCTGTTGCGCAGGAAGCCGGTCGCCGCGATCTGGTCCGGCGTCGCCCCGGGAAGCAGGTCGCCGGCGATCTGCTCGACCACGAACTGGTCATACGGCTGGTTCCGCTGGAACGCGTGGATCACCCAGTCGCGCCAGCCCCACATGTCGCGGTGGTCGTCGATCGAAAACCCGTGGGTGTCCGAATAACGCGCGGCGTCCAGCCACGGCAGCGCCATCCGCTCGGCGAAATGCGGCGACGCCAGCAAGCGGTCGACCAGCCGCTCCCAGCGGTCCGGCGCGGCGTCGGCAAGATAGGCGTCGATTTCGGCCGGCGCGGGCGGCAGGCCGGTGAGGTCGAGATAGGCCCGGCGCACCAGGGTCGCGGGATCGGCCGGCGGGTTCGGCGCGAGGCCTTCGGCGGCGAGCCGCGCGCGGACGAAGCGGTCGACCGGATGCGCCGCATGGTCACCGGGCGGCGTTGCCTTGACCGGCGGCACGAATGCCCAGTGAGCCTCATACTCGGCGCCGTTGGCGATCCACGCTTCGAGCGTGGCGATCTGCTCCGGCTTGAGCGCGGCGAGGTGGGCCTCCGGCGGCGGCATCACCTGCTCCGGGTCCTTGGAAAGGATCCGCCGGATGATCGCGCTGGCCTTCGGATCGCCGGGGACGATCGCCGCCCCGCCCTCGCGTCCGGCGGTCGCTTCCTCGCGGACATCGAGCCGCAGCTCGCCGCCGCGGTGCGCGGGGTCCTGGCCGTGGCAAAGGAAGCAGTTCTCCGAGAGGATCGGCCGGATGTCGCGGTTGAAGGTTGGACCGGCCGCCATGGCCGGACCGGCCAGCAGGCAGCCGAGGAGGCATGGCCGGCAGGATTTCATCGCGTGGCGAATACGGAACATGAGGTGGATGGGGAAAGGGAAATTCAACGGGTTCAAGCCTAACGTCAGCACCATGACCCCGCAAGCGAGCGTCAGGAATACTCCCGGCAAGCCGTTTTGTTTCAGCCGACGCCCCCTTCCCGCCGGCGGGGCGAGCGCCCCCAAGGGGGATAAGCCCGGCTGAAACCCTTTGACTTCCGGAAAAAAGTAATGAACCATTACCCCATGAAAGACCTCGACACCCTGACCATCACCGCGAAAGGGCAGGCCCAATTCCCGGCCAGTTGGCGCAAGCAGGCGGGTTTGATGCGCGGCGGGCCCTGCGATCTCCGCGTGCTGGATGACGGGCGGCAAAGCCTGCTGATCACGCCGCGTCCCCAAAAACGGCGCGGCGCGGTGGGTTTGCTCGCGCATCTGGAGGACCAGGCCGTTGCCTTTCCCAAGGTGGAGCGCCACACCATGCCCTTCAAATGAGCTTCCTGATCGATACCAACCTGATCTCGCTCTGCCACAAAAAACACCTGCCCGCCAAGTTCAAGGCATGGCTGCGCAAAAACGAGGCGGACAGTTTCATCAGTTCGGTGACGATCGCGGAAATGCGCTACGGGGTGGAACTTGCAGATGCCAGTCAACAGCCGCTGCTGAGCCAACGCGTCGCCCGGACCGAAGTGGATTTCGCAGAGGCCATCGAAGCGGTGGACACCGAATGCCTGCTGGAGTGGAAGCGGGTTTTCACGTTCCTGAAATCCATCCGCCGGACATTGCCGTGTGAAGACACCTTGTTGGCCGCGCAATGCCTTGCCAAAGGGCACACGCTGGTCACGGACAACTCCAAACACTTTGAACTGCTCCGCCCTCTCGGTTTGGCGGTGATCAACCCGCTTGCTTGATTTGCCTTGGAGGCTGACAGCACCCTGGGCGATGGCTGAGGCGATCCCGCCCCCGGCCTCGCGGTTGACCTGAGGGGCGGAATCCGTTTGAAATGCCGCCGTGAATCCCGAGCCGGACCCCGCCGCCATCTTCCACCTGGAACGCCCCGGCCCGGCGCTGTGGAAGCTTTACCTGATCCGCTCCGTCCTCAGCGGCCCGGCGATCGACTTCCGCGGCATCAACAACGCGGAAGAGGTCAAGCAGCTGATCGCCACCCGGATGCGCGGCCAGCGCGACGCCGGTCTGGGCGACCGCGATGACGTGCCAAGCCCGGCGGCAACTCCGCCGGGGGCGACCGCTGCCCTGGAAGCCGTCCTCGCCGAAGCGCGGGCGCTGCGGCTCGCCCTGGAGAAGCGGCGGGACGCGTCGGGCGGAACATGAATCCAGCCGGGGGCGGAGCCGCGCCCCTTGGACTTTGGTCCTTGGACTGCGGCAGCCTGCTGCCGCTTTCCCTCCGCCAGCCTGCTGGCGGGTCGGGTCCTGACTCCACGGCAGGCCGTGGCAACAAAGCGGCAGCGGGCTGCCCGCAGTCCAAGGCTGCCGCTTTCCCTCCGCCAGCCTGCTGGCGGTCCCATCCCACGGTAGCCCGTTCCTCGCACCCGGGCATCATTCCGGAGTTCCTGCCTCAAACCCCGAGCATCACCCGCACTTCATGAAACCCGCCGTCCCGCGGCAGTGCAACCCGCGCCGCGCCGTCGACGACATCTGCCGCCACGCCGTCGAGCTCCGCGGCGGCGACCCGCTTCGCGCCGCCGCCGGGATTCTCCACCGTGACCCGGTAGCTCGCCGAGCCATCGGGCAAGGTTCCCTTGACGACAAACGACGGCCACTCGTCGGGGATGCACGGCTTGACCACCAGGGTCGTTCCGTTTTCCACCCGCAGGCCGAGGATCGACTCGATCGCCACCCGGTACAGCCAGCCGCTGGAGCCGGTGTACCAAGTCCAGCCGCCGCGCCCGACGTGCGGCTCCGCGCCGTAGATGTCGGCGGCGACGGCGTAGGGTTCGACCTTGTAAAGCTCCGCCGCCCCGGGTGTCAGGGAGTGCGCGACCGGGGTAAGCATCTCCCACAGCCGGAGCGCGCGGTTGGGGTCGCCATGCTCGGCGATGGCTTGCACCGCCCAGCACGCGGCGTGGGTGTACTGGCCGCCGTTCTCGCGCACGCCGGCGACATATCCTTTGATATAACCGGGATCGTTCGCCGTGTCGACGAAAGGCGGGGTCAACAGGCGGATCAGACCTTCTTCCTCCGAGATCAACTCGCGCGCCATCGCCACCATCGCGAGCTCCGCCCGGTCCGCCGGCGCGGCTTTCGACAGGATCGCCCACGCCTGGGCCAGCGCGTCGATCTTGCACTCGTCGCTCTCCTTCGACCCCAGCGGCGCGCCATTGTCGTAGTAGGCGCGGCGGTACCATTCGCCGTCCCAGCCGCCGTCGTTCAAGGCGGTGCGGAGATTTCTACGATGTTCCTCGTACTTCCGCGCCCGTTCGCCGTCCCCGCGGCCCTCGCAGATCGGGATGAACTTGCCGAGGATGCGGTAGAGGAAGAAGCCCACCCACACGCTCTCGCCCTTGCCCTCGCGGCCGACCCGGTTCATGCCGTCGTTCCAGTCGCCGGTGCCCATCAGCGGCAGGCCGTGCGCGCCGGTCGCCAGCGAGCGGTCGATCGCCCGGCAGCAGTGGTCGTAGAGACTGCCGTCCTCGCCGGAAAGCTCCGGCGTGAGGTAGGCCTCGTCGTGGCCGTCCTCAAGCGGCGGTGCCGTGAGGAAGGGCTCGCGCCGGTCGAGCACCGCGGCGTCGCCGGTCGCGAGCAGGTAGTCGGCGGTGACCAGCGGCAGCCACAGCAGGTCGTCGGAAAAACGCGTGCGCAGGCCGCGCTCGACCGGTTCCGGGTGCCACCAGTGGAGCACGTCGCCTTCCACGAACTGGTGCCGCGCGTGGAGCAGGATCTGGCGGCGGGCGAACGAGGGATCGAGCGGCAGCAGCGAGCCGGAATCCTGCAACTGGTCGCGGAAGCCGAACGCGCCGCTCGATTGGTAAAAGGCCGAGCGCGCCCACATCCGGCAGCACAGCGTCTGATAGGCCAGCCAGCCGTTGACCATCAGGTTCATCACCGGCGACGGCGTCTCGACCGCCACCCCGCCGACCAGCGCGCGCCAGAATTCCCGCACTTCCGCAAGCGCGTCCGTCGCCGCCGCCGGATCGCGGTAGCGGGCCACCAGCCCCGCCGCTTCCCCATCGCCCATCGCCTCGCCCAGCAGCACGATGATCTCGACGCTGGCACCGGGTGCCAGGGTGAAGGTGAGGCGTTCCGCGAAGCAGGGATCGAGCCCCGCCCCGGTCGCGCCCCCGAGATCGACGCCGGTCCGCAGCCCGGCGGGATTTTCCGGCGTGCCGTGGCGGCCGAGGAAAGCCAGCCGGTCGCAGCTGAAGTCGCGCTTTTCGACCTTCGCGCCGCTCAACTGCACCGCGCTGAAGACCACGCCGCCGAGGAAATCGCCGGCCGCCGGATTCACCGCGCGCAGGCTGTGGTCGGCTTCCCGCCGCGTCACGATCAAGCTCGGCCGGGCGGGCAGTGAACCCATGACCAGCCGTTGGAACGAAGCGAAGCCCAGGTGCTTCGCGACCTGCGAGTGGTTGGTCAGCCGCAGGCGGGTGATCTTCACCGGATCCCGGCGCGGGACGAACATCGTCACCACCTGGTCGATCCCGTGGCAGCTCGAGATGAAGCTCGTCGCGCCGAAACCGTGCCGCACCTCGTAGTCGCAGGACCCGGGGACCGGGCCGGGCAGCGGCGACCAGACCGCGCCGGTCGCCTCGTCGCGCAGGTAGAGCGCCTCGCCGTGCGGGTCGGCCGCCGGCTCGTTCGACCACGGCGTGAGCCGGTTCGCCTGGCTGTTGCGCGCCCAGGTGCAACCCGCGCCGCTTTCGCTGACCAGAAAGCCGGCCGCCTCGTTCGCGATCACGTTGAGCCACGGCAGCGGTGGCTTTTTCCCGCCGCGCGGCAGGCGGATCACATACTCGGAGCCGTCGGCGCTGAAGCCGCCGTAGCCGTTGAAAAACCGCAAGGGCTCGGCCTCCTTCGCGGGGCTCGGCTCGTGAAGGATCCACTTGATTTCCGGCGGCGGGGCGGGCGCGTGGTTGCTGCTGACGGCGGGGAAGCGGTCCTTCACCACCAGCGAGGCCGCGGCGCAGAGCAGCGCGCGGTCGGCGTCGGACAGCGACGCGGCGGAAATCGTGAACACCCGGTCGTCCATTCCCTCCGGGGCCTTCGCGGCGGTGTGGGCGAGCACGATGAAGTTGGTGAAGAAGCCCTTGGTGTCCCAGTAGCCGCGGGCCTTCAGCGCCTCCACCGTCAGGCCGCTGTCCCAGGGCCCGCAGACCACCACCTGCGGCCGGTCGCGCGGGATCCGGTGCCTGCCGAAGAACGCGTTGGCGTCGGTCTCCGGCGGGAAGCCGGGACCGGCCGGCACCAAATTACGATCTCCATAGTACATCGCCGCGGCGAGCGTCTGGAAGCGCGACGCTTCCGCCTCGTTGATCCCCTGCTGTTCGAGCAGCGCCCGCTCGGCTTCGCCGGCCTCGTGCAAAACACGGTCCAGGTCCGCCACCGCGCGATGCCGCGCCACCACCCCGGCCGCGGCCTCGCGGGTCTCGGCGATGCCGGTGACAAAGCCGAGTTCATGCTCCTCGCCCGCCTCGAACTCCAGCACCACCCGCAAGCTCAGGCAGGGGTCGAGGACATTGCCGACCGTGCCCGAAAGCGTATCTTCCTCGAAGGCCCGCGGGTTCCCCGCGCCGCGCCCGCGGCCGATGAAGCGCAGCCGGTCGCTCTCGTCACCGCACGCGTCGGCTCCGGCCAACGCGTGATACAGGCACGGCCAGGTCTCGTCGCTGCCGCGTGGCCGCCGCTCGGCCAGCAGCATCGATCGCGATCCGTCATAGCTCGTCTGCACGAACAGCTTCGAAAACGCCGGATGCCCGAGGTCGGCATCCTGCCAGGTCAGCACGGCTTCGATGAAACTCGTCACCTCGATCCGCCGCGGCCGGCCGGACAGGTTGCGCAGGTGAAGCCGCCGCACCTCGAGGTCATCGGCCGGCGACACCGCGATATCGAGCCGCGCCCGGATCCCCTCGCATTCGTTGACGATGCTGAACACCCCGGCGACGTCCGACGACTGGTAGCCTTCGCAGGGCACCTTCAGCGGTTGCATGCCGGCCGACCACAGCGCGCCGCCCGCGAGGTCGCGGAGATAGATGAACTGCCCCTGCGCGTCCTCCACCGGATCGCCGCTCCAGCGGTTCACCACATGGCCGTGCCGCCGCGATTGGCCGGTGCCGGCGGCGCTGATGAAGACATGGTAACGGCCGTTCGACAGCAAACGGGCGTGCGGGGTCGGGAGCAGGGGATTGGGGTTCATAACGGGGACAATTCAAAAGTGATGATCACGGTCGCCGGCAACGCGTGGACCGTCACTTCATCGGGCGCGAAGTTTTTCAATGCCTTGCCGTTCACGGTGATCGAGCGGATCGGCGCGGGACAGGGCGGGCGCAACACGAAGCCGCCGCTTGGAACCCGCAGCCGGCCACCGAGTTCGACGACCATTTCCCCCCGGAGCTTCATCGAAAGATCGAGCGGCCCGTGCCAGGTGCCCAGCCCGGTCACCGTGATCCCGTCCCTTGCGGCGAGCCACGCCAAGGATAGGCCCGCGCCGATCACCAGCGAGTCGTCGGACTCGCGCTCGAAGGCGAACAGGCTGGCGAAGGCGAGCATGAACTCGGCGGCGATCCAGGTGTGCGGGACGTCGCCGAGGTGGCCCGGGCCGCGCGGATCGCGCCAGGAAATCTCCGGCCACTGGTTCCACGCCGGCGGCCGGCGGTCGGCGAGGAAGGCCTCTAACAACTCGTTCGCCTCCGTCCGTTTGCCGAGCCGCACCAGCGCGCCGATGATACGGATTTCATAAGCCGTGTAGTTGTTCCACTCCATCGCGCCGGAGTGCTTGCGGCGGAAGTCGTGGACAAAGAGGTCATACATCGCGTCAAGCGGCCCGCGCGGCAGATCCTCCATCATCTGCAGCAGCCCGATCGCGGTCGCGGTCGCGGTCGGATCGAAGTCCGCCCACTCCACCGAGCCCGGGACGTAGTTCAGTTGCTTCGAGTCGATCACCGCGAGGATCGACGCGTGCAAGGTCGCGCGGAAATAGATCGCCTGTTCCTGATAGCGCTCCGCATCCGCCGCTTTGCCGAGCGCGGCGGCGATCCCGGCGGCGTCGAGCAAGCCGCGCAGGCCCCAGAAATCGTCCCAGTACGAATGCACCGGATGGGCGAGGTAGCCTTCGTGGCTGGCCGACTCGGGCAGCAGGCCGTAGCGGTCCCGCTGGTCCGGCTCGCTGTATTCCGCGGTCAAGCGTCGCGCCCGCAGCTTGAGGATGAGATTCGCGGCCTTCTTCACGTGAGGCCATAACTCCCTGATGAAATCCCGGTCGCCGGTGAAGCGATAACTTTCCGCGACGCCGTAGATCAACTGGCCGTGGCTGTCGTGCTCGACCAGCCAGTCGGGGCCGCGGCGGTCGACGCAGCACGGGACGAAGCCGTCCTTGCGCTGATACGGCGCGTACCAGCGGATGAAATCGGGCAAGGCCCGCAGGTCGCCGCTCCGCAGCAGCGCCGCGCCCATGATCACCCCGTCGCGGATCCACGAGCGGGTGTAGCGCCGCGGTCCCGGCTGGAGCGCCGGGCCGTCGCGCTGGATCAGGATCTGCCCGGCGGCGGTCTTGAAGGTCCGGGCGGCGGCGCGCGGCACGCCGCCCGGGAGTTCGAAGGTGACGCCGGCGAGCCGCTCGCGCATCACCCGGACCGCCTCGTCGAAGCAGGCGGGACCATCGGCCGGCACGATTCCGTCGCCGGCGGGCAGCGCGAGAAAGATCTCCCGCGTGGCCCCCGCGGGGATCCTCAGGTCGAAGCGCAGCGCGCCCGACGCGCAGCCGGAGGGATCGTGCGCGACGGCCACCGCCGGCAGTTTGCCCCGCGCGAGGTAGCCGGTGATTCCCCCCTGCTCGAAGCTCGCCGCGCCGAACGCCGCCGGCTCGCTCAGCGGTACCACGTCGCGCTCGCCATTCACCCTCACCCGGTCCTTCTTCCACGCGATCTCCCGGATCTCGCTGATCCCGCCAAGTCCCTGCCAGCCCTGCCACGGCGGCGTGACCTGGAAGGGCCGGATCGCCACGAAGAGCGTCACCCGGCGGGCCGCGGCGGACCTGTTAGAGACCCGGTAGCGGGTCAGGATCACGGCGTCCGCGCCCGCGCCGCTGCCGAAGAGGGTCGTCTGCAAGGTCCACTCCCTCAGTGACCACCGCGCCGAGGGAATCGGCAGCTCACCCTCTTCCAAGCTCACCCCGCGCCGCGCGTCGGCCCAGGTGATGAGCTTGCCGCCGGCATACAGGAAGGGTTCCAGCGTGAAGCCGCCCTGGTGGGCCTCGACCCCACCTTCCTCGTTGATCAGCGCGCAAGTCAGGCCGGCGGGCACGCCGCCGCAGGTCCAGTAGCTCTGCTCGCGGCTCAGGTAGCGCGGGTAATGGCCGCGCGGATGCGCGGCGGCGACCTGGTGGAAAAAATCGATCACGCCGCGCGAGAAATCGAAGGGCCGCACCGTCACCCGCCGGATGCCGACACCCGGCGTGTCGAAGGCCAGCCGCAGGTGGCGCGACCCGGCACCCGGCAGCGGGATGAAACTCCGCGCGCCACGGGCGTCCAGCGCGCGGTGGAGCGTCCGCCATTTCACGCCATCCGCCGACGCCCGCACCCGGAAGGCCCGCGCCGCAGGCTCGGGCTCCCAGTCGATCACCAGCCCGCCATATTCGCGGTCCTCGTGGAAATCGAGGTCGAGGAATGGCGCGGGATCCTTCGCCGCCGCGCGCCAGCCGCCTTTCGCGCCGAGGACCGAGCCCGGATCGCGCCCTCCAGCGGACGACGACGCCGTCACCGCCGGCTTGCGGCGCGGCGTCCGGTCCTGGAAGCGGAGGTCCTCGATCCAGATCGTCCCCTTGCCGCCGGGTCCCGCGCTGAGGACGAACTCGATCGCCCCGAGCTGCTTCGGCGGGCCGCCGCCGGCCGGGCCCCAGGCGAAGTCGATCCGGCTGCCGCGCAAGTTCAGTTCGCGGGCCTCCGTGCCGAACGCGAAGGCCTCTTCCTGCCAGCGCCAGACGTTCTTGCCCGAGGGGTCGGCCAGCTTGAACTCGAAGGTGTTCTCCGGTGCCTTGCCGCGCACCCGGAAGGCAAAGGCGTAGTCGTCGGGGATCGCGAGGCGGAACTCCTTGCGCGCCACGACAAAGCCGCCGCCGCCATGGAAATCGAAGTCGAGCCGCAGGGCGCCGCCCTCCGCGCCCACCTTCATTTCCGCTTCACCCGACGCGAAGGCCTGCCAGCCCGCGGCGTCGCAAAAGCCATCGATCACTCGTTCCTTCATCTTCGGGATTCTTGCTCACGGATCGGTTCGTGCCCCCTCCCTGTTGCCGCGCGGCGGGAGCGACGGCCAGGAGGCACGCGATCCAGGCATACTCCCGCAAGCGGGCCGCCCAGGTAAAGACCATTCCGGGACTCGGAGGCCATGCGCGGACATTGCGAGGATGGGCGGAGGGAGATCGCGCGCGGCAGGCGCGGCCGGGTTCCCAACGAGGAGTCGTTCGCCCCCGATGGAAGCCGTCCGCTAACCGCCCGGATTGCGGCTTGGCCCGCGTTCTCACGTGACAGGCATATTTAGTTAATTCGCCGCCGGAATTCTCGCAACCCATTTATCCTCTGATATTTCGAAAGAGAATTATCTGGCTGGAACCCGGGCGGGAGCGGCGCGGAAAGCGGGTTTGGGACGCCCCACGCCGTTTCCCGGACCGTCTCGAACCAATTCTTGATTCATGGCGTCTCTTCAGGCAGCAAGCGGCATGATTCACAAGTTGATCGCTGGATTCGTGATCTTTAGTGCCGCGCAGGCCGCGATGGACGAGGCGGCACTCGACGCTTGGTTTGCCCTTTCCCCCGCCGACCGGGGCGACCTGCCGACGGCATGGGAGGAAACCGTGCTGGAATCCAAGGAAGCGGCCGAGCTTGCCCGGGCGCGGGTCTGGCAGGCCTATCGGGACGGGGCGAAGAAGCTCGGCTGGGAGGGCCAGCTCGCGCCGTTCCCGCCGACCTTGGAGGAAATCGCCGCCCTGCCCGCCGACCAGCGGCCAAAACTTACACCCTCGAAGATGGAAGCCGGCGGCAAGATCATGCCCTACGTCCTGCTGGCCAAGGGCAACAAGCCGGCCAAGGGCTGGCCGCTGGTGCTCGCCTTGCACGGCGGCGGCGGCACCGGCGAAAAGCTGGCCCACCCCCACGCCTGGCCGGTCAACACCCGCGAATGGCAGGCCCAGATGGTCCTGTTCGAGCGCGTCTATCCCGGCGACGCCCTCTATTTCATCCCGCGGATGGCCGATGACAACGATGGCCGCTGGTATTACGACTATTGCCAGGACATCTACGACCAGGTGATCCGCCGCGCGATCCTGTTCCGCGACGTCGATCCCGACCGGATCTACGTCACCGGCATCTCCGAGGGCGGCTACACCGCGTTCCGCCTGCCGGCGAACCAGCCCGGCCGCTTCGCCGCGGCCGCGGCGATGGCCGCCGCCGAGCCGATCGAAAACGCCCCGCCCGAGAACTTCCGCAACACCGCCTTCCGCTGCGACATCGGCGAAAACGACACGATGTTCGACCGCATCGGCCTGGCGCGCCGTCTGTTTGAAAAGCTCGACGCGCTGCACGACGCCGACCCGCAGGGCTACGTCCACCATTTCGAGCCGCAGAAGGGCCGCGGGCACGGGATCGACTACGCGGGCGGCCCGGCGTGGATGGTCAAGCACCACCGCGACCCGCGGCCGAAGAAGCTCGTCTGGACCGTGCAGGCCCTCCACCACACCGTGAACCTGCGCAACGCCTGGCTGGTCCTCGACGAAGCGCCGGCCGGTCTCCCGGTGACGATCACCGCGGCGATCGACGGCAACACCGTCCACCTTTCCGCCAAAACCAAGGACGGCCAGCCTGCCGCCGGCCTCAAGCTCCGGGTGCGGCTCGACGACCGGCTGCTCGACCTCGACCAGCCGGTGACCGTCACGCTCGACGGCAAGGAAATCCACCGCGGCAAGGTGGACCGGACCTGGGGCGCGCTGGTCCGCTCGACGGTGGCCAGCGGCGACCCGGGCAGCGTCTTTTCCGCCGAACTACCCTTGAAATAATTGGAAAAACCCCGGCTTCGGCTCCGCTGGTTTTTGCTCCGGCCATTGGCCCTGTCACATGATGAAAACGAAACACCTCCTCGCGGCCGCCTGCGCCGCTTCCCTCGGCTTCACTTCCGCCTTCGCCGGCGGCGAAGGGTGGACCCACGACTTCGCGGCCGCCAAGAAACAGGCCGCCGACGAGAAGAAAGACCTGCTCGTCGACTTCACCGGATCCGACTGGTGCGGCTGGTGCATCAAGCTCAACGAGGAAGTCTTCAGCCACGATCCGTTCAAGACCGGCGTGAAGGACAAGTTCGTCCTGGTGGAACTCGATTACCCCAAGGACAAGTCCAAGCTTTCCGAAGAAACCCAGGCTCAGAACAAAGAGCTCCAGGGCAAATACGCGGTCCAGGGCTTCCCGACGATCCTGCTCCTCGACGCCGACGGCAAGCCTTTCGCCCGGACCGGCTACCAGGCCGGGGGCCCGGAAAAGTATGTTGCCCACCTCGATGAGCTTCGTGCCAAGAAGGACGTCCGCGACAAGGCCTTTGCCGAAGCCGCCAAGGCGGAAGGCCCCGCCAAGGCCAAGGCCCTGATTGCCGCCCTCGACGCGATGGCGCTCGAAGACGCGGTGGTCGCGAGCTTCTACCCGGACGTCGTCGACCAAATCAAGGCCGCCGACCCGAAAGACGAGACCGGCTACGGCAAGAAGCTCGCCGCCAAGGTAAAATTCGCCGAGTTCGAAACCGAGCTGAACGGCTTTGCCGCCAAGCAGGACATGGCAGGCGCCCTCGCCTTCGTCGAGAAGTCGGTCGCTTCCGGCGATTTCGAAGGTGAAACCAAGCAGCAGATGATCGCCACCAAGGCGATGATCCTGGCCCGCATGCAGAAGTTCGACGACGCCATCAAGGCGATCGACGAAGCGAAGGCGGTCGATCCGGCCAGCGAGATCGCCGGCCAGCTCGATGGCTTCAAGGGACAACTTGAGAAGGCCAAGGAGCAGGCCGGAGCCAAGGGTGAGGACCAGCCCGCTGAGTAAGTTTTTCCCAACGGGGCATCTCCCGATTTCTCACGCCGTCCGGCCACCGCGCCGGACGGTGTTTTTTTTGATCACTCCCCGCCTGTTTTCGGCGCTTCCACCGGTGCCGGGGCACCGGCGTTGATCGTCTTCAGCAGCACCTCGGTGATGTCGGTGGCGTCCTTGGTGTAGAGCAGGATCGGGACTTGCGACGTGCTGGTGCCGGTCTTGTCGAGAACGTAGTCGTAGCCCTCGTCCTCCGCGTGCGTTTGCACCTTCGCGCGGATTTCCTCGAGGATCGACTTCATGCGCACTTGCATCTGCTCGTTGAGGGCGCGGGCCTTGCGCTGGATGAATTCCTCCAACTCCTTCCGCAGCCCGTCGAACTCCTGCTGCTTGGTCTGGCGCTGGGTGAAAATCGCCTGCTTCTTGGCATCGGCCACCGAGGGGTCGCCCTCCTGCTTCTTGAGGACCTCGATCTCGCTTTCCAGCCCTTTCAAGCTGGCGATCCGCTCGTCGCGGTCCTTCACCACCCGCGCCTGCTCTTCCTCGAATTTGGTCTTGGTGGTCTTGGTCTGGTGGAACTCCTGGAACAGCGCCTGCATGTCGACCGTCGCGATCTTCAGGCGGGCGGTCTCTTGCGCGGGCAGCAACCCACTGAAAAGGACGGTCAGGGCGACGAGGGAACGGAGCGGAAATTTCATGGTACCTTGGGAACGACGCCGATCCCTAGCACCCCGCGGCGGATTGTGGAAATTTTTTCCGCCGGCCGGTCCGGATGGCTTGGGGTGGATCCTCGGCGGACGAACCGTGACTCAGCGCCCGAGCGCCGGGAGCAATTCCTTGCGAATCAGGGAGATCGAACGGCGACGCAGCTTTTCCTGGCGTTTGCGCAGGACTTTCCACCCGGCCGGCGTCGCCGACGGGGTGAAGCCGCGGCTCCGCAACCAGACGGCCAGCACCTCCAGGTCGTTCTCCTCGCCCAAGCTGTCGCCGAGCTTCACGGCTTCCGGACCGCCCGCCAGGGCGAGGTCCGGGGCCACCAGCGACATCCCGCCCAGCCATGCCTTCGCCGCCTTGCGGCAATCGTGGAAATCCTCGTTGCGAACCCGTTCCAAAGCGCGCTTGAGCCTCTTGCGGAGCTGGCTTCCCAGCCGCCCCGCGCCCTTGGCGGCGCTGGCGGCGATCTCCTCGGCGGTCCGCGCGGCCAACCGCACCTTCACCTGATCCACCGCGGCCAGCGACCACTCGATCACCGCCGGCGGCGGGACGCGCTTGGCCACCGCGGTCTCCAGGTCGAGCAAGGCGGTGATCGCCGCCTCGATCGACCCCGGCGCGCCTTCTTCAAATCCGAGCTTCTTCCAGGTCTTCGCCCGCACCGTCGCATCCCGCACGCCTCCCAACATCCGGCCGATCACCGACATCCAGCGCAGGCAGGGCTTCGCGTCGTCGATCATCGCCAGGCCGCCGCGCAGCCGCTTGCCCAGCCGGCGCAGCTCGTGGATTTCGACGGCCACCTGGCCGTGCGAGTCGTTCAATCCTTCCAGCATCCGCTCCATTTCCCCGCAGGCGGCAAGCAAGGAGGCGCGGGCCCCGGCAAAATCGGTCAGGTCGGAATTCATGGGGAAAAGAATCTAGCAGCCTGTTTCCGCCTGTCAGGCTTTCTTGGGTGACGATTCCGGACCGCCGTCAAAACGACACGCTGCCGAACCACCGCTCCACGTCCTCCAGCGAGCCCGCGCCATGCTCCGCCACCAGGCGGTAGTGGCCCTTGCGGCCGGCCGGAGCCTTCAGCGTGAAGCCTTCCGTGCTGAAATACGTGCCGCTCACGCCACCTCCGGCCGACTGCTGGAACCAGCGGACCTTCTCGCCGAGCACGCGGACCGTCCGCCATTCCTGCTCGCGCTGGTAGCCCGCCAGCGTGTTGTTGCGCATTCCCGCGCCGCTCAGCGGCGGCGGCGAGGACAGCTTGGGCAGCGGCTCCACCATCCCGTGAATCATCAGCCGGGAGGTCGCGCGCCGCGGGTCGGTGTAAACCAGAACATAGCCGCCCTCGCCGTCGCGCAGGATCCGCGGCGCGCCCCAGACCCGCTCCAGGCCCGGTGCCTTCAAGACCGGCACCGTCACCCCGTAGAGGTCGCCGCCCGCCCGCAAGGCGCGGTCCTGGCGGCCGGTCGCCAGCTCCCATTTCTCGATCCGGTCCGTCCCGCAGCCCGCCAGGGCGGCGGTCATGACGAGGGCTCCGGCGGCTTTCACGATGCGCTTGATCATGTCCCACCGATACCCCCCTGCCGCGATCTGCCAAGCCGGCGCTGCGCGTTGCCGCAAAATTCACGGCTCGCCAAAGCGCGGCAATCACCCCAGAAAATCCGCCGTCACGCCGCTCCACTCCATGAGAAAACTCATCACCAACGCGAGGATCGTCTCCCCCGGCATCGACCTGCCCAATGCCGCCGTGCTGATCGAGGGCGACCGCATCGAGGCGGTGATCGAGGGCACCAACCTGCCCGCCTCGGCGGTGAAGATCGATGCCGGCGGCAGGCTGCTGATGCCCGGCTTCATCGACATCCACAGCCACGGCGCGGACGGCCATGACGTCTGCGACGATTCGATCGACGCGCTGCGCCACATCGCCCGCCGCAAATTGCAGGAAGGTGTGACCACCTGGCTGCCGACCACCCTGACCCAGCCGAAGGAAAAGCTGAAATCGATCGCCGGCAAGATCGCCGCCTTCCGCGCCCAAGGCGGCCTGACCCGCTGCCCCGGCATGCACGTCGAGGGCCCTTTCATCAACAAGGAGAAAGCCGGCGCGCAGAACCCGCAGTTCGTGCGGCCGCCGGATTTCGCGGAGATCGAGGACCTGCACGCCATCGTGCCCGTGATGATCCTCTCGCTCGCTCCGGAAATGCCGGGCGCGCTGGAATTGATCGACGGCTGCCGCAGCCTCGGCATCACCTGCTCGGCCGCCCACACCGCCGCCACCGCCGCCCAGATTCACGCCGCCTGCGACGCCGGGCTGCGCCACCTGACCCACTATGGCAACGCGATGACCCCGCTCCACCACCGCGAGGTCGGCGTGGTCGGTGCCGGGATCCTCGACGAACGGCTGATGCTCGAGTTGATCAGCGACTGCATCCATCTCGCGCCCGACATGGTGAAGCTGATCTTCAAGGTGGTCCCGATCGACCGGCTGATGATGATCACCGACTCGGTCGCCGCGTCGTGGATGGTCGAAGGCGAGATCCAGCTCGGCGGGCTCGAGGTCGTCGTGAAAGACCGCGTCGCCCGCTTGAAAGAAGGTGGCGCGCTGGCCGGCTCGACGCTGCTGGCCAACGAGGGTTTCAAGAACCTGGTCGGCATGACCGGCCTGCCCTTGCACGAGGTGATCAAGACCACCTCCTGGAACCAGGCCCGCTCGCTCGGCCTGGAGGATCTCGGCAAAGTCGCGCCCGGCTTCCTGGCCGACCTGGTCCTGCTGAACGACGACTACAGCGTCGCCGGGACCTTGGTCGGCGGCGAGGAACGCTGACCGGGACCGCCGGTCTTCAGACCGGCAGAACGGCCCCCCGGGACCGCTGGTCTTCAGACCGGGCCGAACGGTCCCCAAAGGCCCGCCTCCCCTTCAAGCCCCGCATCGCCCCGGCGTACACCGGGGGCGCGGAGCCTCAGGCCCGCAGAACGGTCCCTCCCGGCCCGCCTCTCCCGTCCAGCCCGCATCGCCGGAGGGTGGACCTCCCCGTGCTGCTGCGGGGCGGAGCCTCCGCGCCCCCAGCCCCGGGGCTGGTCTTCAGACCGGCGGAGCGCCCCC
>CAMCYK010000129.1 GCA_945883695.1 Akkermansia muciniphila | reverse complement strand
TCTTTAGTCCGCGTCACCGGTCCGGGGTATTTCGAGCGGACTAAAGATCCGCGGTCCAGTACACGGCTGGGTTCTTCAAGCCCATGCCAGCTGATTCGGGCCTCATCATTTTCCTCTCGAGGTTAAATGCCTCTTCGGCTAGAACTCACGGTCGGATTGTGCTGACGGGGACGCACCTTTCACCTTCCTGCAACGGGAGACGTACTTTTTTGCCCCGCAGACTGTCTGTCCAAAAGACGCCACCGCGCGCCGGCCTAAGGGTGCGGCGTGATCGCGATGATCGTGATCTCCTTCGTGTCCGGTCCGTAAAACCAGAATATCCGGTAGGCGGCAGCCGTTTTGTTTTCGGCGTAGGCCTCGAAAATCTCTTCGCCGTCAGGCCCTGATAGGGCGCTGTATTTATGTGTGTTCAGCCCTGGATGGCGGGGATTGTTCTCAAGATACCCGAGCGCCTTTCGCACGGCCTTGAAGCGCTTGAGACGGCCGGGATCCTCCTCCAGCGACTTCAGATCGGCTTCAGCCTGTTCGGTGAATTTGAGGTCAAAGGACATGCGCTAGTCGATGTCCTCTTCGGCGTATCGCGCGAAGCTCCCGAGCGAGCGCGTCTTCCCTTCGGCGGCCTGGGCAAGGCCCGCCTTCACGGCGTCCAGCGCTGCGGCGTTTTCAAAGAGCCATGCTTCGCGGGCAGGGATCTCGGTGAACGGCTCCAGGATGATGTTGCCATCCTCCATGCGCCGAGCGCGAAAGCTGCTCACGCCGTGCGCGAGCTTCCCGAGGGTGATCCGGCCTTTAGCGTCCGGCCTGAGCTGTTGGGTAAGCGGTTCCATGCCGAATTTCCTTTTCTGCTCCTAAAGTTAACCGAAAGGTGGGATCGTGTCAATGTGGGAACAAAGTGATGTGGGAACAGAGCGGATTCCCCCTTGCCAGGCAGGCCCGGCGTGAAGCGCGGGGCGGAGCGACGGGGCGCGGGGCCCTTTTCAATCCGCCAGCCGGTAGAATCCGCCGCGGCTCGTCTGGCCGTAGTCGAAGAACAGCAAATCGCCGGATGCCCCGAGCCGGATGCTTCCGAGGACTTCCCAGCTTTGCAGATCCACGGAGCGCTCGACCCGGTAATCGTGGTCCGGCTGGCCGCGGAGGGTGACGCCCCAGGTTCCCTCCCCGGCGCGGAAAACCGGCTCGGCCAGAGCCGGGAACGCGCTGGCGGGCTTCACGGTGATGGTGGCGGAAAGGGTCGTGCTTGCCCCATGGACGTCGATCATTTGCGGAAAAATCGGCCGGTCTCCCGTGAACCCCGGATTCGGTTGGAAAACGAGGGTGGTTTCCGTGTTGAAAAGAGTGCCGATTCCGACGTTGACCGGTCCGGAGGGAGCCATCGCAAACGGGTCGCCGTCGGGATCATAGGCCAGGTCTTCGAGGAAGAGGACCACCGGTTTGCCCTGGACGCCCTGGAAGGCGTGCCCGCGACCGACCGGCAGGCGATTGGCGTAGCCGGTCAATTCCAGCCGGACCACCGGCGACGCGGGGTCATCGCTCGCGAGGTCGAGCCAGGCCGATTTGTCGCCGCCGGACAGCGGCTGGAACTGGATGGCGAACGACTTCTCGTTTCCCGCCGGGAGGATCGCCGGCGGAGCGGTAGCCACGCGGAAATCGGCGGCGTCGGGGCCGCCCAGCACGGCGGCGATCCCTCCCAGCGGCAGCGTTCCGCGATTCAGCAGGACGAAATCGCGCCGTGGCGACAGCAGGGAGACGGTCGCCACTCCGAACGGGGTGGGCGGATCACCCGTCACCAGGGTCTGGCCCGCTTCGTTCCTGACCTCGAGCCGCCGCCACCCGTCGCCGAGGGTGAACACGTAAACGCTGCCCCGTCCTTTGGCGAGGTCGCCGGTCAGCTCGTTCTCCACGGCATCGCCGGTGGCCCCGGCGACCAGCAGGTCGCCATCGAGCGAGAGCGAGGCTCCGAGCACGTCCGCCACGCCGAAGCCCTCGTTCATGCTGCTGTCGGGGGCCGTGATTTTCTGGTCGCGCTGCCAGCCACCGGCGGCGGGACGGAAAATGTGGATGCTGCCCTTGCCGGTCCCGCCCCCCGGCGCGCCGACCGCGGCGGTGCTGCCGTCGAGGGCGACGACCGTGCCGAAGGCCCGGCTGGTGGCGGCGTCGGGATCGGGCGACTGGAGAACGGCTTCCTGGGCCCAGGCGGTGCCGGTGCGCCGGAACAGGTAAGCGGCTTCGGGAGTGCCGGACTGATACGCGCTGCTCCCGGCGAGCAGCAGGTCGCCGGCCAGCGCGATGGACACGCCGAAAAGCGCGTTCCCGATCCGTTGGGTCGGCACGATCACCCCGGCCTGCGACCAGGTGCCGCCGGATTTGACGAACTCGCGGATGCCCCCGGTCTCGTGGAGGGCCGCGGGGTTCCGGTAAAACGGATCGGCCAGCAGGGCCCGGTCGCCTTGAAGGATGACCTGGGCGCCCATGCCGCCCGATGCTGCGGGATCCGGCGGGACCAGCCGGGCTTCTTGGATCCAATGGGTTCCTTCACGGCGGAACAGGTAGCCGGCTCCGGTCGACACCAGGGTCCCGGTGGTGGCCCTGATCGCACCGACCAGAAGATGCGTGCCGTCCAATGAAACCGCCGCCCCGAAAAGGTCATTCTCCTGGATGGCAGCCGGTCTCAATTTTGCCTCAGGAATCCAACCGGAAGCTTCCCGGCGGTAGCAGCTGACCGAGCCGGAGCTGTAAGGTGGCACCGAGGGGTTGCTCGATCGCTTCACGTCCTGCGGTGTCCCCACCACCAGCAAGTCGCCTTCGAGAGCCAGGGCCGATCCGAAGACCTCCCGTCGCTCGGGATCACTGTCGTTGAAGGTGCCCTCGTGAATCCAGTCCTCGCCACCGCGGGCGAAGAGATAGACGGTGCCGCTTTGCGAGCCATAGGGGGTGGCGTCGTCCGGCATGCCCACCGCGAGGCGGTCGCCGTCCAGGTCCAGGCTGCGACCGAACGCCTGGGAAACGTTTCCGTCGCCCGCGCTGAGGAACTGGCTGCCGCCCCAGACCCCGCCGGAGCGGACGTGGTGGTGGACCGCCCCGGCGAAATCGCCGGCGTAGGTGGCGGTCCCGTAGGCACCGATGAAGGCGAGGTCGCCTTTCAGGGCGACGGCGAACCCGGCCCGCCCGTCGAGCGTGCTGGAAGGGGAAACCAGATGCGCGGCCTGGACCCACGGTGCGCCCGCTTTTTGGAAGGCATAGGCCGATCCGTAGCCGCCGTAGGAATAGGTCGCGCCGACGAGGATGGTGGTGCCATCCACCGCGATCGAGCTGCCGAACCAGTGCCCCGCGCCGCCATTGGAGGCACGGAGCGTGGCTTCCGGCAGCCAGGTGCTGCCGCTCCGTCGGAAAACCTCCACATTCCCGGCGGCGATCCCGGCGGGAGTGTCCGCCTGCTGCGCGCCGACCGCCAGCAGTTCGCCCTCGACGCCGACGGAATGCCCGAAGCGGTCGCCGGCGGATTTCCCGGCCAGCCGCGCCTCGAGGATCCACGCCGGACCTGCCTGGCGGAAGATCAGCACCTCGCCGCTGCCGTTGGTCGGCTTGCCGACGAAGGCCCGGTCGCCTTCGAGCGCCACGCTGTTGCCGAAGTTGTCGTTGCCGAGTCCCTGCGGGTCGGCCAGCCGGGCCTGCTCCGTCCAGCTGCCGCCGGTCCGTTCATAGAGGCAGGCGTAGCCCGGCGACCCGGTGTGGGGGATGAAATCGTTGGCGGCGCTCGCCCCGATGAGCAACCGCTCGCCCTGGATCGCCACGCTGGATCCGAAGTAATCCCCCAGCCGGCCGTTCGCCGGCACCAGTTTTTGGGCGAGGCTCCAGGCGCCGTTCACCCGCTCGAACACGTAAGCCGCGCCCATGTTGGTGCGGCCGGCAACGGGCGCGCCTTCGGCACCGACGACCAACAGCGAGCCATCGATCGCGACCGCCTCGCCGAACCAGTCCCCGTTCTGGCCGTCCGGAGCGGTGAGCTTCGCTTCGAAAATCCACTCCGTTCCGACCCGCAGGAAAACGTAGGCACCGCCGGGTCCGCCGCGGGCGCCGACGACCAAGCGGGTGCCGTCGGTCGCGACCGAGCGACCGAACTGGTCGGCGGTCTCCCCGTCGCCGGTGTTCACCGGCACCCCGAGCTTGGCCGTCATCCGGGTGAGCAAGGGATCGATGTGGATCGGATAGCGGGCGCTCCGGTCGTCCACCAGGATCCGGAAGCCGCCGTGGCAGGGCTCCATCGTCGCGGGCAAGTCCATGCCCGCGGCGTCCCACGCCTTGAGGCCGGCGTAGGCGAGGGCCGGCTCGCCGTCCGGGAGCAGCCATTCGAGGTCCCGGCCGTTGACGGCGGTCCGTGCCGTCATGCCCTCCATCGCGACTTTCACTTCCCGCCGCCCGCCGCCCGGCTGCCGCGCCGGCAGTTCGAACCCGTGCATCACGCCGTCCCTGCCGTTCTCGAACCATTCGACGACGCCGTCCGGATGCGTGAAGGAGGCCCGGGTGCCCGCCGCCTCCAGCGTGCTGTCCGCACTGGCCGCCGCATAGCCGAAGGTCACCTGCCGCCGCTCTGTCTTCCAGTCCGCCACGGCAACCCGCCCGCGCCCGAGGTGCAGCGACAGCCCCTGCTCCGGGTTCTGCATGAAATGGCTGATTCCCTGGTTCCCGGGTAGCGCGGCCGCCGGCCCGTCCAGCCGGGAAATCTGGCGCCGCGCCAAGCTCACGACTTCCTCCAACTTCGGCCCGCGAACGACCGGGCCGGGACCGGCCGCGGCGGCGTGGGTTCCGGCGGCAGCGGGAGCCGGCGGACGGCCCTCGACCGCGGCCATTCCGCCGGATGCCCCGGCGTCCCGGTGCGCCGGCTCCGCGGCCCCGGCGGCCCCGCCCCGCGCCGCGGGCCCGAAGCGCCCCAGGCAGGCGAAGGCCAGCAGGATCACCGCCAAACCCCTGAAGAAGCGGCGAAGGAAGCGGGTCCCCTTTCGGGTGCCGGCGGGACCCGGGGCCTTGTCTCGATCCAATGGCATATCAGGTGGCACCATTCGCGGGTTTCCGCAAAGGATCGTCAAGCCGGGAGGTCACGGCAGGGCCTCGCGGGGATCCTCCGGGTGTTCTGCCCGCAGCCGCTGCAGCGCTTCGTCCGCTGACATCTGATTTCCCGCGGGCAGGCTGCCGCCGGCGTCGATCGAGCCAGCGAGATGGATACCACCCCGAACTTTCCCACGGGTTTTTACAGACAAACCCGCGCCGCTGCGGCAGTCAGTCAGGCGTTATCAAAACGCCCCCATCCATGAGCAGCGTCCACTCCCCGGTTTCGGAAACGGCCGGTTATCTCCAGGCGATCCGGCAACGGGTCGGCACCATCGTCGTCGGCCAGGAAGTCGTCGTCGAACGGATGCTGATCGCCCTCCTGACCAGCGGCCACCTCCTGCTCGAAGGCATGCCCGGCCTGGCCAAGACGCTGCTGGTGAACACATTGGCCCAGGCGATGCACCTCCATTTCCGGCGCATCCAGTTCACCATCGACCTGCTGCCCTCCGACATCATTGGCTCGGAAATCCTCGACGAGCGCACCGGCGGCTTCCGCACCCACCAGGGCCCGGCTTTCACCAACCTCCTCCTCGCCGACGAAATCAACCGCGCCGCGCCGAAAGTCCAGGGCGCGCTGCTCGAGGCGATGCAGGAGCGCAAGGTGACCATCGGCAACCAGTCCTACCCGCTGCCGGTCCCCTTCCTGGTCATCGCGACCCAGAACCCGATCGAGCAAAGCGGCACCTTCGAGCTGCCGGAAGCGCAGCTTGACCGCTTCATGCTGTGCCACCGCCTCGGCTACCCGACCGCCACCGAGGAGGAGGAAATCCTGCGCCGCAACCTGAAGCTCGGCGTCAAGCGCGACGGCACCGGCGCGGTCGCCCGCACCGAGTTCGACCTGATCCAGGGCGACGCCATCGGCAGCGAGGCCGACCTGGTCGCGGCGATGGAGGCGGCCAACCACATCCACGTCAGCGAGGTCTTCCTCAAGCACGTCATCGACGTCGTCGAGCGCACCCGCAAGCACCCCGACCTCGAGCTCGGCTGCTCGCCGCGCGCCGGCATTTCCATCCTCAAGGCGTCCCGCGCCCGCGCCCTCCTCCACGGCCGCGACTACGTCGTCCCGGAAGACCTCTTCGCCCTCGCCGAAGACGTCATGCTCCACCGCATCCGTCTCACCTACGAAGCCCTCGCCGAAGGAAAAACCGCCACCGGAGTGCTCCGGGAAATCTTGGAAGCCTCGGTTTCCTGACGAACCTGAATTGGGATCGATGACCGCCCGCGAAATCGACCGTGACATAAGGAGTGTGGACCTTCGGTCAACACGAGTGTGGACCACAGGTCCACACTCCTTATCGCTCACAGATCTTCGAAGTGCCGGTCTCCTGATCCCCTCTTCCAAAACCTGGCGAACTTGGCGTCTTGGCGGTTCCATGTCCACCACCCCCTCCCCGTTCCCTCCGCGACCTCCGCGCCTCCGCAGCCTGCCCTTCGTAGCTTTAGCGAAGAAGGGTTCCTTTCCTTGAAATGGACGGCACCCTCCACCACTGCGACCCGCTCGACAGCCGGCAATTCCTGCTGGCGGTGAAGCGGCTGGCCGACAGCCTGAGCTACGGCACCGACCGCAGTCCCTTCCTCGGCCAAGGGATCGAGTATGTGCAGTCCCGCCGCTACGAACCCGGCGACCCGGTGAAATCGATCGACTGGCGCGTCACCGCCCGCACCGGCAAGCCGCACGTCAAGCAGTTCGAGACGCCCAAGCAGATGCCCGTCTGGCTGGTCGTCGACACCTCCGCTTCGATGGCCCTCGCGTCCCATCCGCCGGGGAAATACGGACTCGCCCTGCAAGTCGCCGGCGGCATCGCGCTGGCCTGCCTCGACCGCGTCAGCCCGGTCGGCGTGCTCGGCGCGGGCGGCCGCGATTTCGTGGTGCAGCCCAGCCTTTCCCGCGATGTCCTGCTGCAGTGGCTGCACGCGCTGCGGACCTACCGCTTCGATGAACCGACCACCCTCGGCCAGCGCCTGCTGTCGCTGGAGCCTTCCTTGAAACAGCGGGCGATGCTGATCGTGCTCAGCGATTTCCACGACCCCGACGCCCTGGCCGCGCTCAAGCTGGTCGGCGCGCGCCACGACTGCATCTGCCTGGTCTTCCGCGATCCCGCCGAGGACCGGCTCGAGGGCGCCGGCCTGTTCCGCGGCCGCGAGGTCGAATCCGGCCGCGAGCTGCTGACCCACGGCAAGCGCCTCCTTTCCACCACCGACCAGCTCACCGCGTCGCTGAAAAAAGCCTCGCTCGACCACTTCGTCATCCGCCCGGGGGTTCCCTTCCTCGGCCAACTCCGTCACTTCCTCCGCTCCCGCGGCGGAGCATCCCGCCGCAACCGCCAGTGATCCGACCGCTCCTTTCTCGCCTGCCACGCCGCCGATTGGAGTGTCGCCTTGAAGGCGACATAACGATGGTCGCGCGGCATCCTGCCGCGCGACTCCGCTCCCAGCAAGGGGCGGCAGAATGCCGCCCCACCATCGTCATGTCGCTTGCAAAGCGACACTCCTATCAAGCCGCCTTCGTCCTCCTCGCGTTTTCCCTCGGTCCCCTCCACGCCGAAGCACCCCCCGTCCCCACCCAACGCGTCGGCCAAGCGCTGGAGATCCGCGACGTCTACCTCCCCGGCGGCGAGGTCAAGCCGACCCCGCGCCGCGACCGCAAGCCGCCGCTGGTCGTCCGCATCCTCGAAACGAAGCCCGCCAAGGACGGCCTCCGCTACGACTTCGAAATCCAGGGCCTCGAAGCCGGCAGCTACAACCTCGCCGACTTCCTCGAAGCCCCCGCCGGTTCCACCTTGCCCGCCATCCCGCTCGAAATCACCAGCCCCCTGCCGCCCGGCCTGCCGCTCCCGCACGAGATTCCGCCCGGCGCGCTGCCGCAGCTCGGCGGCTATCGTACGAAGATGATCGTGGTGGGCGCGATCTGGCTCGCCGGCCTGGTCCTCATCCTCCTCTGGCGGAAAAAGAAACCCGCCGCCGCCGACCGCGGCACCGACGCTCCCGCGACCCTCGCCGAACGCCTCCGGCCGCTCGTCGACGCCGCCGCCAAGGGCCAGCTCGGCACCGACGACCGCGCGAAACTCGAACGCCTCGTGATCGGCCACTGGCGCGACCGCCGTCCCGAGATCGCCGCCCTGCCCCCCGCCGAAGCGATGTCGAAACTCCGCCAGGACCCCGAAGCCGCCCCCCTCGTCCTCGCCCTCGAACGCTGGCTCCACGCCCGCTCCGGCGAAACCTCCGCCGCCGAAATCGAGCAACTCCTCGCGCCTTACATGGCTAGCGGCCGCACCTGATTTCAGATCCCGAATGGAACAACGAAATCGGCGAAATGGACGAAAGTTGAAAAACCTAACCGCCAGATCACCGCCGAGCCTCCCATCTCCCATCTCCCATCTCCCATCTCCCATCTCCCAAATTTCTCCCGTTTCGTCCCTTTCGTTGTCGATCCCTGCCTTTCCTCCAGTCTTCCGTCTTGAGTCTTCCACTCTTGCGTCTCCCCCATTTCAGCGTTTCAGCATTTCAGTTTTTTCCCCAGTGACCTTCGCCCATCCATGGCTGCTCGCCCTGCTCGTCCTTCCGGTCGGGCTCGCGGTGTTCCTGTGGAAGCGCGCCGGCCGCCGCGTCCCGCTGCCCTTCGACCACCAGCCGCTCCGCCGCGCCCGCCTGCTCGGCTTCCTGCTGAAGACCGCCGACCTGCTGCCGGTCGCGCTGCTGATGCTCGCCATCGCCATCCTCGCCGGTCCCCGCCGCTTCGAACAGCCGCGCAGCGAACGGCAGATGACCAATATCCTGTTCTGCCTCGACGTCTCCGGCTCGATGATGGCCCCCTTCGGCTCCGCCACCCGCTACGACGCGGCGATGGGCGCGGTGAACGACTTCATCTCCTTCCGCAAGGGCGACGCCTTCGGCCTCACGATCTTCGGCAACAGCGTGCTCAACTGGGTGCCGCTGACCAACGACGTGTCCGCCTTCAAGTGCGCCCCGCCCTTCCTCCGGCCCGAAAACCTGCCGACCTGGTTCGGCGGCACCGCCATCGGCATGGCGCTGCGGGCCGGTGAGAAAACCCTGCTCGATAGCGACAGCGGCGACCGGATGATCGTGCTCTTCACCGACGGCGAAAGCTCCGATCTTTCCAACGGCCAGGACGTCGCCATCGCCCAAAGCCTCAAGGCCAACGGCATCAAGGTTTACGACGTTCACGTCGCCGAGGGCGGGGCTCCCGATTCCGTCGCCGTCATCGCCTCGATCACCGGCGGCGAGGTCTTCAGCGCCGGCGACCCCGCCTCGCTCAAGGCCATTTTCGCGAAGATCGACGAGATGGAAAAGGCCCCGGTCAAGCGCGTCACGCCCGACCCCGTCGATTTCTTCCAGCCCTTCGCCCTCGCCGGCCTCGGCCTCGGGACGCTCTATCTGCTCACCCTCTTCGGCCTCCGCCACACGCCATGGTGAATCCCGGAAAACGGAACCGCCAAAACGCCAAGAACGCCAAGTTTCCCCAAATGCCGCGCTCGTCTTCCCATCCATCCCTCCGACTTGGCGCACTTGGCGTCTTGGCGGTTCCATCTTTGTCTTTCCCTTGATCACCGCCCCCCTGCTCCTCGCCCTCGCCGCGCTCGTGCTTGCCGCGGGGGCCGAATGGCTGCACCTCGGCCGCGTCCGCAGCGTGGCCGCGCTGGCGTTCGGGCCGGGCGGGAAAGCGTCGCTCGCCGGCCGGGCCGCCCCGCTGGTCCGGATCGCCGCGCTGGCGATGCTCGTCTGGGGGGCCGCCACCTTGCTGTTGCTGCCCCCCGTGGCGCACCGCTCGACGGTCAAGGAAGTGGAGTCCAAGGAACGCCAGCACCTGCTGATCGTGCTCGACGTCTCCCCCAGCATGCGGCTGCGCGACGCCGGGGCCACCGCGAAGGAGAGCCGGATGGACCGGGCCCGCGCGGTGGTGGAATCGATCCTCGCCCGCACCGCCCACGACAAGCTGCACATCTCGGTCGTCGCCGTTTACAATGGCGCCAAGCCGGTGGTCGAGGAAACCCGCGACCTGGAGATCCTCCACAACATGATGGACGACCTGCCGATGCATTACGCCTTTCCCACCGGCAAAACCAAGCTGCTCGACGGCATCACCGAGGCCGCCAAGATCGCCGCCCGCTGGCCGCGCGACTCGGCGACCCTGCTGATGATCAGCGACGGCGATTCGGTGCCCGCCACCGGCATGCCGAAGCTCCCGCCCTCGGTCGGCGGCGTGCTGGTCGCCGGCGTCGGCGATCCGGTGAAAGGCAGCTTCATCGACGGCCGCCACTCGCGCCAGGACGGCGCGACGCTGCGCCAGATCGCCACCCGGCTGGGCGGCGAATACCACGACGGCAATGCCAAGCTGGTCCCCACCGCGATGCTCCAGCGGCTCGGCACGCTGGCGGTCGACGGCAGCGAGCGGCTGCCCGGCCAACGCGAGCTGGCGATGCTGCTGGTCACGCTGGGAGCCACCCTGCTCGCCGGGCTGCCCTTGCTACTCCATTTCGCCGGCTCCCGCTGGAATCCCGGCCCCCAAGCAGGGAACAGGCGACAAGAGGGGAACGGGCGGCTCGCCCGTTCAACCTCCCCGGAAAACGGCCAAGCCGCCCGCGCCCCTCTGGTCGAATCTCCCTGAAATCCCCGCTTTCCTTCCCTGACAAATCCGTGCAACGTGCGACTTAAGTTACTGCCATGAAGATCCTCATCCTGACTCTCTGGTGCCTCGTGCCCGTCGGCCTGCTGGCCTACCACTACGGCCCCGGCCGCGAACTGGTGACGCTCGACGCCACCGCGTTGACGCTTTCCGAGGCGCAGGCGAAGGCCGGCGCGGAAGATTGGAAGGCCGCCATCGCGGCGTACGAGCAAAGCCTCGCCCAACTGCCGAAGGACCGGATCGACGAAGCCCGCCGGATCCGCCTGGAGCTGGCCAAGGCCCGCATGGAAAGCGACGAGCTGCCGAAGGCCCGTGAGGAACTGGCCGCGCTCGCCGACGAACTCGCCCAGGACCCGCAGGCCCACGCCGGGCTGCGCGACGAGGCGCTGGCCACCCTGGCCACCTCGCGCTACTACATGACCTATCTGATGAAGCTGGAAGGCCTGCCCGACACCGAGTGGGAGCCGGAAATCGAAGCCGCCCGCCAGGAGCGCAAGCTGCTGGTCCAGCGCGCGACCGAGGCCGGTGACAGCGCCGCCGCCGCGCTCCACGCCGATGACCTGGAGTCGGCCATCCGCCTCGCCCGCATGGAGCCCGAGGAACTCTACGGCAAGGCCATCCCGAAGCAGTGCAGCAACTGCCAGTCCGGCAAGTGCGCCAATCCCGGCGACAAGCCCGGCAAAAAGCCCGGCCAGAAGCCCAAGGACAGCCGCGGCGCCGGTGCCGGTGCACCCGTCGACGGCGAGGGGTCCTGAGCGAACCTTCAACGCTGAATCCACCAAGGCAGTCGGAAAAGATGCCTGCATCAGGAGCAGGGACACTCTTGTCGCGATTTCCGGCGGCTCACGACAGGAGTGTCGTGGCTCTTTAACGGCCGTGTCCCAACGACCTCCCCAACCCTGACTTCATCCATGTACTCCCGTTCCGCCCTTCTCACCTTCGCCGTATTGACCGCTCCGCTTCACGCTCAACAGCCGGGCATCACGATCGGTGGATTGATTCGAGAGGGGGCCGCACCCGGGACTGTTCCCGGCAGCGATGTAATCGTGATCCCCGGCGAAGCCGCCGAAGCCGCGATGTCCCCCGGGGCAGGTGGAGGCGACGTCGACTTCAACCGCCTGCGCCAGCTCATCGAGCAAAGCAAGAACCGCCCCGCCCCGACGCCCGCGCAGCAGAAGCAGGCGATCTTGCAAGGGCTACAGTTCGACCGCAGCACCGCCGGCATCCTCGCCACCCGCCTCGAAGAAGCGCGGGCCAGCGAAGCGCCCAAGGAAGCCCCGGCGGTGGTCCCGGCTCCGGTTCCCGTCCCGGTCCCGCCGCCCGCCGGGGAACCGGGGGACGGCCAGGTCCCGCCCGCCCAGCCGGCCCCGCCCAGTCCCGAAGCCGTCCAGGCCCAGCAAGAGATCGAGCAATTCCGCAAGGACGCCGCGGTCTTCCGCCGCGACGTGGTGCTCGGCCGCTGGGACAGGGTGAAGGCCTTCCTCGCCGCGCTGCCGAAGGAAAGCTCCGGCGAGAGCTACCAGATGATCGTCGCCAAGCTGTCCGCGCCCTCGCCGGTCAACCCGCCGCCGGACCTTGTCGCCCGCGGCTCCAAGCCGCACACCCAGGCCGCCTACCTGCCCCCGGCCGATCTGTTAGGTCTCGCCGCCGCCGCCCCGGTGCCGCCGCAGAAGCCGCAGATCAAGGCCCTCGCCAAGCTGCTGCCGAACGAACCGCGGCCGCCCAAAGAGTTCTTCGAGTCGCTCGCCGCCGGCATCCCGAACTTCGGCGGCACCGAGCCCGCCGACCGGACCCGCGCCGCGGAGTTTTTGTTGGAAGCCGGCTTCGTCAAGGACGCCGGACCCTTCCTGCCCGACCTCGCGGCTGCCCGCGAAAAGAAGGACTTTGCCGCGCTCAACCTGATCGCCCGCCATCGGGTGGAACTGGCGCGGCTCGACGCGAAGGCGGCCGGCAAGGACGCGCTGCCTCTGGCGTGGGAGCTTTCCACCTCCTTCCTGACCGACAAGGACGCGCCGCCGGAAGCCCGCTCCGAGGCCCTCTTCCGCGCGCTCTCGCTGATCCCGGAACTCGGCGACGACACCGGCCGGGAGTGGTTGGAAAAGACCTTCAAGAACCCCCAGGGCGAAGGGCTCGAGCTGCTCGCCTCGCTCGGCACGCTGACCGCGCAGACCCGTGAGAATCCGGACGAAACGCTGCGGCTCGAACAACTCAAGCTCCAGCACGCCGCGGTCAAATCGCTGCTTTCGACCGAGGGCGTCGACCCCGCCGCGTGGTCCGGCGTTTTCACCCAGTTCGCCCGCCAGTGGGTCCACGAAGCCACCGTGACCCGCGAGAAAGACCAAAGCACCTCGCGCCGCACCGTGCCGCAGTACGACGAGTGGGGGAACATGTTCTTCGGCCGTCCGTCGACCGGCTTCCAGGGTCCCGGCGTCCGCCCGATCGGGGCCGGCGTGCTGCTGGAATGCCAGCCCGACGAGGCCTGGCTGGCCACCGTCGAAGCCGCGACCCGCCAGCAATGCCTGCTTTCCTCCGCCCGCCTGCTGCTCAAGGTGAAGGAGGAAAACAAGGCGCTGCCGGTGATCAAGACGCTCGCCGCGACCGACAAGGACCAGGCGAAGTCGCTGGTCCGCGAGATGATCCGGGTGTGGACCGAAAACCACAACCCGAACGAGGCGCAGGACATGCGCTCCCGCTATTTCTACTTCTACGGCTTCAACAACCAGTCGGGCTCGATCCCGCTGACCCGCTCGAAGCAGGAACGCAACCTGATCGAACTCGCCGCGCTGGTGAAAGGCATCCACGGGCTCGAACTCGGCGAGTCGTTCCACACCGAACTCGTCGACGCCTTCATCTCCTGCCACAGCCAGGCGGAAGTCTGGCGGGTCGAGGCCATCGAGTCGGTCTTCGGCGCGACCGACGTGCTCGACGCGAAAACGCTCGCCACCCTGGTCGGCAAGATGCGGCTCAACCTCGCCGGCTTGTGGCCGAACCCGAAGCTGCAGCAAGCCTTCCAAACCAAGCGCAAGGACAAGGAACTGCAGGAGCAAATCCTCAACGGCTACCAGGCGGCGCGGGGCGTGCTCGAACTCGCCTTGCCGAAGAAGCCGGCCGAAGCCTGGCGGCTCGAGGAACAACTCGCCGCCCTGCGTTTCGAGGAGAGCAACTACCGCAGCACCCTCGCCCCGGATCACGAACACTCGGCGATCAAGCGCGCCGCCCTCGATGGCCTGGCCGCCGCCGCCAAGGGCTACGCCGAGAGCCTGCCGCTCGAGGATCCGACCAAGGAGTCCACCGCGGTGTTCGAGACCTGGTTCTTCGCCGCGCTCGGCTCGCCCTCGCTCGAAGCCTTGAAGAGCCACCACGTCGGCACCCCGGACGAGTATCCGAAAATCAAGGCCGCCCTCGCCGCCCTCCCCGCCGACTCCCGCGAACGCCACCTGAAGGCCTTCGCCACCACCCTCAACACCCGCCTCGCCAACGCCGCACCCGACCTCAAGCTGCGCTACCTCGAAGGCGCCGCCGCAATCGCCGGCGACCACGAAGCGCTGGCCGATGCCGCCGAGGTGCTCGCCTACTACCGCGACCTGATCACCGAGATCGAGCTCGACGCCACCGTCGACGGCCCGGACCGCGTCGGCACCGGCGCACCGTTCGGCCTGCGGGTGAATCTCCGCCACACCCGCGAGATCGAACGCGAGTCCGGCGGCTTCCAAAAGTATCTCCAGAACCAGACCGCCTCGCCCTACGGCTACAATTTCGGCCGCCCGCCGGAAGACTACCGCGACAAGTTCGAAAAGGCCGCCCGCGCCGCGCTGGAGGAGCACTTCGAGGTGGTCTCGCTGACCTTCCATTCGGACAAGGTCGAGTCGCTGACCGACCCGGAATTCGGCTGGCGGATCACGCCCTACGCCTACTTCCTGCTCAAGCCGAAAGGCCCGCAGGTCGACAAGGTCCCGCCGCTCAAGATCGACCTCGATTTCAACGACACCTCCGGTTACGTGGTGCTCCCGATCACCTCCTCGGAGGTCCCGATCGATGCCGCCACGGCCGAGCCGCGGCCCTACCGCGACCTCCGCGTGACCCAGACGCTCGACGAACGCAGCCACGCCGAAAAGGGCAGCCTTTACCTCGAGGTGAAGGCCACCGCCCACGGCCTGGTGCCGCCGCTGGACGAGCTGTTGGACGGGAAGTTCGAGGGCTTTGAAACCGGCGGCATCGAGGACCGCAGCCTCCGCGTCGTCGAGCTCGACGCCGCGGCGGAAGACCTCTCGCCGGTCTCCGAGCACGAATGGCGGATCGAGCTGAAGCCCGCCGGCGCGACCTTGCCGGTATCGTTCCGCTTCCCCGAGGTGAAGCCGGAACTCGCCGCGGAAGACGGCCTGGTCCGCCAGCGCTACGTTGACGTCGATCTCGTCCCGGTGGAAGCCGTCGTCCCGCTCGGCGGCACCGCCAAGCGGGTCAGCCCCTGGCTTGGCGGCGGCATCGCCGCCCTGCTGGTGCTGCTCGCCGGATGGCTGGTCTTCCTCAAGAACCGCAAGAGCCACCCGCCCGAAGGCCCGGTCCTGCTGCCGTTGCCCGCCCACCTCAACGCGGTCAGCGTGATCGGCTTCCTGCGCCGCGTCCAGCAGCGCGAATGCATCAGCCCGGCGATGAAAGAGGCGATCGAGAAGGAAATCACCGCCCTCGAGGCCCGACATTTCGGCCGCGAGAACGCCCCGCAGGACCCGGTGCTGTTAGAGGAAATCGCCAAACGCTGGCAAGCCGCGTAGTGCCGGCCCGGGAGTCCGCGCCCCCAGCCCCGGGACCGCTGGTCTTCAGGCCGGCAGAACGGTCCCCAACCGCCCGCCGCCCCTTGCACCCCGCATCGCCGCCGCGTCCCCGACCGCCCTCGGCCATCCCATCCTCTTCCATGCTTGGAATCGCCGCGCCGGCGTGATGAATCCGTTCCGTCCCTCCGCCCATGAACCGCCGCCCGGTCGCCGCCGCCCCATGAAAATCGCCATCATCGGCGGCGGCCCGGCCGGATTGCGCGCGGCGGAGGTCGCGGCGGACGGGGGCGCGGCCGTCACGCTGTTCGATGCCAAGCCGTCGGTCGGCCGCAAGCTGCTGGTCGCCGGCCGCGGCGGTTTGAACCTCACCCACGGCGAGGACTTTTCCCGCTTCGTCACCCGCTACACCGGTCCGGGGCAGCCGGAGGGATTCTGGGAAAACCTGCTCGCCGGTTTCACCCCCGGCGACCTCCGCGAATGGGCTGCCGGGCTGGGAATCGAGACCTTCGAGCAGCGCACCGGCCGCGTCTATCCGCGGGAAATGAAGGCCGCTCCCCTGCTCCGCCGCTGGGTCGAGCGCCTGCGCGGCCACGGCGTCAACTTCGAGACGCACCACCGCTGGACCGGCCTCCAACCCGGCCCGCCGCACGTGCTGGAGTTCTCGTTCTACGAGGAACGTCGTACTTTCACCGCCGACGCCGTGGTCCTCGCGCTCGGCGGCGCCTCGTGGCCGGTCACCGGCTCGGATGGCCGGTGGACGTCGATCCTCAGCGGTCTCGGCATCGGAGTGAACCCGCTGGTGCCGGCGAACTGCGGCTGGGAAACGCCGTGGCCCGCGGAACTGCTGGCGGTGGCGGAAGGGCGCCCTTTGAAGAACCTCGTGATCCGCGCCGGGGACCACGAGGCTGCCGGCGAACTGATGGTCACCGCCTACGGCCTCGAAGGCGGCGCGCTCTATCAGCTCGGGGCCGCCTTGCGGGCGATGGCGGAGCCGCGGATCCGCATCGACTTCAAGCCGACCTTCCGCGCGGAGGAGCTCGAGCGGAAAGGTTCGTGGAAGCTTTCTCCCGCGGCGGAGGCGATCCTCCGTCACGGCGCGCCGTCTAACATCTCACCGCACGACCTCGCCGCCCGCGCCAAAGCCTGCCCGGTCGCTTTCACCGGTCCCCGCCCGATCGACGAGGCGATCTCGTCCGCCGGCGGCGTGCGCTGGGACGAGATCGACGCGAACCTGATGCTGAGGAAGCTGCCCGGTGTTTTCGTCGCCGGCGAGATGATCGATTGGGAAGCCCCGACCGGCGGCTATCTGATGCAAGGCTGCTTCGCGACGGGGACGTTGGCGGGGAACCAAGCGGCGTTGTTCGGACCTTAGGGTGTACTGGACCGCGGATCTTTAGTCCGCTCGAAATGCCTTCTCCGAGCGGACTGAAGTCCGCGGTCCACTAGATCACTCGTGGCGCGTGACTGGAGGTGAGTGGAAGTTCCAGAGCCACCGAGCGTAGAAGCAAGGGTGACCCCGAGGATTCTCATGCTGCTGGCCGGGCTTTCGGGCTCATTGCTCTCCGCCGAGCCCGCCCCCTTGCCGGCGGGCGCGGTGGTGGAGGATTGGCCGCACGTCCTCGGCCCGCATTTCAACGCGACGACCCGCGAGGGCCCGCTGCTCGACAAGTGGCCGGCGGGCGGTCCCGCGATCGTGTGGGAAACGGCGCGCGGCGACGGTTACTCGTGCCCGGTCCTCGCCGACAACCGCCTCTTCCACTTCCATCGCGTCGACGGCAAGGAGACCCTCGAGTGCCGCGAAGCCGGGACCGGCAAGCTCGTCTGGAGCTTCTCCTACGCGATCG
>CAMCYK010000128.1 GCA_945883695.1 Akkermansia muciniphila | reverse complement strand
TGGCCTTGCCTTTGCGGGGATCTGTTAGGGATTGGAACGCTTCCATGCCGGCGGGGAAACCACCGGCGTATTCTTCGCTACGGGTCTTCTTCTTGCGAGCCATCCGGCCCGCATAATCCAAACGGGTGTTTAGTACAAGCCCGGATCAGTACCAGAATGAGGTAGCCCTGGGTCGGCGCGCTCCTGCCGCTCAGGGTGCCGACGAGGCCGAGCGGATCGAGCCCCCGGAGCCGGGACCTGTCAGATTCTTCGTTCGGCATGGTTGGCTTGAGAATGGGACCCGTCCGGGAAAAGGGAGCGCGAGAGCGGCTGAGACGCTAGGTTTCCGTCCCCTCGAGGAGGGCCCGGATCTCGCTCTCCAGCTCGGCTTCGCTGGTCTCCAGCGGGTGGCGGCGAAAAACTCCCGGGGGGTGCAGTGGAGCTGGACATCGGAGGGGTCAACGGTTGCCTCTGCAGGTTTTCTAACCATTACGTATCGTTAGAGATCCAGCTCCACCGACTTCAGGGCGATGTACAGCGAGTTCGAGCGTTCGAGCCGCGGGGTCAGCGCCGCCTTCTCCGCGGCCAACTGGCGGCGGACCTCGATCAGGCTGCTGGAATAGTCGCGGAACAGCAGCCGGATCGCCTCGCCGTGATCCGTTTTCAAGCCGTCGGCAAAGGTCGCCGCGCCGGCGAGCAGGCGTTCCCGGTAACCCGCCGCGATCCGTCCCCGGGTGATCCAGGCGGTCACCGCCGCGAACGCGAAGACCGCCAGCGCCGCGCCTAACAGCAGGATGGCCGGCTGTTGTATCGCCGTCACGCCGCAGATCCCGGCGGCGATCGCCAGCAGGAGGCCGATGGCGGTGAAACCTTTGAGCGAAGCGTTCCGGCTCCGCACCAACGGGTCGAGCACGCCGCGCACCCGGAGGCTGGCGAGCGCCTGCGGCACCGCCTTCTCGAGCCGCCCGACAAAGCGTTCGATCCCCTCTTCCCACGCGGTTCCCGCCACGGCGCAGGCACCGGGCTCGAACCCCATCCGCTCCTTGACCCGCGGCCGGACGGTCTCCCAATGCGCCGCGCAGGAGTCGGCCAGACGGGCGGCGTCGTCGCGGGCGAAACCGGTGGCAACCTCCTGCATCCGCGCCGCGAAGGTGGTCTCGATCTCCGCCGCGGAGCCGTCGCCGGTGAACAGCCGCGCGAGCGAGCGCCACCAGCCGAGCTTCGACCACAGGTTCCTCACCACCGCGTCGACCTCGCTGCGATAGCGCTCCAAGGCCGCGCCCAGCGCGTGCGGCGCGGCTTCCAGCGACGCGTCGCGCAGGCCGTCCATCTCGCGCTCGATCCCCGACAGGAACCAGGCGTCGTCCTCCATCCCGCGGCGCTGGACGTCGAAGCGCGCCTCCAGCCGGCGCAGGGTGCGGGCGGCATGGTGCCAGGCATCGTGCAACAACTGGCGGCGCTCCATCGATTCGCAGATCCGCTCCGAGATGAAGTGCTCGAAGTCGGAAAAGCGGCTGGTCGACCAGAGTTCGGGATGGGCCGGCATAGCCCCCTTCGCCTCCAGCGCGAGGCGGGCGGCGACCGGAAAGATCGGCAGCGTGTGGCCGACCCGCTTCACCGAGAGGTCGCGCATGTGGCCGAGGATGATCGGGATGTCCTGCGGTTGCTTCAGGTCGATCCGCTGCACCACCAGCGCCGTCCGCGACAAGGCCTCCGGGGACAGGCGCGACACCGCGTCCCAGGTGGCGGCGGTCCACGGGTTCTCGGCGGTGAAGACCACCAGCACGATGTCCGCATGTTCCACGAAGGGCTCCGCCACCGTGGCGTGGCCGTTGTGCTTCGCGTTGGTGCCCGGGGTATCGAGCAGGTCGAAATTCCGCAGGTAGCCGAGCGGTCGCCGGCACTCGACCAGCAGCGGTTCGACGTGATGGTCGAGCTCCGCGCCGTGGCGATAGAGCCGGACTTCGGCGGTCAGCGGCACCGGGCTGCTCGGGCAGAGTTCGGCACCCGCCAGCGCGTTGAGCAGCGACGACTTGCCCGCGTTGACCTCGCCGAGCGCGGCGATCAGGACCGGCCGGGAAAGCACCGGCGGCGGCGCTTCCGAGTCATTCTCCAGGCCGACCTCGTCCGCAAGGCTGCCGATCCAGCCCAGCAGTTCCGCGAGGCGGTCCCGAACCGCGAAGTAGCGTTCGCCGGGCATCGTGAATTCACAGCCGGGGCGCGAATCACTGGCCGGAAGCGACCTGCCCCGGAGCCGTCTGGTTGCCCATCGCGAGCAACTGCGAAACCGTCACGAACTTGTAGCCCTTGTTGAGCAGGCCATCGAGGGTCGCCGGCATGGCATCGACCGTGCTGGAGTGCAGGTCGTGGGCCAGCACGATGGCACCCGGAGTGGTGTTGCTGAGGATGCGCGAGGTCACCACCGACGGGCCCGGGCGCTTCCAGTCGAGCGGATCGACCGACCACATGATCGTCGGGTAATCGAGTTCCCGGTGGACCCATTCGCGCTGGCGTTGCAGCAGCGCGCCGTAGGGCGGCCGCAGGGTGCGCGGCTTGACCCCGGCGGCGCGGGCCACCGCATCGCGGCACTTCAGCAATTCGTCGCGCACCGTCGAGTCACCCAGCTTGCTGAGGATCGGGTGGCTGTAGGTGTGGTTGCCGATCTCGTGGCCTTCCGAGACGGTGCGGCGGAGCACGTTCGGGTAGAGATCGACGTTGCGGCCGATGACGTAGAAGGTCGCGCGGACATTGCGCTCGCGCAGCATGTCGAGCAAGCGCGGGGTGTTCTTCGGATGCGGACCGTCGTCGAAGGTGATCGCGATGTAGGGTTGGGAAACCGCCACGCGGGAAAAGGTGATGCCGGAGGTGGGTCCGGAGGCCGGCAAATTCAGATCCGGGTTCCGTGGCACCGGCCCGCGGACCTGCGGGGTCCGGTAGGTCGTGTTGGCGGTGGTGCGGGCCGGAGCCGACGCGGGATCCACTTTCGCCACCTGGTCGTTGGCGTCGGTTTTCGCCGAGGAAATCATCGAGCAACTGCTCCCCAGCGAGGCACTGAGGGCGATGAAACCCCGCCGCGACAACCTCGGCAAGGCCGGCTCCCCCGTTTTGGACGACGTGAGGATCTGGAAACCGAAGGTTTGGAGAGGGTTCTTCATGGGCGATTCGGGGAGTTGAAATTTTGCGGAGCTTAATGGCGGGAGGTGCGATGTCACGCCTGCATTTCCAACAAGTTGATCACCCGAAGCGCTGAAGGATCGGCCGCAGCCTGCGGGCGGTCGCTTCCGGCCACAGCGCGCGCGGGGTCATGATCGCGCCGTCCAGCGCCCGGTGTTCCGGCCATGTCGCGTCCCCGGGAATCAGCGGCACCGCCCGCCCGATGATCCGCTTGGCGGCCGCGACGTTGGCGCCGAGGTGCGCCATTACCGCCTCCGCGGTGACCGCCTCTTCCTCGACCTTCCAGCAGTCGTAATCGGTGATCATCGCCAGGGTCGCCAGCGCGATCTCCGCCTCGCGGGCCAGCTTGGCCTCCGGCAGGTTGGTCATGCCGATCACGTCGAAGCCGAGCTGCCGGTTCGCCTCGCTCTCCGCCCGGGTCGAGAAGGCCGGGCCGTCCATGTTGACGTAGGTGCCGCCATCGTGGACCCGCGTCTCTTCCGGTTCCGCGGCGGCTTTCAAGATCGCCCGCAAGCCGGCGCTGACCGGCTCGCCGAACGACACGTGGCCGACGATCCCGCCGCCGAAGAACGTGTGGTGCTCGCGCCGGCTGGTGCGGTCGAAATACTGGTCCGGCAGCACGATGTCGCGCGGCCGGTATTCCTCCTTGAGACTGCCGACCGCCGTGACGCAGATCAAATGGCGGACGCCGACCTCGCGCAGCGCCCACAGGTTGGCGCGATGGTTGATCTCGGTCGGCAACAGGCGGTGGCCCCGTCCGTGCCGCGGCAGGAACCAGACCTCGCGGCCGCCGAGCGTGCCGCCGACCAGGGCGTCCGAGGGCGCGCCGAAGGGCGTTTCGATCACCCGCTCCGCCGACTTCTCGAAGCCGTCGATTTCATAAAGCCCGCTGCCCCCGATGATCCCGATCGCCGTCGCCATGCGCGGGGTCTAGCGGCCCGCCCGGACGGCGTCGAGCGGGATCAGGTTTGGCCGCAAGCGCCCGCAAGCGGGGTTCTCGAGCCCTCGGCGGCGGCGAGTTCGTTTTGATCTCCCGGAATGAAGATTGACGCGGTCCCAAGCGTGATACAAACTTGTCTCACGATGAAATCGGCAACGATCCGCGATCTCCGCAATGCCTTCCCCACCGTGGCGCGGTGGATCGAGGAGGGGGAATCCGTGGAAATCACCCGCTCGGGCAAGCCCTTCGCCCGGTTGGAGCCGATCACACCGGACCGCTCCGCCCCCTTGGTCATGCCGGATTTCCTGGCCCGCCTGCGCGAACATTTTCCCAATGAGAAGCCCGGCAAGGGTCTTTCCCGTGTGGTGGATTTCGACCGTGGCGACCGATGAATGCCTACGCGGACACCGGGTTCGTGGTCGCCCTCTACAAGGAAGAAGCCACCAGCGCCCGGGCCGCCGCGCTGATGGCCCGGCAGACGGCGTCGGTCCGTTTATCGCAACTCGGCGAGCTCGAGTTCCGCAACGCGCTTCATCTGGCGGTGTTCCGGGGCGAGCTCACGGCAGGCGACGCGGCTCTCAAGAAGCGCCTGTTTCGTGAAGACGTGGCGAACGGGATTTTCACCATCATGCCGGTCCCCGCTTCCGGGCTGTTTGCGAGATCCGTCGAACTCGCGGACCGCCACAGTGCCCGGCTCGGCACCCGCAGCCTCGATCTGATCCACGTCGCCGCCGCGCTCTTGCTGAAGGCTGAAGCGTTTCTCAGCTTCGACGAGCGCCAGCGCAAGGCCGCCAAGGCGGAGAGGCTGAAGGTCAAGCCCTAGCAGCTTGTCGGACTTGAGACGTCAACGCCCCCGCCCTTCACCAAGGCTTCATCAATCCGGTGAAGACTCTGCGGTTCTCATCCGTTATCACACGCGGCGCTGCCACGCGCCGCCATGACCCATCATCACGCACCCGGGCGCGACACGCCCAGCCGTTGGCAAGCGCTGGTCTTCCAACTCAAAGCCCGCCTGCTGCAGTTCCGCCGCAGCCTGCGCGAAATGCCCGCCCGCCCGCCGCGCCACGCGGCCGGCGCGGCGCTGGCCGCTGCCCCGCTGGCGGCCGAGATCAAAGCCCCGCTGTGGCGCGACATCTCACCCGCCGAATTCCCGCTCACCGCCGGCAAGGTCGAGAACCTGCGCCGGGCCGCCGGCGCCTTCCATGGCGTGGAAATTCCGGCCGGCAGTGTTTTCAGCTTCTGGCGGCAACTCGGACGGACCACCAAGGCGAAAGGCTTCACCGCAGGCCGCGAACTACGCGAAGGCAGCCTGGTCCCGGCGGTCGGAGGCGGACTGTGCCAGCTCAGCGGCTTGCTCTATCAGGCGGCGCTCAAGGCGGGCCTGGAGATCGTCGAACGCCACGCCCACTCGCGGATCCTGGCGGGCGCGGCCGCCGAGCAGGACCTCGACTCCACCGTGTTCTGGAACTACGTCGACCTGCGCTTCCGCGGCGAACAAGCGTGGCGGATCGAAGTCGAACTCACCGCCGCCGACCTCGTCGTCCGCCTGCGCTCCATGGCGGCCGGAAAAGTCGCCGCCGTGAAAGCCGCCGCCCCCGCGCCGCGGCCGGCACCGTCGGGCGACTGCCTGACCTGCGGCATGCTCGCCTGCTTCCGCCACCCCGCCACCCCGCCGCCACCGCCGCGCACGCCCCGGCGCTGGGGCACTCGGCCTTCCTGCTCGACGCCCGCTGGCCGGAGTTCGACGCCTGGTGCCGCGGTCATTCGCGGGAAGGCGACCGCTGGCTGACGCCGCTCGACGGCCGCCGCTGGCAAAAGCCGAACTACCAATGGTCGCCACCGCCGGGCGTGAGCACCCGCCACGCCACGGCCGGCACCTTGCTCCGCTCGTTCCGCCAGCGCCGGTTGCCCGCGCAGGGCGCGCGACGCCAGCGCGCCCTGTTAGAGGGCGAGGCCGCGCTGGCCCGCCGCTATGCCTCGATGCTCCGCCCGGAATGCCGCCACCTCGTCGTCTCGCAAAACCTGCTGCCCCATCTCTGGAAATCCGGCGCTCTCGGCGGTCGCAGTTTCGACGTCCTGATCCAGCGCTGGCCGATGGCCGAACTCCAGCGTCGGCTCGACCTCGCCAAGTCCACCCACCCCGCATCCACCACCCTCGCCGACTTCCGCGCCGATCCCGACCTGCTCCGCGCCGAAAGCGAAGCCCTCGCCGCCGCCGCCCGGCTGATCACCCCGCACCGCGACCTCGCCGCGCACTTCGGCGATCGCGCGTGGAAGATCGACTGGGACATGCCCGCCCCGCTCGAACGCCGCCCGTCCCCTCAACCCACCGTCTTTTTCCCCGCATCCCGCCTCGGCCGGAAAGGGGCTTTCGAACTCGCCGCCGCGCTGAAGGAAGGCATCGGCGCCGAGCTGAAATACCTTGGCCGCGACAGCGAAGGAAGCTCCGATCCCTTCGCCGGCCTGCCCTGCTCCCCGGCCACCGCCGGCGACCACGCCAGCGCCTGGGCGCTCGTGCTGCCCGCCTGGATCGAGCACCAGCGGCGCCTCGCCCTGCTCGCGCTGGCCAGCGGCATCCCGGTCGTCGCCACCCGCGCCTGCGGCTTGCCGGAGCACCCGCTGCTCCACATCCTGCCCTCGCCCGATCCCGCCGCGCTGCGCACCGTGCTGCGCGCCGTCCTTCAACCCGCCACCACTGCCCAAGCCGCCGTCCCCGCATGCGCCGCCTGCTGACCGCCACCGCGCTGCTCGTCGCGGCCGCTTTCCTGCTTTGGACTTGCCCCGCCCAGCAGGACCCGGCGCAGGATCCCTTCGTGGTCGAAACCTGCGCTCCCCTCCCCGGCCCCGAACGGGCGAAAGCCGCCGCCGCCCGGGTGCGGCCGGAACTCGAGCGCGCCCTCGCCGCCAAGGGCCTGCGTTTCGGCGATCCGGTCTTTCTCCGCGCCTTCAAGGAAGAGGGCCGGCTCGAACTCTGGATGCACCACCGCGAAACCCGGAAGTACGAGCTGTTCCGTACTTGGGACGTCGCCGCCCGGTCCGGCAAGCCCGGCCCGAAGCTGGCCGAGGGCGACCGCCAGGTGCCGGAGGGCTTTTACTTCGTCCCCCGCTCCGGGATGAAGCCCGACAGCGTGTTCCACCTCGCCTTCAACATCGGCTACCCGAACGCCTACGACCGCCACCACGGGCGGACCGGTACCTTCATCATGATCCACGGCAACCGCGTCTCCATCGGCTGCCTCGCGATGACCGACGAGAAAATCGAGGAGATCTACACCTTGTGCGACGCCGCGCTCGCCGGCGGCCAGTCCTTCTTCCGGGTTCATTTGTTGCCCTTCCGGATGACCGACGAACGGCTGGCGCGGGAGCGGGAAAACGAGTGGTTCGACTTCTGGACGAATCTCAAGGAAGGACACGACCACTTCGAACGGACCAAGGTCCCACCCGAGGTCACGGTCGAAGACGGCCGCTACCGGTTCAAGTAGCCGCCCGGCGGCTGATCGAACAGCGCCCGCACGCCCGGCCGCAGGAGCACGAGGATGGTGGCTGCCGGAAAAAGGCTTTCCCCTCCCTTTGGATCAAACAAACTGCACGCGATGACCGCGAAGAAATTCTACGATTGGCAGACGGTTGGTGGAACCGATGATGTCATGCGGATGGTCGATTGCCTGGAGCGGGCGGATATTCCGTGGTGCGCGATCGGCGGAGTCGCGGTCAATCATTGGGCGACCGAGCCGATGGTGACGCAGGATGTGGATTTCGTGGTCGCGATTGAAGCCATCGACCAAGCCGTGGACGAACTTGCCAAAGCGGGTTTCCGACCCCAAAAATTCGAGTGGTCAGTCAATTTCAAAGGGCATTCAAAGGTCAGCCTTCAACTCAGCACCGAGGATTTCTATCGCGATTTTCCGGAAAGGGCGGTTGCGGCCGACGTCCATGGCATTTTGCTTCGGGTTGCGTCGTTGGAGGACACCCTCAAAGGCAAGATCAAAGCTTGGAGCGATTCGGGACGGCGACAGAGCAAACGCATCAAGGATCTGGGTGACATCGCCCGCTTGGTGGAAACGCATCCGCAGTTGTGGGAAGCGCTGCCTGCACAACTCAAGGAACAGATTGATCGGCCTGAACATGGGTTGTAAGCCTCCGCGACCGGATCTGCCGTCCACGGTCGAAGGCGGTCGCTACCGGTTCAAGTAGCCGCCCGGCGGCTGATCGAACAGCGCCCGCACGCTCGGCCGCAGGAGCACGAGGATGGTGAACACCCCGAGTGCCGTGCCGAGGGGAAAGGCGGCGCAGCCGAGGGCCGCCACCACGAAACAAAAGATCCGGTTCCTCCGCGCGGCGAGCCAGCGGGCGGCGAGAAAGTTCAGTGCCGCCACCACCCAGGCCCCCGCGCACATCACCGCGCCGACCGCGCCGAAGAACCAGCCGAGCCCGGCCGGCGGCGGGGGCGTGCCGGGCGTAGCCGGCATCGTGCGGACCAACTCGTTGAACATGTAGGCGGAAAACGCGAAGTAGGCCATCATCAGGCAGCCCCCGACGGCGATCAAAGCGGCCATGACGTAATGGAAGACCGACAGCAGCTTCAAATGCTCGGCGTCTTCCAGGGCCTGGGGATGGGGCGGTGGTCCGGGACATTGCACCCCGCCATCCAAGCCTCCCGCCCGCCCCTCCGCCAGACCTTTCCCGCCATCCGTTTTGACTTCCCCCGCCAAGCGCGCTACACCGTCCGCACACGCACCCGTAGCTCAGTTGGATAGAGCACCCGCCTTCTAAGCGGGCGGTCGCTGGTTCGAATCCAGCCGGGTGTGCCAACACCTTCAACAAGAACAGCCCGGAGGGTGCATCCCGGATGGACCGATGGAGGTCAATCCAGTCGGGTGTGCCAACACCTCTATCAAAAACAGCCCGGAGGGTGCACTCCGGATGGAGCCGCGGGGCTCAATCCAGTCGGGTGTGCCAACACCTTTACTTGGACTGCGGGCAGCCCGCTGCCGCTTTCGGACCGCCAGCCTGCTGGCGAGTCCACCCCCGAGGGCTTGACCTCATCAAATTGATTACCGTGGCGGGGGCGCAATGGGTTTTTCGGGTCTTGGAATGCCTTCGCCAGCAGGCTGGCGAAGGGAGAGCGGCAGCAGGCTGCCCGCAGTCCAAGGACCTGCGGATCCCCGCAGGCGACGAAAGCGCCGACTCCTGAAACACCCTTGCCCGTTCCGCCGCGGTCTGGGAGCGTCACGCCTCCCCTTTATGAACCTCCATGCCGCCGCGCCCCTTCCATCGATCGTTGCTGTTCTGGCTCGGACTGCCGGGACTGTTGTTCCTGGGATGGCTGTGGCTGTTCGTTCCCTCCCGGTCCGCGTGGCTGGGCAACTACAACAACTACTACAAGATCCAGGTCTTCCCGGATGCGGTCGAGATCGTGATCGTCGATGATCCCTCAGGGCGGTTCCGGTGGAATTTCGAAACGGAAGAACCGGCGGAATCCGACCGGGCACATCCGTTCAAGCCCGTCTTCGGCTGTCAAAAAATGGTCCTCCCGAGCTCGACGACCTACACTTATGTCAGCGCCCGACGGTGGATCCCGCTCGTTGTTTACACGCTCGGCTGGCTCGGCGTTCTCGCCGGCTGGCAGTTGCACAAGGCCCGCCTGTCGCGGCAAGACCCGCTGCCGCCCTGAACGCCTTGTCCATCCTTGGTCCAATTCCGGCCTTTTGCCCAATGCCTTCAAGGTTATCGAGGTGGCAGGGGGCACCCACCGCGCAAGACCGCTAACGTGGCGCCGCTTCTCCCTCCAGTTTTTCCACCGCGGGCTGGTAATCGCGCGGTTTCCAGTCGCCGGGAAGATTCGCCGGCTCGGCCGCACCCGCCGGGGGTCCGGACAGGCTGCTGGCGATGAAGGTGGTGAGGATCGGCGCGACGAAGATCGCCAGCGGAGCCGCGGTGATGCTGGCGAGGATCAGCACGACGCCCGCTCCGGCCCGGCCGTTGGCGGCTCCCAGGCAGCCGAGAATGAAGGCCGCGAAGCACAGCGGGTAGCCGATCAGCCAGGACACGAAGCCAAGCACCGGAATGCAGGCAAGCCCCAGGCCGATCAGCAGCAGCACCCAACCCGCCTTGATCGCCCCGCCCCGCGCGACCGGCTCCCCGGACGGCGGTGGAATCACCTCGCTCGCGACCCTCCGTTGCCGGGTCGGCTCGGATTCCAGGAGCTTCTCGGTGGGAGCGGGTGGAGGGACGTCCATGACGCGAAATCATCACGGAAGCTTGGACGACAACAGAAAAAACGGCCCCCAATGGCCGCAGGCCTCCTCCGCGAGGGTGCGAATGGATCCACCCCCACAAGGGCGATCGGGCCGTTCACCCAACCCTCTGAAATTTCGTCCATTTCGTCCGTTTCGTTGTTCCCCTCCCGGCTTTCAGGATAATCGATGCAAGGCAGAGGACCGTGTCAAACGCCCTTGCCCACATCCCCGCACTCTGGGAGCGTCGGCCACTCTCCTGATGAACCACGGCCTCTTCATCGTCCTCGAAGGCATCGACGGCACCGGCAAATCGACCCAAACCCGCTTGCTGGCCGACTGGTTCCGCGAGCAAGGCCGCGAGGTCGTGGCCAGCCGCGAACCCACCGACGGCCCCTGGGGCAGCAAGCTCCGCGCGACCGCCGCCACCGGCCGCCTGCCGGCGGAGGAAGAGCTCGAACTCCTGTTGCGCGACCGCCGCGACCACGTGGCGCAGTTGATCGCGCCGGCCCTCGCCGCGGGCAAGGTGGTCATCCTCGACCGCTACTACTTTTCCACAATGGCCTACCAGGGATCGCGCGGCATGGATCCCGCGGAAATCCGGCGCCAGAACGAGGCCTTCGCGCCGGTCCCCGACCTGCTGTTCGTCCTCGACCTCGACGTCGATACCGCCCTGTCGCGGATCGGCGGACGCGGCGACACCGCGAATGAATTCGAGAAGCACGAATCGCTGGCGAAGTGCCGCGAGATCTTCCTCACGCTGGTGGGCGAGCCCTTCGTCCACCTGGTCGCCACCGACCCGGGCCCGGCTGCCGTCCAAGCGCGGCTCCGGGAAATCGTGGCGGATCACTGTTGACACGCCACCGCGGCGCGTCACTTGGCCCCGCTGGCTTCCCGCTCTTCTTCGGTCATGAACCAGAACGAGTTCTGCTTGAAGTCGGATTCGATCATCAGCGTCTTGCCGGAGCCGTCGAGCATCAGCCCGGCCACCTTGCCGTTGTAGCGTTCGGGGTCGGGCAGCTTGTTCGGGCCCAGTTCGCCGAAGCCGTTGCTCTTGGGCCCATCGGCCAGCACCAGGATCCGCGCGGGCTCGCGGAAGCTGACCATCCGCTTCGGTCCTTCTTCTCCCGGGGTCTCGCTGCGGCCGCAGACGCGGGCGTTCCAGCCGTAGGACACGGTCGAGTCGATCCGGTCGACATCGAAGTACTTGTCGCCGGGGCTCTTGAAGATCATCAGCTTGCTCTTGTCGCGGACGTCATCGATGAGATTGCCCCACCAATAGAGGTCCTGCGACTCGCTCTTCCACACCGGCAACTGGCCGGCGTTGTCCTGGGTGTAGGCCTGGATGCGCACCCCGAGGTCGCGGACCTTGTTGACGCTGCCCGAGAGCCGGGACTTCGCCAGCGCCCCCTTGGTCAGGGCGAAGACCATGCCTGCCAGTGCCGCGATGATCGCGATGACCACCAGCAATTCCACCAAGGTGAAGCCCTTGGTCCGCGTTCCGATCCGTGGTTTTTTCATAAGTGAAATCGAGGTTGCAGGGGCCTGACCCACCGGTCATCGCCCCTTGCCTCCTGCAAAGGCATCACTTCCCGGCCACGATTCAACCCGAAATCCACCGATCGGCCGGAATATCGGTGGAAATGCCTTCGCCAGGTCGCCGCCTACCAGGCGAAAATCACCGGGGGCACCACGATTCTCACGTCGACCCCGCGCCGCCGCTCGCTCTCTTCCAGCGAGATAACCACCCCGTTCCGGAACTCGACCACGGTCTTCCCCTTGATCTCCTCGGTGACATGGGTGAGCTGGCGGTAAATCTGGCCGGAGACCGGATCGCGGACGGTGGAGTAGTGCGAAACCTGTTCGTAATCGATGTATTCCCAGCGGCCGGTCTCGCCCTTGTCGGTCTGCTTGAGCTGGGTCTTGGTCGGCGCGCCGCGGGCTTTGTCGACTTCCTCCGGCGTCATCCCGATCGCCACCTGCCGTTCGGCGATCAAGGCCTGCACCTCGATCTGGCGGGCGTGCAGCTTCTTGAGGTTGGCGACGAAGTCCGGGTCCTTCGAGGCGAAGGCGTGCGGCCCGACCCAGCCGGAAATCCCGTGCCGGGTCCCCTTGCCGCGGACCTTGTAGGCCCGCTCGGTCATCGCTTCGAGCACCACCACTTGATCCGCCACCAGGGCACCGAGCTGGTTCTTGCCGTTCTTGTCGGAAAAAACCGTGGCGTCCTTGATCACCCGCAGCTCGATCGGATTCTTCACGTGCTCCGCCAGATGGATCACGTCCGGATCGCGGTCCAGCAAGGTCTTTCGCTCCGGACGCCGGGTCTGGGCGGCAGCCGGCAGGAACAGCGAGACGAGCAGCGCGGACACCAAGGCGGTTTTCATAGGAGGTTAAATAGCGGATCCCGGACCAAACGGAAGCACGGCTTTTCCTGCGACGGAGATTGTCCGGCTTTTATTCAGGGATTTTACAAGTGGCGGGCGATTGCAGAATCGTAAAGATCGGGGGAGATTACCACGTAGCAGCCCCGCCTGCCATCCGGATGACCCGCCGACCGCCCAAAACCCTGACCGCCGTGCTGGGCGCCACCTTGGCGACCGCAGGCATCGGCGCGGCGACTCCGCCCGATTTCAACCGCGACATCCGCCCGTTGCTCTCCGACCGTTGCTTTGCCTGCCACGGCTTCGATGCCAAGGCGCGCGAGGCCGACCTGCGGCTCGACACCCCGGACGGTGCCTTCGCGCAGCGCGACGACGGCCCGGCCATCGTGCCCGGCAAACCGGACCAGTCGCTCGCCTGGCAGCGGATCACGGCCACCAATCCCGACGAGGTGATGCCGCCCGCCGACTCCCACCTCACGCTGAGCGACGCGGAAAAAGACCTGCTGAAGCGCTGGATTGAAAGCGGCGCGGAATACCAGCCGCACTGGAGCTTGCTGCGGGTGGAAAAGCCCGCCGTCCCGGTCGGCGAGGCGCACCCGGTCGACGCTTTCGTCGGCCGTCGTCTCGCCCTGGACGATCTCGCTTTCGCGCCGGAAGCCCCCCGCGCGACCCTGATCCGCCGCCTGTCGCTCGACCTGCGCGGCTTGCCGCCCTCGCCGGAAGAAACGGCCGCGTTCCTCGCCGATCCGGCGGCGGACGCCTATGACCGGCTGGTCGAGCGCCTGCTGGCCGACCCCGCTTACGGCGAGCGGATGGCCTGGCCGTGGCTCGATGCCGCGCGCTACGCCGACTCGAACGGCTACCAGGGCGATGCCGACCGCACGATGTGGCCGAGGCGCGACTGGGTCGGCGCCGCCTTCAACCGCAACCTGCCCTACGACCAGTTCACCGTCTGGCAACTTGCCGGCGACCTGCTGCCCGAGGCCACCGCGGAGCAGATCCTCGCCACCGGCTTCCTGCGCAATCACCCGATCAACGGCGAAGGCGGCCGGATCCCGGAGGAAAACCGCGTCGACTACGCGATGGACATGGTCGAGACCACCGGCACCGTCTGGATGGCGCTGACGCTGAACTGCTGCCGCTGCCACGACCACAAGTATGACCCGCTGACCCAGCGCGACTACTACAGCCTGCTCGCCTTTTTCAACCAGACCCCGGTCGACGGCGGCGGGGGGAATCCGCAGACCCCGCCGGTGATCGCCGCGCCGGGCGAGGATCAGCGGATTGAGGAAAGCCGGCTCGCCCGGCAGTTGGAGGAAACCGACGCCCAGCTCCAGGCCCGGGCCGGAACCCTCGCCCCGCTGCAAGCCGGCTGGGAAGCCGCCGAACTGGCCCGCCAGCCGGCCGAGCCCTGGCAAGCGCTCGCGGTCCAGTCCGTCGCCGGTGCCGAAACCACGATCCTCGACGACCGCTCCATCCTCGTCTCCGGCGCGAACCCGGCGAACGCCACTTACACCGTCCGCGCCCCCGCTCCCGCCGGCCGGATCACCGCGCTGAAGCTCGAGGCCCTCCGCCATCCCTCGATGACGCAGGGCGGCATCGCCCGCTCGAACAGCGGCAATTTCGTCCTCACCGGCTTCGAGGCGACCCTCACCGAACCGGGCGGCGCTCCCCGCCGCCTCGATCTCCCCCGGGCCGAAGCCAGCTACGAACAAGGCGCGGTCTTCGCGGTCAGCGGCACCCTCGACGACAACCCGCAGAGCGGCTGGGCGGTCTGGAACGGCAAGTCGATCGACCGCGACCACGCCGCGATTTTCCACCTCGCCGCACCGCTCGAGGCCGCCGCCGGGGCCACCTTGGAAATCACCCTGCGCCATGATTCCCCGCACGCTCACCACAACCTCGGCCGCTTCCGGCTCGCGGTCAGCGGCGTGACCTCGCCGACGCTTGAAGGCCCCGCCGACCGTCTGCTTCCGGTGCTGCAAATTCCCGCCGCCAACCGGAACCCGGAGCAGCAGGCCCAGGCGCGCGACGCCCACCGCCGGACCGATCCGGAATTCGCCCGGCTCGAGGCCGCCCGGACCGGCCTGGACGGGCAGTTGAAAGCCCTCCGCCAGTCCCTGCCGAAGGTCATGGTGATGGCCGACCGCAAGGAACTCCGGAAGACCCACGTGCTGGCCGTCGGCGCCTACGACAAGCCGCTTGAGGAAGTCCACGCCGCCACCCCGCCGATCCTGCCGCCGCTACCCGAGACCGGAGCCACGCCGAACCGCCTCGACCTTGCCCGCTGGCTGGTCTCCCGCGAGCACCCGCTGACCGCGCGGGTCACGGTCAACCGCCTGTGGCAGGAGTTTTTCGGAATCGGCCTGATCAAGACCCCGGAGGACTTCGGCGTCCAAAGCGAGGTCCCGGTCCACCCGGAGCTGCTCGACTGGCTCGCCGCGGACTTCATGGACAGCGGCTGGGACTACAAGAAACTGGTCCGCGCGATCGTCACCAGCCGCGTTTACCGCCAGTCGTCGCGGGTCACCCCCGGGCTGTTGGAAAAGGACCCCGCCAACCGCCTGCTCGCCCGCGGCCCGCGCTTCCGGCTACCGTCCTTCATGATCCGCGACCAGGCGCTCGCCGCCAGCGGCCTGCTGGTCGCCCGCGCGGGCGGCCCGCCGGTGAAACCCTACTCGCCCGAGAACCTCTGGCCCGACGCCACCTTCGGCAAGGTCCGCTACGTCCGCGACACCGGCGAGTCGCTCTACCGCCGCAGCCTCTACCCCTGCTGGCGCCGCATCAGCATGCCGCCGATGTTCTTCGACAGCGCCAAGCGCGAGATCTGCACCGTCAATCCCGCCCGCACCAACACTCCCCTCCACGCCCTCGCCACGCTCAACGACCCCACCTTCGTCGAGGCCGCCCGCCAGCTCGCCGCCCGCTCGGTCCGCGACGCCGGCAAGGACCCCGCCGCCGCCCTCACCCGCGCCTTCGCCATCGTGCTCGCCCGCCCGCCGGACGCCGCGGAACTGGCCATCCTGGTCGATTCCCACCGCGCCGCCCGCGAGGCCTTCGCCGCCGATCCGGCGGCCGCCACCGACTTCCTTTCCAACGGCGACTCGCCGGCCGACCCGGCGCTCGATCCCGTCGACCACGCCGCCCTCGCCTCGGTCTGCCTGTCGCTGCTCAACACCGACGAAGCCCTCACCAAGGAATAGCCATGGACCCCGTCACCGAGCAGCAGCTCCTCGTCAACCGCCGCTACTTCTTCGGCAAGTCCGCCACCGGACTCGGCATGGCCGCGCTCGCCTCGATGCTCGGCAAGGATGCCTTCGGGGCCGAGCCCGGCCTGCTCGCGCAGATCGCGCCGAAGGCCAAGCGGGTGATCTACCTGTTCCAGAACGGCGCGCCCAGCCACGTCGAGCTGTTCGACCACAAGCCCGAACTCGCCAAGCGCCACGGCGAGACGGTCCCGGCCAGCTTCGTCGCCGGCAAGCGCTTCAGCACGATGACTGACAACGCCAGCGCCAAACGGCTGCTCGGCCCGATCGAACCCTTCAAGAACCACGGCCACAGCGGCGCCACCGTCAGCGCGCTGATGCCCCACACCGCGGCCATCGCCGACGAACTGTGCTTCGTGAAAAGCATGTTCACCGAGCAGGTGAACCACGCGCCGGCGATCAACTTCTTCCTCAGCGGCAACCAGCTTCCCGGCCGCCCGACGGTCGGCTCGTGGCTGTCCTACGGCCTCGGCACCTTGAACGAGAACCTGCCGACCTTCGTCGCCATGACCTCGGTCAACAAGGACACCAGCTGCGGCCAGATTTTCTACGATTTCTACTGGGGTTCCGGCTTCCTGCCGTCCCGCCACCAGGGCGTGAAGCTCCATCCCGGCAGCGATCCCGTCCTTTATCTCAACAACCCCAAGGGCGTCAGCCCGGCGCTGCGGCGGAACATGCTCGACGGCATCGCCCGGCTCAACCAGCGCAAGCTCGACGACTTCGGCGACCCCGAGATCGCGACCCGCATCGCCCAATATGAAATGGCCTACCGCATGCAGACCAGCGTGCCCGAACTGGCCGATATCTCCGGCGAGCCCAAGGAAGTGCTGGAGATGTATGGTCCGCAGGTCCACCAGCCGGGAAGTTATGCCCGCAACTGCCTGCTCGCCCGCCGCCTGATCGAGCGCGGCACCCGTTTCGTCCAGTTGATGCACGCCGGCTGGGACCAGCACAACAGCCTGACCACCGAGCTTTACACCCAGTGCAAGGACACCGACCAGCCGAGCGCCGCGCTGGTCCGCGACCTGAAAGCGCGCGGCTTGTTAGAGGACACGCTGGTCATCTGGGGCGGCGAGTTCGGCCGGACGCCTTTCATCCAGGGAAACTTCGACGACCGCCCGCGATGGGGCCGCGACCACCACCCCTACGCCTTCACCGTCTGGATGGCCGGCGGGGGCGTGAAGCCGGGCATGACCCACGGCGAGACCGACGAACTCGGCTTCAACGTCGCCAAGGACGGCGTCCACGTCCACGACTTCCAGGCCACCCTGCTCCACCTGCTGGGCATCGACCACGAGAAGCTCACCTTCAAGTTCCAAGGCCGCCACTTCCGCCTGACCGACGTCCACGGCCACGTCGTCCGCGCGATCCTCGCGTGAGCCCCATTAAGGAGTGTCGACCTGGGGTCGACACTCCGCTGTTGACCACAGGTCAACACTCCCTACGGCTCCGCCGGCCGCTGGAACCCCGCACGCGCCGCAGGCGCTTAAGGAGTGTCGACCTGGGGTCGACACTCCGCTGTTGACCACAGGTCAACACTCCTTACGGCTCC
>CAMCYK010000127.1 GCA_945883695.1 Akkermansia muciniphila | reverse complement strand
GGTGGTGTAGCCCGCGTTGCGAAACGCCTCGGGCAACGAGTTCGGTGCCTGCGCGGTTCCGGTTCCCGGGTAGAGCGAGACAAACGCGTCGTTGCCACCGGCGGTGCCGTTGGTCGGGCGACGCGAGGTGAGCAGCGCGAAGCGCGAGGCCCCGCAGGTGGCGCACTGGACGTAGTGACGCGGGAAGGGACGCCCGCTTTGCACCAGGCTGTCGATGTTCGGCGTGTGCATGTAGGTCGCGCCGAACGCCGCGATCTCCGGCCGCAGGTCGTCCACGGCGATGAACAGCACGTTCGGGCGGGCGGGAGCGGGCAAGGGATCGGGGGAGCTGACGCGGTCGCGGATGCGGATGAAATTGGGCATCGCCACGACCGGGCCGATCCGCGTGGTGGCTCTGGTATTGGCCGCGAAAACCGGGGCGCCGATCCGTTGCCAACTTTCCAGATCGGTCGAACCTTCCACGGCGTAGGAGCGTCCGGCGGTGGCGTTCCAGCGCAGGGTCGGTCCGCCCCCGACCGGCTCCAGCGGGGGGCCGAGCACGAACTCCGTGATGGCGAACGCGGTGGCGGCGGGCGGTGGCGTCACCGGCGCCGGAATGAAGGCGACATCGACGTTCGTCAGCTGGATTTGATCGGCATTCAGATCGGTGGTCGCCAGGAAGCCGACCCGATTGAAAACATAGGTGAGCGTGCTGGGGTCGAGCACGCCGGTCAGGCCCGCCAATTCCGCCGAATCGGAAGTCCGCTTCAGCGAGGTGGTGATCCGCATCCCGGTGGGGGCCACGCGCTCGAACGTGACCGAGAAATCATAGGTGCCACTCGTGGGGCCCGTGGCCGAGACGGCGGCGGTCCCGACATTTGCCGCGCCGGTGACGCTGGCGAAGGTTCCCGTGTTCGGGTTGGCCCGTTCCATCAGCGATGCGGCGGTGGCCCCGCTGCCGTTCCGGAGAAAGTAGCCGAGCCAGCCGCTGGTGGTCGCGCTCCCGTTCGCATTGAAGGTGCCAAATCGGAAGACCTCCGCGCCGGAGGTCACGCCGGCCATCGTGGCCGATCCGCTGAGCACGATCCGGTCCCCCGGACTGGCGAGGGTGATGTCGGGAAACGAGGCGTGGATGGATGATGCGTCGGCGTTGTCGGTGGTGCCGTTGCCCCAGGTGGGTGATGCGGTTCCCGTGTTGGCGAGGGTGGCGGTGCCCGTTGCCAATGCCCAAGGGCCGACAAGAGGGGCGGCGCGAAGGGTGCCGTGCGGCGCGAGAAGGGTGAGTACGACCAGGAGTTTCATGGCTCCACAGATCGGTGCGGGTCGACATCGGCCCGGTTCAAACCAGCGAAGCGCGGCGCTTGGGCGGGAGAACAAACCGAGCCTTCAATTCCCGGCAAGGATCCGCCGGGAGAACGTGGTACCCGCAGGCTCACGGTGCCACCTCGATCCGGTAGAACGCCTTGCCGGCCGGCGGCGAGGGATCGACGAAGGTGCGGGTGGCGGCCCCGGTGAAGGTGCCGCCCACCGTGTCAGGGAAGGACGACAGGTCGGGCGAGCGCTTGAGCACGTAGCTGGTCGCCGGCTCCATGCCCTCGACGGAAATCTGGAAGGCTCCCTCCACGAACCCCGAGGAGGTGATCACGGGAATCGGCACCGCGGCGGCGAAGGTGACATCCACGTCCGTTAGTTGCAGTTTGTCCGCCGCCAAACCGCTGGTGGCAAGATAGGCGACCCGATCGAAAACGAAGGTCTGCGGGCTGGGATCGAGGAAGCCGGTGCCGCCGAATTCGACCGAATCGGACCGGCGTTTCAGCGAAGTGGAGATCAGCACTCCGGCTTCGGCATTGCGTTCGATCGAAAAGGTGAAATCGTAGGTCTGGTCCGTGATAACAACTCCTGGCGCGGCGCCGGTCGTGATTTGCGCGGCTCCGCTGACCGCGCTGGCGAACGCTCCCGTGTTCGGATTGCTCCGCTCATTCAATTTGACGACACTCGTGCCGTTCCCGTTCTGCACGAAATAGCCGAGCCAGCCGCTTGTGTCGGGGGGAACCTTTCCGTTCACATTGTAGAGCCCGAACCGGAGGTTCTCCGCCCCGCCCGCGATGCCGATCAGTTCGACCGATCCCGAAAGGGTGATCTTGTCGCCGGGGTTGGTCAGCGTGACCGTAGGGAAGGCGGAGTAGATCGACGACGCGCTGGCGTTGTTGCCGCTGCCGTCACCCCAGGTTGGCGAGGCCGTGTTCTCGTTGGTCAGCACCATCGAGGTGCCCGTGACCTTGGTCCAGGTTCCGGTGACCGGAGCGGCCATCGCCACCCCATGCGACGCGGCGACCAGCAGGGAAATCCAGTGGATGTGGTGCTTTCCGGGAGTCATGGAATCGGGTGGTTGGATCGTGTGAGAACGGGCGGCGCCCAGCGACGGCGGCGCAGCAACGCCAGCACGCCCAAGCCACCAAGCAGGGTTGCCGATGGTTCCGGCACCGCCGTGAAGGTGACGTCGACGTTGTTCAACTGGATTTGATCGGCGTTCAGATCGGTGGTTCCTTGGAATCCCACTCGGTCAAAGGTGAACGCACCGGCGTTGACCGTGGTGTCCGTGAAACTCGCTCCGGCGAACTGCAGCGAGTCCGAAGTCCTGACCAGCGATGTGGTGATGATCAATCCGTTCAGGGCGTTACGTTCGAGGGTGAATGAAAAGTTATAGACCGCGGAAGTGAGCGCCACCTTGTCGCCGGGGTTCGCCAAGGTGATCGTGGGGGTCGGCGAATAAATGGACGACGCGTCGGCGTTGTCGGTGGTCCCGTCGCCCCAGGTCGGAGAGGCGGTGGTCGGGTTGGTCAGGGCCACGCCGGTGGCACCGGATGCTTTGACCCAAGTCCCGGTGACCAGGGCTCCGTCGGCGGAGGGGTTCAAGGCAACGAAGGCGGCGAGAGAGGCGAGCGTGGATTTCTGGCTGCGGGACATTCGATCGGAATGATGGGAGATTGAGCGGGGCAGGGAGTCGGCGAGTCCGGAGCCGGGATTTCCGAAACAAGCGGCGCGACATCTTTGGGGAGCTGAAGACCACCGTCTGTCGCCGGAGGTAGCACCCGAGATCCCGATCGCAATGAATTTTAATCGTTACTTTCTCGACAAGTAGCCGAATTTTTCGGCCACCTTGGACCATGCGTCCGGTGCATCGACTTTCCATCGCCGAGCTGACCGCCGGGCACCTCCGCGAGGGTTTGAGGGCCGGGCGGTGGCGGCACGCGTTGCCCGGCGTGGCGCGGCTGGCGGTGGAGCTGGATGTCTCGCGCGATACCGTCCGCAGCGCGCTGCGGTTGCTGGAATCGGAAGGTGTGCTCGGCGCGCGGGGCTGGGGGCGAAGCCGCGCCGTCACGGATCAAGGGCCCCGCCACCAACGGCTGCGGGTGGGGATTCTCCTGCACGACGCATTGCCGGAGGAGCAAAGTAAAATCGCCCAGATGCTGTTGCAAATCCAACGCGACCTCGACGTGAAGGATCAGGAGGTGTTTTTCCTGCCCAAGACCCAGGTCCAACTCCATCACGACGTCGGGCGGATCACCCGCATGCTCGGCGAGAACCCTGCGGACGCCTGGATCGTGGTCGCCGGCTCGCAGGAACTGCTGGCATGGTCCGCCGCGCAGGCAACGCCCTGCCTCGCTCTCTTTGGACGGGTGGAAGGGCTGCCGCTGGCCAGCACGGGGCCCGACAAGCTGCCGGCTTTCCTCGCCGCCACGCGCCGTCTCCTCGAACTCGGGCATCGCCAGATCGTTTTCATCGCCCGCCATGCGCGGCGCCAGCCGACGCCCGGAAGGGCGGAACGTGCTTTCCTTGACGAGTTGAACTCCCACGGGGTTCCCACCGGAGCCTACAACCTCCCGGCATGGAAGGAGACTCCCGAAGGCTTTTTGATTCTTCTCGAGCGCCTGTTTGGCCGGACACCCCCGACGGCCTTGATCATCAACGAGACCGCCCAATTCATCGCCACCATGGAAGTCCTCGCCCGGCGGCGCATCCATGTGCCGGAGCAAGTCTCGCTGGTGGCTACCGGTGACGATCCTGCCTTCGCTTGGTGCGTCTCCGGCATCGCCCACATCAGGTCTGACCCGAAACCCATGGTGCGCCGCATCGTGCGCTGGGTGAGCGCCGTCAAGAAAGGTGCCGCGGACCACAAATCCATCATCTTCCCGGGGGAGTTCGTGCCCGGCGGCAGCATGGGCCCGGTAGGCCGGGAGCAGGGACGGAAGTGAGTCAACAGGCGAGCCGCCCGTTGCCTTCTTCAAATCCGCTGCGCGAACGCAGACCACGCGCCAGACCACGCGCCAGGCATTAAATCTCGGGCAAGGACATCCGCGCTCCGAACATCGACAGGCTCGCCAAGGCGGGCGCAGGGCTGAAGTCGTTCTACGGGCAGCCGGTTTGCTCGTCCACCCGCTCGGCGCTGATGACCGGGTGCCACGTCACCCACACCGGCGTTTACAGCGTCGTGCGGCCGGGCGCGCCCTGGGGACTGCCCTTGGCCGAGCGGTTGCAGCCCCAGGCCTTGAAGGAAGCGGGCTACACCACCGCCATCACCGGCAAGTTGCACCTCGGCGAGTTCCGGCCGGAAACTCGCGCCCGATGGCGTCGACATTTGGCCGGTGCTCACCCAGGGCGCCAAGCCGCCCCGCGAGGCGCTGCTGCTGCCCGGCATGTCGCCGGGAAAGATGGCCCTGCGGATGGGCGACTGGAAATTGCTGCTCAGTGTCTCCGGCAAGAACGCCGTGAAAGCCGAGGATGCCGACGCCGCGCCGGGCAAGGTCGAACTCTACAACCTGGCGACCGACCTCGCCGAAAAGAACGACCTCGCCGCCACCCGGCCGGAGAAAGTCGCCGAGATGCGCGCCCGCCCCGCGGAACTCGTCCAAGATGCCGTGCCCCCGGCGAAGCCACCGAAGGTCCCGCCACGAAAAGGCCCCGGCGCAAGGCGGGGAAATAGCGGGACAGCATCCTTCCGGGTGCAACGGGTGGAGGGTGAGGAAGGCCCGTTCGGCGTGCTGGAGGCTCCGGCCGCGATGTCACGCGACACGGAGCGTGACCGAAAAGCTTCTGGCCACCGCGGCGGAGCCACGTTAGATCCCCATGGTGAGATTTCCGGCGATGGGACTGAGGGTGAAGATCGCGGCGGCGCTGGCGATCGCGGCCCTGCTGCCCTTGTTGGCCGGGTTCGTGGTGTTGCAAACGCTGGGGTTCCGCCATTTGCTGGCGACCAAGGGGAAGCAGCACGCGACCGAGGCGGCGGCGCTCGCCCGGTCGCTGGAGAACGCGGTGGAATCCCAGGCAGGTCACCTGTGGAGCTGGATCGCGGCCGATCTCGCGATGCCGGATTTTCTCGCGATGCCGCCGGCCGGCCGCCTGGCGGATCGCGAGCCGATTGCGGAGATCGAGCGGCGCTGGGCCGGGCTGGCGCCGGATGACCCCTTGCTGCGGGAGATCCTGGACAATCCGGCGGCGGAGAGCTTGCGGCGGTTCTCGCAGCGCCATCCGCGGGTGGCGGAGGTGTTTGTCGCCGACCCCGCCGGGCGGGTGGTTGCCGCGATTCACAAGACCAGCGACTACGACCAGTCCGACGAAACATGGTGGCAAGTCGGCCGGGAACTGCCGGAATCCGGAATCTGGACCGACATGCTGCATTTCGACGAGAGTGCCGGGGTGTTTTCGCTGGATCTGGTGCTGCCGATGCACCGCGGCGGCGCGCTGACCGGGGTGGTCAAGGTGGTGCTCGACGTGTCGCCGATGTTCCAGGCCTTGCGCACGGTGCCCGAGGACGATGGCGGACGGCTGGAAATCCTGCTTCCCGACGGGACCATCCTGGCCCGGGCCCGCGAGCAGGGATACCAGTCGCGGGGCGCGAGTCTGGACCCGGAGACGCTGCTGTGCATCCGGGTCGGCCGCAACGGCTGGACCATCGCGGGCAAGGGGACCGACCGGGAGCGGATGACCGGCTTCGCGGCAATCCAGTCGGCGGGAATCGACCGGCGGCGCTTCGAGCCCGGCGGTTACGTCCTGTTTTCCTCGCCGAAGTCCGCGGTGATGGCGCCCTTGCGGCGGCAGGTGTGGTTGGTCGGAAGCGCCGCCGCGCTGGCGACCGGGCTGTGCCTGCTCGGCGGCTACGCGCTGGTGGACCGCAAGATCCTGCGGCCGATCGCGGTGCTGGGCGAAACCGCGCGGGCGCTCGCCGACACGGTCCGCTTGCGCAAGGAAACCGGGCTGTCGGAGGAAGAAGCGGAGCTCCGGCGCCAGATCGCGGAAGAGGATCTGGAACAGATCCGCGCGATCGCCACCGGCGACGAGGTGGAGGCGCTGGCGGCGGACTTCGGCGTGATGACCGCGCGGGTGATGCGCTACCACCGCGAGCTGGAAGCCGAGGTGGAGGCCAAGACCGCGGTGATCCGCGAGGACCTCGAGCTGGCGCGCGAGTTCCAGCACGCGCTGATGCCGTCGGGCTACCCGGAATCGCCGCGGGTGGCGGACCCCTTGCGGCTTGGCTTCGCGCATTTCTACCAGCCGGCCTCGACCGTGGGCGGGGATTTCTTCGATCTGATCGAGCTCGACGAGCATCGCACCGGCGTGCTGATTGCCGACGTGATGGGGCACGGCGCGCGCTCGGCGCTGGTGACCGCCATCCTGCGGGCCTTGGTCCGCAATCACGTGGCCTCGGCGGACGAGCCCGGCGAATTCCTCGGGATCCTCAATCGGGAACTCTACGAGGTGATCGAACGCAGCAGCCAGACGCTGTTCGTGACCGCGTTCTTCATGGTGCTGGATACCCGTGACGCCAAGGTGACCTGGGCGGTGGCCGGCCATCCATCGCCGCTGCGGGCCCGCCGCGGCACCGGCAACCCTCCCGAGTTCCTGTGGAGCGGCGCGCGCCGCCAGCCGGCGCTGGGGCTGATGGGCGGGGCCGTTTATCAAAGTTCAAGCTCGCCGATCCGGGCCGGCGACGTGTTCCTGCTGTTCACCGACGGGGTGGTCGAGTCGGAGAATCCGGCCGGCAAGGAATTCGGCACCCAGCGGCTGATCAGCACCTTCGACGAGTCGCTGGACGGCCCGCTGGCGGCGATGCCGGCCAAGATCATCTGCGAGGTGGCGTCCTTCCAGAAGCGGCGGAATCACGACGACGATGTCTGTGTGGTGGCGGTCGAGGTCAGCCAGGGAACCGCCCCGGGCGCGACCGCCGGGGCGGGGATCCTGACCGGATCCGTCCCAAGCGGTGCTTGACTTGTCGGACGTCCTCGGGCAGTCCCGGCCCATGGCCAAGCTTTCGATCCGCAACCTCGATGTCACCGGCAAGGAGGTCCTGATGCGCGTGGACTTCAATGTTCCCCTGAAGGATGGAGCGATCACCGACGACACCCGGATCCAGGCCGCGGTGCCGTCGATCCGGCACCTGCTGGCCGGCGGCGCGAAGCTGGTCCTTTGTTCCCACCTGGGTCGCCCGAAGGGCGGGGTGGATCCGGATTTCTCGCTCGCCCCGGCTGCCGCCCATCTCGCCGGGATCCTCGGCCAGGCCGTGAAGCTGGCCCCCGACTGCGTCGGCGAGGAGGTCGCCGCGCTGCGCGCCGCCTTGCAACCCGGCGAGGTGCTGCTGCTGGAAAACACCCGCTTTTATCCCGCCGAGGAAGCCAACGATGCCGCTTTCGCCGAGGCCCTCGCCGGCCAGGCCGAGATCTATGTGAATGACGCCTTCGGCACCGCCCACCGCGCCCACGCCTCGACCGAAGGGGTGACCCATTTCGTGACGCAAAGCGCCATGGGATTCCTGATGGAGCGCGAGCTCGAATACCTCGACGGCAAACTCGAAGCGCCCGAGAAACCCTTCCTCGTCATCATGGGCGGCGCGAAGGTGTCCGACAAGATCCAGGTGATCAGCCGCCTGATGGAGAAGGCCGACGCGTTCCTGATCGGTGGCGCGATGGCCAACACCTTCCGCAAGGCGCAGGGCTACCAGACCGGCAACAGCCGGGTCGAAGCCGACAAGCTCGACCTCGCCCTCGAGATCCTCGCCAAGGCCAAGGAGAAGGGCGTGCGCTTCCTGTTGCCGGCCGATACCCGGATCACGCAAGAGTTCAAGGAAGGCGCCGAGACCCGTTGCACCGCTCCCTACGAGCAGGGCGGCGCGACGCCCGACGGCTGGGAAGGGATTGACATCGGCGACGTGGCGATCGGCGAGTTCGTCGCGGAGATCGCCCGGGCGAAAACCATCATCTGGAACGGCCCGATGGGCGTGTTCGAGATCGATAGCTTCGGGGCGGGCACGCGGGCGGTGGCGGAAGCCATGGCGGCCAGCGGCGCGGTGACCATTGTCGGCGGCGGCGACTCGGTGACCGCAGTCAACAAGTACGGCCTCGATGATGACATGACTTTCATCTCCACCGGCGGCGGCGCGTCGTTGGAGTTGCTCGAAGGAAAAGTGCTTCCCGGCGTGGCCGCGCTTTCCGATATCTGACTTGGCCCGATTCCCGCTGACCACACCGCACCCATCCGCTACGACATGATCCGCAAACCGATCTTCGCCGCCAACTGGAAGATGAACAAGGGTCCCTCGGAAACCGAGGACTTCGCCCGCAGCTTCCTTTCCAAGGTCCAGAACCGCACTTTCCCCTGCGACATCGTGATCGCCCCGCCCTTCGTCTCGCTGGCCAAGGCCACCGAGATCCTCGGCAACGTGTCGAGCATCGCGCTGGCGGCCCAGAACTGCTCGCAGTTCGATTCCGGCGCTTACACCGGCGAGATCAGCGCGATGATGCTCAAGGAATTCTTCGTGCACTACGTGATCCTCGGCCACAGCGAGCGCCGGGCGATTTATCTGGAGAGCGACGAGGTGATCAACGCGAAGGTCCGCAAGGCCCGGGAGCTCAACCTCAAGCCGATTTTCTGCATCGGTGAAACCTTCGAAGAACGCGAGACCGGCCGCCTGGAGAAGGTCCTGCGGACCCAGGTGAGCATCGGACTCGCGGGCCTGAGCGAGCGCGACCTGCTGGACACCGTGATCGCCTACGAGCCGGTGTGGGCGATCGGCACCGGCGTCACCGCCAGCGCGGCCCAGGCCCAGGAGGCGCACGCGTTCGTCCGTTCGCTGGTCGCCGAGCAGTTTGGGACCGACAGCGCGGCGAAGATCCGCATCCAGTATGGCGGCTCGGTGAAACCGAGCAACGCGGCCGAGCTGATGGCCTGTCCGGACATCGACGGCGCGCTGATCGGCGGGGCCTCGCTGGAGCCGCAAAGCTTCCTCGACATCATCCAGAACGGCGCGCCTTGAGCGGAGTGTCGCCTTGATAGGAGTGCCGCCTTGAAGGCGACACTCCTATCGACACTCCGATCCGCATTTCCCCGCGACAGCTGCCGGAATCCGGTGTTCACTCCGCCATGCGCTGGCTCCTCTTTCTTCTGCTCGCTCCCGCCGTCCACGCCCAGGCGGATCCTTTCGTCGCGATCGATTCCAATGGCGACGGCAAGCTCACCCGCGCCGAGATCCCGGAGCCGCTGCGGCCCCATTTCACGATGGTCGACAGCAACGGCGACGGTTTCATCTCAAAGGAGGAATTCCTGCGCGTCGCCTCCGGTCAGGCCGGCACGGGCGGAGCCACCGACCCGACGGTCGAGCACCTGAAGAACGTCGACTACGTCGGAAGCAAGAATCCGCGCCAGACCCTCGATCTCCTGCTGCCGAAGGACCGCCCGGCGAAGAAACGGCCGATGGTCGTCTTCGTCCACGGCGGCGGCTGGATGTCCGGAAAAAAGGAGGACGGGCTCGCCATCATCCGGGCCATCGCCGCGACCGGTGACTACGCCACCGCGACCATCAATTACCGGCTGACCCAGGAGGCCGGCTGGCCTTCCCAGATCCACGATTGCAAGGCGGCGATCCGATTCCTGCGCGGCAAGGCGGATGAGTATGGGGTCGATCCGGACAAGATCGGCGTGATGGGTGCTTCCGCCGGCGGCCATCTGGTCGCCATGCTCGGCACCAGCGGCGGGATCGACGGCCTGGAAGGAAGCCTCGGGTCTTTCCTGAAGCAGAGCAGCCGGGTCCAGTGCGTGGTGAATTTCTTCGGCCCGGCGAATTTCCTGACCTTCTTCGGCAAGGAAGTCGCGATCGAGAAAATGCGCCGCGACAACATGGCGATCCGCCTGTTGGGCAAGGAGGAGGAGGAAATCAAGACGAACGCCAAGGCCGCCTCGCCGGTGACCTGGATCACCCGCGACGACGCGCCTTTCCTCACGGCCCACGGCACCCGGGACAACCTGGTCCCGTTTGCCCAAGCGGTGGAACTCCACGGCGCTCTGGAGAAATCGGGCGTCAAGAGCCACCTGATCGCGATGGAGGGCGCGGGCCACGGTTTCGCCAATCCCGAGCTCAACCAGCGGATCAAATCGTTCCTCGACGAGCACCTGCGCGGCGTGCCGGGCGAGATTTCGTCGGAGCCGATCCGCGTGCGCTGAGCGGGCGGGCTGTAAATCCGGATGGATTCTCCACTTGTTGCCCCCCGGTCGCCTCGTGCACTCTGTGAGCGTGAGTGAAGAAATTCTTTGGAAAGGCAGTCCTTCGCAGGTCCTCAACATCGGCAAATACCTGCTGGCCGCGGCCGTGGCCGTGGGGATCGGGATCGGCGGGACCTTCTTTCCCCCCGTCTGGGTCGCCCTGATCCTGCCGCTCGGCTGGATGCTGTGGATCTTCGTGGAAACCCGCGCGATCCGGCACGAACTCACCACCGAGCGGATCCGCCTGCAACGAGGGGTTTTCAACCGGAAGATGGATGACGTGGAGCTCTACCGGGTGAAGGACACCTCGATGGAGCGCCCGTTCTGGTTCCGGTTCTTCGGCCTTTCGACGCTGATCATCGAGACCTCCGACCGCTCGCAGCCGCAAATCGAGATCAAGGCGGTGAGCGGGGGCGACGAGTTGCGCGAGAAGCTGCGGAAGCAGGTCGAGTTCTGGCGCGACCGCAAGCGCGTCCGCGAGATCGACTTCGAAGAGGGCTCGCTGGCGGAGGGCGGGGCGGGGACCGGGGATTCCGACATGATCGTTTGAAGAATCCTTTCGACCGCCAGGACGCCAAGTTCGCTCCCGCTGGTTTGGAAGTCTGGCGTTTTTGGCACCTTGGCGGTGAACTTTACATTTGGACACAGATCCGGCGTGCCATCGCTACCCGGTTCCGCTTTGGATCCCGGCATGACTGAATTCCCCGGACGCACGCCGCACACGCCGATCGCCGTCAACATCGAGATGTGGTTCGAAGGCTCCTTCGTCGAGCGGATCGAGCAGGCGGCGGCGCTGGGGTTTCCGGCGATCGAGCTGTGGACCTGGCGCGACAAGGACCTCGCCGCCGGCGCGGCGGCCTTGGAGCGGCACGGGATGACGGCCACCCAGTTCACCGCGTGGGGCTTCGGCAAGCAGATCAACGATCCGGCTTTCCCGGAACAGGACTTCGTGGACGAGATCGCCGCCGCTTGCGATGGCGCCGACCGGTTGCCCGGCTGCGGGCGTTTCTGTGTGGTTGGCGGCGACAATATCGAGGGGCTGACCCGGGAGCAGATGCACGGGTCGATCATCGCGAAGCTCCGCGCCGCCTTGCCGGTGCTCGAGGCGCGGCGCAAGATGATCATCCTGGAGCCGATGAATCCCTACAATCATCCCGACCATTGCCTCTACGGCAGCGCCGCCGGGATCGCGATCTGCAAGGCGGTCGATTCCCCCTGGGTCCGGCTGAACTGGGACCTCTTCCACATGCAGCGCTTCGAGGGCAACCTGATCGACAACCTGGAGCAGCACCGCGAATGGATCGGCTACGTCCAGTTCGCGGATTCGCCGGCGCGGAACGAGCCGGGCACCGGCGAGATCCGTTTCAGCGAGATTTTCCGCAAGGTCCGCGAGCTGGACCTGCCGCTGCCGCTGGGGGCCGAGTGCCTTCCACAAGGTGGCGATGCCCGCCGCGCGGCCCGGCGGCTTTATCAGGCGGACGCGGACTCGAAGTAACGGTCGCCGGAGGCGAAGTAGCACAACTTTGCAAGTTGTGTGCTTGTGGCGGCCCGCCACGGAAAGCGGTTACGAAGCGATCCCAAGCGGCCGTCCCCGGTCGCAACCTGCAAGGTCGCGCGACTTCTGTTCGGCCTTCGGCTATTCCTTCGCGGGAGTGGCTGCGGGGACGAACTTCAGCGCGACACCATTGATGCAATAGCGCTGGTCGGTCGGGGTATCGAAGCCCTCGCCCTTGAAGACATGACCGAGGTGACCGTCGCACTTCGCGCAGATCACTTCGGTCCGCACCATGCCGCCGGAGAAATCGTCGCGGGCGATCACGTTCTTCGCCTTGGAAGGATCGTAGAACGATGGCCAGCCGCAGCCGCTGTCGAACTTCTCGTTCGAGGTGAAGAGCTCGGCGTTGCAGCCGCCGCAATGGTAGGTGCCGGCACCCTGCTTCTTGAACTCCTTGTAAACCTCGCCATAGGCCCGCTCGGTGCCGGCCTCGCGCAGGATGTAATACTGCTCCGGAGTGAGGAGCCGCTTCCACTCCTCGTCGGTCTTCACGACCTTGCCGTCCGGCTGGGACGGGGGAAGCGGGGCGGCCGTGGAGTTCGGGGGCGTCGGGGGCGTTTCCATGGAGGTCGTTTTCTTCTTTTCGGCGGTGCAGGCGCACAGCGTGACGGCGGCGGCGAGCATCAGGGCGGCTTTCATCGGCAGAGATCTACACACGGACGGCGGAGGACGCAAGGAGCGGACAATTCCGCGGGCTTTTGGATTTCCGTGCGGCCGCCGGCCGTGTTGGATCCCGCCATGTCCGATTCCATCGCCGACCTGACCGGTCGCATCCGGGCCTTCGTGGCCGCGCGCGACTGGCAGCAGTTTCACAACCCCAAGGATATGGCCGTCGCCATCGCGGCGGAGGCGGGCGAACTGATGCAGCACTTCGTCTGGCAGCAACCGGACCAAGTGGAGCGGCGCGCGGTGGAGAAGCGGGAGGAAATCGCGTCGGAGATCGCGGACGTGGCGATCCTGCTGTTCGAGATGGCGGACTTGCTCGGAATGAAGCTCGGCGAGGTGATGGAAGCCAAGATCGAACGCAACGAGGAGCGCTACCCGGCGGACCGGGCGCGCGGGAACAATCTGAAATACAACGAGCTGTAAAGCCGGGGCGGCGGCGGCACCGCTCCGCGCAATGGTCGCTGGCGGCGCAGGGGGGCGGAACTCCCGGGCAAGGTCGCCTTCCAACTTCGGTCCAAAGTTCGAATTGCCCCGCCGGGAAGATTGGCGAAACTGCGCGGCGTGCCTGAAACGATCGAAGCCGACGTCCTTGAGATCGACGGAAGCCCGCCGCCCGCACCGCGCGAGCCGGAACGGGAACCCGCGTGGCAAGGAATGAAGGCCCGGGTGCTGCGGCTCGACCGCCGCTGGTGGCCGCTCTGGGTGGTTCTGGGCTTGGCGGCGTTCGCGCTGGTGGCCGTGGCGGGAGTGGTCATCGCGGGGTTCCTGATCGCCGTGCGCTTGCTGGGGATCGTCCTGCGCATTTTCACCGGAACACGGCCCGCGAGAGCGGGTTCAGGCCTTTCAAAATCGCTCCGGTGAACGATTTCCGGGCCGTCCTCCACGGTTTGTTCACAATGGGAAAGCGGTCGGGGCTCAGCCGGATCCTACTGTTTAAAAGGGTTGCGCAGGGTCCGGGCGAGGAGGGGCCGTTTTGTGAACAACTTGTGCACAGATCGTGTGTAACGGATTTGTAACTTTCTAAAACGTTCATCCACAGGGAATTGAGGAGATTTGTCTGATTCCTCCGAGCTCCACGGGAAGTGAACAAGCTCACCGGCACGACCTCCTGTCACGGATCGGCACTTTTTCCGGGTCCCGGTGTTCGGGAGGGCCACGGGGTCCGGAGCGGGGGGGCGAAGGGTCTTGCGGAAGATGTCCCCAAGTTATTCACAGCGACCCGCGATGGCGGGCCGGTGGGCCAACGAAAAACCCGCCCGGGACGAATCCCGGACAGGTGCCATGCCCATCGCGGGCCAATCATCCGAGGGATCGGAGCCTGGAATTCTCAAGGCTGGGCGGGAACGTAGAACTCCGAGCCCTTTGCAAGGACTATATTAGGTTTCAGGCGATGGCCGTTCAGGGCATTCAGCTTCTCGGTGGTGGTGCCGTGTGCTGCGGCAAACGCACCGAAATCGATTTCCTCGGTGACCAGCACCGACTTGATGCGCGGCGCGCTGCTCATCGTCCGGCTGGCGGCTTCGAGAGGGGCGGGTGGCGGGGTGGCGGTGTCGAGCTTGGTCACCGGGCTGGCGGTCGCTGCCGGGAGCTCGGGACGGGCGACCGGAGCCGTCGGAGGGGCTGCCTTGGCGAGCGAGGTTTCCTTGGCCGCCGCGGTCGTCGCGGAGCTGCGGGCGAGTTGCAAGCGCTGGCCGGGCTGCAAGGCGGTCGCTTTGACCGTTGGATTGGCCGCCTCAAGCGCCTCCATGCTCAGGCCGTGCTTGCGGGCGATGCTGTAGTAGGTTTCGCCCTGCTGGACGACATGGATGCCGCCGACCCCGCTCGATGGCCGCGGGGCGGGGGCCGGGGCGGATTTGGCAGGCAGCAAAAGCTTCTGGCCGGGACGGATCAGCGAGGGGTCCTTGAGCTGGTTGAGCTTGATCAGGCCTTCCGGCGTGGTGCCGTGGCGCTTGGCGACCTTCGACAGCGTGTCGCCCTTCTGAACGGTGGCGTGCGACGGGCCGGCCGGGGGCGGGGTGGTGACCTTGTCGGAAAGCGCCGGCGCGGGGGCCTCCCGGTCCGCCGACGATCGAGCGACGGGCGTGGCGGCGGCCGTGTCGACCTGCGACTTGAGGCGGCTGTTTTCTTCCTCAAGCTGGCGGATCTGGCGTTCCTGCTCGGCACAGCGGTCCTGAAGCAGTTCCAGCTCGGTGCTGGCGCCGACAATCGGGCTGCTGAAGAGAAGCGCGGCAAGAAGCGGAAGAGATCTCATGGGCTGCTAGAATTTTCAAAAAATGTGTTAAGGAACAAGAAAAATTTAGGTTTTCTTAACAAATTAGCCCTAAGTGTCTCTCGGTGAGAGCCTGACCTGCTCCCAGGGATTTCCGCCGCGCGCTCCGGATGCCGGCTTCAGCGAAGGCAGTCGCGGATGTAGGCGATCCCGTCGGTGTAGACCTCCTCCGGTGAGGGGAAGAGGTCGCGCCAGACGCGGGTGGCGGCGGCGAGTTCGGGCAGGGCGCGGCCGAAGGCTTCGATCGTCAGCCAGCCCTGGTAGTCGTGTTCCTTCAGCACCGCGATGCTCTCGCGGATCGCGGCGTGGCCGGTGCCGGGGGTGCCGCGGTCGTTCTCGGAGATGTGGACGTGGCCGACGCTCTTGATGTGCTTGCGCAGCGCGGCGGCGGGGTCCTTCTCCTCGATGTTGGCGTGGAAGGTGTCGAACATCGTGCCGAAGTTCGGGTGGTTCACCAGCGCGGCGTAGTCGGCACCCTGCTGCATGGTGGTGATGAAGTAGCATTCGAAGCGGTTGAGCCACTCGATGATCAGCTTCACGCCGGCCTGCTGGGCGTAGTCGGCGGCCTGGCGGTGGACTTCGGCGGCGCGGTTCCACTCGTCCGTGGTCGGCCCGTCGCCCGAGAACACGCCGAGCGGCTGGTGGTAGGGCCCCATCAGGATCTCGGTGCCGGCGGCGTGGCAGGAGTCGATGATGCTCTTCAAATAGTCCACCGAGGCGGCGCGATGCGCGGCCTCCGGGCTGATCGGGCTGTGGGCTTCGTCGGGGATGACGGTCACCGCGGTCGAGCGCAGGCCCTGGTCTTTCAGCGCCTGGCCGACGACCTTGTAGTGGGCGGCGTCGGCGGCGAAGATCGGGAGCTCGACCCCGTCATAGCCGGCGGCTTTGAGGGAATCGAGGAGGTGAAACTGGTCTTGCTGCAGCGAGGGACCCCAAAGGAGCAGGTTGAAGCCGATGTTCATGATGGATTTTGACTAAGGGGCGGAATGCCGGACGGCGATCCATTTTTCCGATGAATGTGATTTTGCTTCCGTTTCTGTGAGTTTTTTTCTGAATCGGCGCAACCCATGAACGATTTTGTCCACGGTGAGCCGAGCTGGCGACTCTCCCACGATCGGGTGAGATTGTGGCTGACGATCCGTGGCGGGCACATGGCACCGGTGGAATTCAAGCTCGGCGACCGCACGGTTTCTCCCTACGCGCTGGCGCCGTGGTCGTCCGACGAGACGGAATCCACGCTGCCGGTCCTGCTGGTTGTCTTGCGCGGCGACTTCTGGTGCTTCCCTTTCGGCGGCCAGAAGGACGCGCCGCCGCACGGGGTTTCGGCGAACGCCGAATGGAAGGTGGTGGCCGGCGGCGACGACCGGCTGCATGTCGGCATGGACGATCCCGACAGCGGGGGATGGCTGGAGAAAATTGTCTCGCTGCGCGAAGGGGAAACCGCGGTTTATTGCGAGCACCGGATTTCCGGGGTCAAGGGCCGCTACAGTTATGGCAACCACCCGATCCTCGACTTTGCCGGAATGGGGGAAGGGGAGGCGCGGGTCAGTGTCTCGCCGTTCCGCTGGGCCTCGGTTTATCCCGGCCTGTTTTCCAACCCGGAGAACCGCGAATACGGCGCGCTGAAGCCGGCGGCCGGCTTCCAGGAACTGGGCGAGGTTCCGCTCGCGAATGGCGGCACGGCCGACCTGACGCGCTATCCGGCGCGGCAGGGCTTCGAAGATCTGGTCATGATGGCCAGCGAGCCGGCGACGGCGGAGCAGCCCTTCGCCTGGTCGGCCGTGGTGTTCGACGGCTACGTCTGGTTTTCCCTCAAGAATCCCGCCGATTTTCCGGCGACCCTGTTCTGGATTTCCAATGGCGGACGCCACGGCGCGCCGTGGAACGGCTCGCACCTCGGGCGGCTCGGGATCGAGGAAGTCTGTTCGCATTTCTCCGACGGCGTCGACGTCTCGCGCGAGGACCGGTTGGCCGCGGCGGGCATCCCGACGACCCGTGAATTCCGCAAGGACGAGACCGTCTCGCTGCGGATCGTGCAGGCCGTCGCCGCCGTGCCGGCCGGCTTCGGCAAGGTCGTCTCGATCCGTCCCGAGGGCTCCGGCAAGGTGATCGTCACCGGGGATTCCGGCGCGTCGGTCGAAAGCCGTGTCGACTGGAATTTCGTTCTCTAACATCAAGGCATCCGCAACCAAAACCATCTGCCCATCTACCATCTACCATCCAATATCATGAAACTTCACAACGCCATGTGGCCCGGACTCGTCGGCAAGGAGCCCGGCACCGACCATCCTCCGATCTCGCTCGAGCGCATGCTCGAAATGACCGCCGCCGCCAGCGTCAACGGCCGCAAGTATGACGGCGTGGACCTGTTCCTGTTCCATCCGCACACCGATCCCGATGCCTCCGACGACGCGATCAAGGCGATGGCCGACCAGATCGCCGCGCATGGCTTGAAAGTCGGCTCGCTGGTCGCGCCGGTCTGGCCGGGCACCGTCGGCGGCTCCGCTTTCGGCACCGATGACGACCGCAAGAACTTCGTCCTCGCGGTCGAGAAGGCCTGCCGCATCGCCGACCTCCTCAAGGCCCATGGCGTCCGCGACTACGGCATCATCCGCATCGACTCCGCCGGCGGCGTGCACGACTGGGCCGCGGATCCCGCGGGCAACACGAAGAAGATCG
>CAMCYK010000126.1 GCA_945883695.1 Akkermansia muciniphila | reverse complement strand
TTGGTCGGCTCGGTCCAGCGGTCGCGGTTGTTTTCCTCGATCGCGCCGACCCTGAGTCCGGAAAAGGCGAGGAGGATCAGGAGGAAAGTGGGGCTGGCGGTCGGTTTGCGAGTCATGTGAGTGGGGGTGTTACTCCACTTGGGGTATCGGGTTATCAAGTGACGGATTGCCGGGCTCCAGCAGGCATCTCGACAGGGTCGCGGCGCTGTGATGGTTTGGATGGATGAAGCGTGCCCTGATCCTGATCGCCGCCCTGGGGCTCGCGCTACTTGCGGGGATCCTCGTTTCCCGGCCGCTGCGGGACTTGCGGCCTGGGGTAAGCGTGCTTCCGGAGTTCGATTCGGCCACGTTTATGCCGTTTGTCGAAGGAGTTTGTCCCGTGGTGAGAATCGAAGGCGTTGAGGCTCAGGGTCTGCGGCGGATTTTCGAGGGGTGCCCCGTGGAGAAGGACATCAAGGAATGGGTGGTCATCGGAGAATTGACGCTTTTGCGAGAAGGTGCCGAGGTTTTGAACATGGCGGTTTTTTCAAGCAGGAGCAGTCCCGATCCCTTCGCGTTCTCGGGCGGGGAATGTTACTCGGGCTATGACGAAGCGGCATTTCTGGAGCTGGTGAGGTCGATGGGGTGGGTTTTGACGCCGAGAGGTTGGGAGCCATTGCCCGCCCGCTGACACGATCCGGCGTATTTTCCAGAGACAAAGTTGCACCCCGGGCGGTTTTACCGGACAAGACCGCCAGCCGAATGACTGATTTGCTGATCGACCCCGCCCGCAGGAGCGGATGCCAAGACTTGGAAAAGCTCGGGGAAGTGCTGGAAGGCGCCTCCGCGAGACAACGCTCGCCCATCGACGACGTGCTGGATGCCGGCGTGGTCGACGAGGAGCCGTACATGCGGGAATTGGCCGCCGAGCTGGATATGGAGTGGCTGGAAAGCATCCCGCCCGCCGAAGCCCCGCTGCCGCTGCGCGAGGCCTGCGGCCCCCGGGTCGCGCTGCGCCACCGCTTGCTGCCGGTCGCCATCACCGGCGAGGAAGGCGCGAAGCACCTCAAGATCGCCACCTTCGATCCCTTCAATCTGGTCGCCCGCCAGGCGGTCGCCCAGGAAATCGAGATGCCGGTCGAATGGTGCATCGCCTCCCGCCGGCGGATCCACGAATCGCTGCGCCGCCTTTACGGGGTGGGGGCCGACACCTTCGAGCAGATCCTCGAAGGCCGCGAGCTCGACTACGACAACCTGGAAGGCCACGACGAGGCGAACGTCATCGACGCCGACGAGGACGAGGAGGCCAGCGTCGTCAAATTCGTCAACCAGATCATCCGCGAATCGCTCGAACAGCGCGCGACCGACATCCACGTCGAGCCGCTCTCCAACAACCTGCGGATCCGCTACCGGATCGACGGCCGCCTGCTGGAGGTCACGGTGCCGGAAAACGTGAAGGCCCTGCAAAGCTCGGTGATCGCCCGTCTGAAGATCATGTCGCGGCTCGACATCGCCGAGCGCCGCCTGCCGCAGGACGGACGTATCAACCTCCAGTTCGAAGGCCAGACCATCGACGTCCGCGTCGCCACGGTGCCGACGGTCGAAGGCGAGAGCGTCTCGCTGCGTCTCCTCAACCAGGAAAAGTTCAATCTCGACCGGCTCGGGATGGAGAAGCACGTGCGCTCGAAAATCGAGAGCCTGCTGCACATTTCCAACGGCATCATCCTGATCACGGGTCCCACCGGCTCGGGCAAATCGACGAGCCTGTATTCCTTCCTCACCGAGATCAACCACCCGGACCGCCGCATCGTCACGATCGAGGACCCGGTGGAAAACAAGCTGCCCGGGGTGATGCAGATCGCCGTGAAGTCCGACATCGGCCTGACCTTCGCCGCCGGCCTGCGCTCGATCCTGCGTGCCGACCCGAACGTCGTGATGATCGGGGAAATCCGGGACCTCGAGACCGCGGAGATCGCGATCCGGGCCTCGCTGACCGGTCACCTGGTGTTCTCCACCCTCCACACCAACGACGCGCTCGGCGGCATCAGCCGTCTGATCGACATGGGCGTGGAGCCCTTCCTGGTTTCCGCCGCGGTCCGCGCCTTCCTGGCCCAGCGGCTGGTGAGAAAGCTTTGCCCGCATTGCAAGAAGCCGCAGGAGGTGACCCTGGACGACCGCCGCGAACTCGGGATCCCGATGAACCTCGAAGGCCAGGCCTATTCCGCGGCCGGCTGCGACCGCTGCCGCAACACCGGCTACCAGGGCCGGCTCGCGATCTACGAGGTGGTGGTGCTCAGCCAGGCGATGCAGGACATGGTCGCCCACGGGGCCAGCCAGCCGGACATCCGCGCGCAGTCGATCAAGGAAGGCTTCGTCCCGATGCGCGGCTACGGCTGGATCAAGGTGATGCAAGGCCTGACCACCATCGAGGAGGTCGTTTCCGTGACTTCCACCGACATTGCCGTCGACTAATTTCAGCATTTCAGTTTTCAGCGTTTCAGCTTTTTCCCACCGTGCCCGTATTTGCCTACAAAGCCTTGAGTTCCTCCGGCGGTGTCCAGACCGGCGAGGTGGATGCCGCGGACCGTCCCGAAGCGCTGCGCCTGCTCGACCGCCGCGGTTTGCAGCCGGTGAGCTTGAAAGAATCGGCGGGCTCCGTGGTGGTGGCGAAACAGAAGATCAAAGACAAGGACAAGCCGGCCCCCGCCAAGGCCGCGGCCAAGCCGCTCCCGCCGCCCGCGGCGAAGCCCGCGCCCGCGGGCAAGAAGTCGAGGAAAGCGGCGGCGAAGGACATCGTCGACAACTCGCCCGACGGTCCCCTGAAGTTGAAACGGGCCGAGGTGATCATGTTCACCGAGGAGCTGTCGGACATGTTGACTGCGGGCCTCCAGCTTGAGCCGGCTTTGAAATCGATGGAGGCCCGCCAGGAGCTGGGCGGCCTCAAGGACGTTGCCAGCCGGATCCGCCAGCTGGTGCGCGACGGCATGAACTTCTCGACCGCCCTCAAGCGCGTCAGTCCGAGTTTCGGTCCGCTCTACTGCTCGCTGGCGGCGGCCGGCGAGGCTTCCGGCGCGCTCGATACCATTCTCAAGCGCCAGGCGCACTATCTGAAGACGCTCGCCGACTTGCAGGCCCGGCTGATTCTCGCGATGATCTATCCGGCCTTCCTGGTGCTGGCCGGCATCGGGGTGTCGATCGTCTTCGTCACCACCTTGATCCCGCAGCTCACCGCCTTGATCGAAGGCACCCCCGGCGGCAAGCTGCCGACACCGATCAAGCTGATGGTCACCGCCACCGATTTCCTCAAGAATTACTGGTATGTCATCCTGATCATCCTGCTGGCCGCCCTACTGTTCTTCAAGGCGTGGAAGGACAATCCGGACAACCGCCTGACCTGGGACCGCTTCAAGCTGCGGGCCCCGATGATGGGTCCGGTGGTGACCAGCCGCTTCTACGTCCAGTTCCTCGAGACGATGGCCAACCTGGCCGGCAACGGCTTGCCGCTGCTGCGGGCCCTCGAGCTGTCCCGCGACGCCACCCAGAACCTCGCCCTGCGCGGCGAGTTGAACACGGTGATCGACCAGGTCGGCGACGGCCGCGCGTTTTCCAAGGCGCTGATCCGGACCGGCGCTTTCCCGCCGCTGCTGATCGACATGGTGTCGGTCGGCGAGCAGACGGGAAAGCTCGACACCTCCCTGCGCCGCGCGGCCGAGCGCTATGACAAGGAGCTCGACAAGAGCCTGTCGCGGATCATGGCGCTGATCATGCCGACCATCCTGATCATCATGGCCAGCCTGATCGGCACCATGGCGTATCTGATGATCACGGCGATCTTCCAGACGATCAAGAATCTCGGGGCTTGAAAGCACCGGCCATCATCAAAGCCATCGTCCTCCTCTCCGGCTGGGCCCTCGCCGCGTGGCTGCTTTTCGCGAGGCCGCTGGAGCCGATCAAGCTCGCGCCGGGACCGGAGCGGGGCGCTCAGCCGCCGCCGGCCACGCAAAGCGGCGTCGAGACCCGGTTCCGCGAATGGTCCGCCAATCCCGCGCTTGCCGGAGCGCTCGTCGGTTTCTGCCTGCTTGACGAGCAGAGCGGGATCCTTTTCGGCTCACCGCTCGCCGGGACCGCCCTGTGTCCGGCTTCCGCCTTGAAAACCGTGACCACCGCGGCGGCGTTCGAGCTGTTAGGCCCCGGGTTCACGTTCGCCACGGTGCTTTCCAGCGATGGCCCGATCTCTGCCGCGGGCGTGCTCGACGGCCATCTCGATCTCAGTGGCGGCGGCGATCCCACGCTCTCGTCGGCCGACCTCGACGCGATGGCGGACGATCTGGTCAAATCCGGCTTGAAGCAGGTCAATGGCAAGCTGCGGGTTCATGGCGGCTCGGCGGGAACTGCCGTCAGTGACCATTGGTGCTGGGGCGACATCGGCAATGCCTATGGCGCGGGGGCTTACGGACTCAACATCGACCGCAACCGGATCGCGATCGAGTTTCAGCCGGCCGACCACGAAGGCGCTCCCGCCACCTTGTTGAACCGCGAGGCACCGACGAAGGGCACCCGCTGGGTCAATCATGTCCTGACCGGACCGCCGGGCACTGGCGATCAAGTGGTGGTCTATTCCGAACCCTACGGACGAACCATCACCCTGCGAGGCACGGTCCCCGCCGGAGAAAGCAGCTTTACCGTGAACGGGGCGATTCCGGATCCCCCGGCGCGGGCGGGCGAAATCCTGCAAGCCGGGCTTGAGGCGTCGGGCGTGAAATTTCTCGGCCAAGACCTGCCGCTCCGGTCGGAGGGCTCCATCCTCGCCACCCGCTTGTCTCCGCCCTTGCCGGAGATCATCGATCACCTCCACAAGGTCAGCGACAATCTGGAAGCGCAGTCCCTGTTCCTGGCGATGGGCCTCGAGAAGAAGCAGGATCCGGCGGAGGTCGTGCGCCGCCACTGGGAAAGCCGCGGCGTCACCTTCACCGGGCTGCGCATGATCGATGGCAGCGGCCTGGCCCGGGCGAACATGATCCGGCCGCTGGATCTCGCGAAAGTGAACCACCTCGCCCGCCGCGGTCCGCACGGCGAACGCTTCCGGCAGAGTCTAACAACCTATCTCGACGGCAAGGTCCGCTCGAAGCTCGGGGCGATGTCCGGGGTGAAGACCGAGGTCGGGTTCCTCACGCTGGACGACGGTCGCGAGCTCACGTTCGCCTTGATGGCGAACGGGCTGGATCTGAACGTCGATTTCTGGCCGCTGCGGGAAGAGTTGCTGCGCGGGGTGGCGTCGGGAGTCTCCCCGTGATCCCGCCGGACCTCCGGTGTACTGGACCGCGGATCTTTAGTCCGCTCGCAATCCGCCCACCGTCCAAGCGGACCCACCGTCCAAGCGGACTAAAGATCCGCGGTCCAGTAAAAGGCCCGTCCCGCGGGGCTACTCGCGGTTGATTCGTTCCCGCAGTTCCTCGATTTGCTGGCGCAGCTTCCGGATCTCATCCTGCTGCCGTTCCAACTGCCGGGCCATTTCGTCCATCCGGCGTTGTTGCGGGGCGACGTTGGCTTCGCGCTCGTCGGCTCCGGGCGCTTGCGGGCGCTGCGGTCCACGCGGCTCGACCGACACGGTCGCCCGCTTGCCTTCTTGGAAAAGTTCGATCACCACCGTATTCCTTTCGCGACCGGCTAGCATCACGATCTCCTTGAGCTCGGGCAGCGAGCGGATGGGGCGGCCGTTGGCGGAGAGCAGGATATCATTGACCCTGATCCCGGCTTTGGCCGCTGGACCTTCGGGTGCCACCATGCTGATCCGGACGCCGGTGTCCTCCGGGATGGCGAGGTGACTCCGGATCAAGGGATCGATCGGTTCGACCACCAGGCCGATCAGCCAGGGCGGCATCGGCTCGCCGGCTCGCGGGCGAGCCTCCTCCGGCGCGTCCTCAACCTTCATGCCGCCGCGCAGTTCCTGCCAGATCCGGCGCTCCATTTCCGCCTCTTCGCCGGGCTTTTGAAAGCGGAGTCCGGGCGCTGCCGGTGGGGGCGAGTCTTCCGGCCGGGGCATCGCATCGCCCAAGTCCTTCTGGAGCTGCTCGTCGAGGAGCTGCCGGAGCTTCGTTTCATCGATCCCTTCGCGTTGCATCCGCTCGTAAAGGTCGATCAGGTCGTTGCCCGGCCCGGACGGTTGGGTCTGGGCGGTCAAAGGAGCGGCGAAGGCCAGCGGAAGGATGCCGAGGAGCGGGAAAATCGTTTTCATGGTGTCGAGGGAAGCGATCCAAGCGGCCGCTTCTTGTCTTTCCGCGGCGGATCTTCCGGCAGCGGGCCCGCTCCATCCGCCACTTCGCGGTCGAGCAGGGCGCGCTTGCGCGACACGCCCCACCGGTAGCCGGACAGCCCGCCATCGGTCCGCACGACGCGGTGGCAGGGGACGGCCACGGCCACGGGATTCGCGGCGCAGGCAGCGGCGACGGCGCGGCCGGCGGCCGGCCGGCCGATCCTCCCGGCGATTCCGGTGTAGCTGGCGGTAGTGCCGGCGGGAATCCCGCGGAGCGCCCGCCAGACTTGCTGCTGGAACGCGGTGCCGCGGAGATCGAGCGGGAGGTCCCAGCCGAGTCCGGGGGCTTCGATGTGGCCGCTCACCGTCGCGACCCGGTGCCGGAACGCTTCGTCGCCGTTTTCCAATTCGGCATGGGGGAAGCGTCGTTGCAGATCGGCGGCAAGGGCGGCGGGATCGTCACCCATGAAGATGGCGCAAATGCCTTTCCCGGTGGCGGCCACCAAAACGGGGCCGAGTGACGACGCGGCGACCGCGAAGCGGATGGATTCGACGCGGCCCCCGGGGCGGGAGATTTTCGGTTTCCTTCCGGGCATGCCGGAGGGTGGGGGATCGGTGTCGCCGTGGGAATCCGAATCCGTGGCCTCAGCGCTGGTTGCGGGCGGACGAAGAGCGTTTCAAAAGGTCGTAGGGCGTGCCGCAGTACATGCAGCGGAAACGGCTCAGGAGCAGGATGCCGAAAACCGCGGTCGTCGCGTGGCCGAGCGGCGGCAGGCGGTAGGCCTTGGCGTGCTTGACCGCCCCGCTGTCGAGCAGCGGGGATCCCTTGCAGAGCGGGCAGCGGGCGGAGCGCCGGCGGAAAAAGGAGATCAACCAGGTCACCAGCGAGGCAACCACGGCGACGACCAGCGGCGGCACCGAAGCCGAAGCGGGGTTGAGGATCACGATGACGACGCAGGTCGCCGTGCCGATCAGGCACAGGTAGTGCAAGAGCGCGAAGAAGACCGCCACCGTGAAGGGCCGCTTGTGATGGATCGAGCGTGCCCGGGACACCGGGTCGGCAGCGGATCGGGACTTCATGGGAGTTCAGGGGCCAGCAAGCAGGATCCGTTCCGTCCCCGCAAGCCGGGAGGGAGAAAATGCCTCAAGTGGCCGGCGTGGGTCCGTCGGTCAGTTGAACAGGATCGGGATGATCAGGATGGCGAGGATGTTGACCACCTTGATCATCGGGTTGACCGCCGGACCGGCGGTGTCCTTGTAGGGATCCCCCACGGTGTCGCCGGTGACGCTGGCGGCATGGGCGGGCGAGCCCTTGCCGCCGTGATGGCCGTCCTCGATGAACTTCTTCGCGTTGTCCCAGGCCCCGCCGGACGAGGTCATCGCGATGCCGATGAACAGGCCGGTGACGATGGTGCCGACCAGCACGCCGCCGAGGGCGACCGCGCCAAGCCCGGGGATCATGGCGACCGCGACCACGAAGACCAGCGGCAGCAGGGCGGGCAGGATCATCTGGCGCAGGGCGGCCTTGGTCACGATGTCCACGCACTGGCCGTAGTCGGGCGTCTGGGTGCCGTCGAGAATCCCGGGGTGGGCCTGGATCTGGCGGCGGACTTCCCGCACCACCGCGCCGGCGGCGCTGCCCACCGCATCCATGGCGTAGGCGGTGAAGGAGAAGGGCAGCAGGCCGCCGATGAAGAGGCCGATGATGACCCGCGGGTCCATCAGGTCGAATACGAAGTCCCGGTGGAGGTGGGCCTTGAGCTCCTCCACATAGGAACCGAACAGCACCATCGCGGCGAGACCGGCGGAGGCGATCGCGTAGCCCTTGGTGACCGCCTTCATGGTGTTGCCGACGGCGTCGAGTTCGTCGGTGATTTTCCGCACCGCCGGGTCCAGGCCGCTCATCACCGCGATGCCGCCGGCGTTGTCGGTGATCGGGCCGAAGGCATCGAGCGAGATGATGATGCCGGACAGGCTGAGCATGCTGACCACCGCGACCGCGATGCCGTAGAGTCCGGCTTCCGCGTGGCAGAGCCAGATCGAGCCGACGATGCACAGGACCGGCAGCACCGTCGCGTGGTGGCCGGTGCTGATACCGGCGATGATGTTGGTGGCGTGGCCGGTCTTGCAGGCCTCGGCCAGCCGCTGGACCGGCTTGCAGTTGGTCGAGGTGAAGTAGTTGGTGATGCCGACCGCGGCGAAGGTCAGGACGATGCCGACCAGCACGCAGGTGAAGATGGCACCGGCATCGACGGCCTTGCCGGAGAAATCGAGGGCCTGCGGGAAGAGCGCCTGGGTGGCGGGCCAGAGCAGGATCGCGGAGACCAGTCCGCTGACGACCACGCCGCCGATCAGGGCGCGGGTGGCGGAGATTTTCGCCAGGTTGACGAACAGGATGCCGAGCAGCGCGCCGACGATCGAGACGCCGCAGATGACGAACGGATAGACCAAGGCCTCGGCGGCGTGGTTGGCCGCGGTCAGGTAGCCGACCAGCACGCCGCCGATCAGGCTGACGGCGTAGGTTTCGAACACGTCGGCGGCCATCCCGGCGCAGTCGCCGACATTGTCGCCGACGTTGTCGGCGATGGTCGCGGGGTTGCGCGGGTCGTCTTCCTGGAGGTTTTGCTCGATCTTGCCGACCAGGTCGGCCCCGACGTCGGCGGCCTTGGTGTAGATGCCGCCGCCGAGCCGGGCGAAGACGCTGATCAGCGAGCTGCCGAGGGCGAGGCCGATCAGCGAGTCGATGGCGGCCTTGCCGTTGTTATCGGTGAGCTTGAGGACCAGCAGATAGAAGCCGCCGACCGAGAGCAGGCCGAGCGCGACGACCAGCAGTCCGGTCACCGCGCCGCCGTTGAAGGCGACCCGCAGCGCGGGGTGGGGGCCGACCGAGGCGGCCTGGGCGGTGCGGATGTTGGCCCGCACGGCGACCATCATCCCGATGTAGCCGGCGGCGAGCGAGCAGACGGCTCCGACGACGAAGCCGCCGGCGGTGGTCCAGTCGCGCAGCAGGCCGATCCCGACGAACATCACCCCGGCGATCACCGAGATGGTGGCGACCTGGCGGTGGAGGTACGCTTTGGCACCGGCCTGGATGGCCGCACCGATTTCCACCATCCGCGCATTGCCGCCGGAGCAGGAGAGAATCATGCGAATCAGGACAAGGGCTCCGGCAAGGCCAACGACACCGAGGGCGAGGGACGCCACGATACCGTGATCGGTCAAAAACTGCTGCATTTGGGGTCGTCTTGGGTACGGGTTGAAGGCGTACCTTGAAGGAACGGCTCTAACTGACAAGCGGAAACGAGGGGCTCCGGAGAGGCATCCCACCGGGGGGAGGAATGCCCTTGAAACAAGGAGTGTTGACCTGTGGTCAACACGGGTGTCGGCGGCACGCCGACGCTCCTGATCCGACGCTGATCCGACGGCGCCGCGCCGCGCTCCCCCAGCCCCTCCGCCGCGGAATCAGGGGACCGGCGGTTTCCAGGTGGGATACTTCGTCTCCAGTTGCTGGCGGTATTCCGCGGCACTCTCCGAACTCGCCTGGTCGCCCTTGGCTTCCAGCGCCTTGATCATTTTCCACAGGGCGAGCGGCTTCAAGACGGTGTCGTTGTCGTCCAGCAGCTCGACCACCACGACGTAGGCGGCGGCGGCTTGGGCGGGATCGTTGCGCATCGTATGGATGTCGCCCTGAACCAGGCGGATCTCCGAACTGACCCGGCCATCCGGGCGAAGCGCCTGACCCTCCTCCGCCGCCTTCATCGCGTCGTCGGTGCGTCCCAGCCCGAGCAGTGCTTTGGAGCGGTCGAGCAGGCCGTCGGCTTCCCATCCCGGGTTGTCCTCGAACTCGAGGGCCCGGTCGATCGGCGGCAGGGCTGCTTCGGGCTTGCCGGCGGCGAGCAGGGACTTGCCGAGGTAGCGCCAGATTTCCTTGGGAGTGGCGCGGGGTTCCTGTTCGTCGGCGATGAGGGAGAAAAAGCGGGCGGCCTGGTCGAAGCGCTCGGCGCTGAAGGCCTGCATGCCGGCCCAGTTGATCAGCTGGTCCGGCAGCTTCTCGACATAGCTGCCCTTGATCGCGAGATCGACCTCCTCGCAGACCGGGTCGGGCGCCTGCAGCGTCCAATGGCCGATCGCCATCAAGGTGCCGGCGTTCTTGCCATACGTCTTGGCGTCGAGGGTGCGGGCGGCCTCGGCGTGCGGCAGGGCCTCCTTGACCTTGTCGGTCTTGGTCAGGCCCCAGGCCAGCCAGTAGTTCGCCTTGGCCTTGCGGGACTCGGTCGCGTCCGGGAATTTCTCGAGGAAGTTGCGGTAGCGGGCGATCATGTCCGGCAGGTTGTTCTCCTGCTTGGCGATGTCCGCCGATTCCAGCAGCGCGAGGGATTGGTATTCGGAATTGGTTTCGCGCGACAGGAGCAGGTCGTAGTCGGCCAGCGCTTTTCCCGGCTCCCCGGTGTCGCGGAAGGCCTTGGCCCGCTGGATCAGCGCCTGGGGCACCCGCTCATCCATCGGGAAGCCCTCGATGAAGTCGCTGAACGAGCGAATGGCTCCCTGCGGATCCTCGCTGGCGGCAAGGCACCAGGCGCGCTTGAACAGCAGGCCGGGCCGGTTCTCCTCGGAAAGCAGGTCGGCGTCGATGTCGAGATACACCTTGGCTGCCTCCTCCACCCGCTTGGCATCCATCAGGGTCTCCGCCTTCATCAGCAGGGCGGTGTGGATCTTGGGATCGCGCGGGCGGTTCTTGCGGTAAAGATCCAGGAAGGCGTCGACCTGCTCCGGCACGTGGCGGCCCTCGATCCGGAAGAAGCAGAGCAGCCGCAGGAAGTTGGCCTCGAAGGCGAAGCTGTTGTTCGGCAGCATCAGCTTCTCGACCTCGCGGAACAGCTCGAGCGCCTCGACGTTTTTCTTGAGCTCCATGAAGGAGCGGCCGGCGAGCATCAGGCGCAGGGCTTCCCGCTCGCCCACCGCCTTTTCGGCGCTGCGGCGGAAGATGTCGATGACCTCCGCGTACTTCTTGAGGTCATAGCGCGCCTTCATCAGCGCCAGCTGGGCGTCCGGCTTGTAAGGCTCCATTCCCGGCGTGGTCAGCACCAGCATAAGGTACTTGTCGGAAAGCTCGAGGTTGCCCTGCTTGGCGGCGATGGTGCCGGCTTCGATCGCCGCGGGCCCGCGCAGTTCGGGGCCGACGCGTGCCATCACCACCTTGTCGAGCAGCGGCAGCGCTTCATCGAGCTTCTCGGCCCGCGACAGCAGGCGGCCGAGGGAGAGTTGGCTGCGCTCGAGGAAAACGTTGGGCTGCGTGGGGTCGTCGAGGACCTTGCGATGGTATTCGATGGCCTCGCGGGTCCGGCCCTGGAGTTCATAGGAAAACGCCGCGTGGAAGAGCCCGCGCTGGCGTTCCACCGGGACGGTCGCGATCGCGGCCATCTTTTCAAACAGCGGCGCGGCCAGCGCGTACTGGCGGTTGTTGAAATGGTCGGCGGCCAGCCGGTAGGCGGCGGCGGCACCGTAGCGGCCGTTGGGGAAGCGGTTGAGGATGACGTGGAAGGTGCGTTTCGCGTCGTCCACCCGGCCGGCCCCGTAGAAGCTCTCGGCCAGATACCAGTAGGCGGCTTCGGCGTTGGGATGCTTGGAATGCTGTTCGAGGTAGCGCGACAGCACGTCGACGGCCTGGGCGTAGCCCGCGATCTTGCGGTCGTGGTCGATGCTCCGTTTGGCGGCTTCGTAAAGATTGCGGCCGTGCTGATACCAGTCCTGGCCCGGATCCGAGCGCAAGGCCGGATCGACCGGCTCGGCGCGCGGCGGGGCTTCCTGGGCAGGCACGGTGCCTGTGGCGAGCAGGCAGAGGACGAAACGGATATTCACCACAGCCGGATCATCCACCCGATCGGGCGTTTTGCCAAGGCGGGGTTTTCGAAGCGGCCAGGCGGCCGCCCGGGCTCACTCGGGCTTGGTCCGCTGGGTGGCGAAGGAAATGTTCCAAATGCCGGCCTTCTGGCAGGTGTCGATCACCTCGACGATCGTCTGGTATTCCGCCTTCGAATCGCCGCGCAGGCGCACCGGCTGGTTCTGGTGCTGCTTGGCGATGGCCGACAGCTTCTGCTTGAGCTGGGCCTGGCTCATCACCTGGCCTTCGACCACGACTTCGCCGTTGGCGCGGACATTGACGATGATCTCGCCGAGCACGCGCTTCGGGTCGGCCCCTTCCTGGGAGCTCGGGACCGCGATCTTCATCTCCGTTTCCGAGCGCGAGAACTGCCAGGTGACGATGAAGAAAATCAGCAGCAGGAACACGATGTCGATCATCGGCGCCAGTTGCATGGCGGCCGGTTCGAGCTGGCGCGATTGGAATTTCATGGCGGTTCAGATGCCGTGGAGGTCCGGGCGGTCGTCACCGAGGGGCGAGGGGACGGGCATCCCGTAGTCTTCCTGGTGGCGGCGGGCCGGCGAGGGGTAGGGCGCGGGAGCGGCGGTCTGGCGCTGGATCTGCGAGTGCAGCGTGGCCATGAAGTGGGTGCTGGCGGCCTCCAGTTCGGCGATGTATTTCTGCACCCGGCCGCGGAAGATCGAGTAGAAGACCAGCGCGGGAATGCCGACCATCAGGCCGGCGGCGGTGGTGATCAGGGCCTCCGACACGCCCGACGCCAGCTGCATCTGGCGGGCGCCTTCGAAGCCGCCGGTCGAGATGTTGAGGAACGACTTGATCATCCCGAGCACGGTGCCGAGCAGGCCGACCATCGGCGCGACCGACCCGATATCGGCGAGGTAGGTGATCCGCGAGCTGAGCATGCCGACCTGGCGGGAGCCTTCGGCCTCGGCCACCTCGCGCACGTCGCTGAAGCTCGCCGAGCTGTTCTTGGTCATGAATTCCAGCGATTTCTGGGCGATCCGGGCCATGCACTCGTTCTGGCGGTGGCAGTAGCCGATCAGGCCGAGGAAGTCGCGTTTGCGGATCATCGCCTCGGCATTGTTCATGAAGCGGTCGCTGACCACCGCGTTGCGGCGGATCGTCAGCATGAACAGCAGGATCATCACGACGGCCGCCACCGACAGGGCGGCCAACGGGTACATCATGATGCCCCCGTCGTCGAAGATCTGCATGAAATCGAGCTGCTTTTCAACAACCGGGGCCTCCTCGACGGCCGCGCGGGCGGAGGCGGCCGATAGCAGGAACAGGGCGAGGATCTTCGGATACCACTTCATGAAATTTCGCCGAGCTTAACCACCGGACCCGGCGAAGCAAGCCCGGCGGCGGGGAGGCGGGCACATGGCGCCCGCACCCGGGTGGAGCAACTGTGTCCGCATGGTGTCTGCTGGACGAACAGACGGGCACATGGCGCCCGCACCCGGGTGGAGCAACCCTGGAGCCGGACCGCCCCGCCGGCGAAACGGGGTATTGCGGAATCGGGAAGGAGGACGTCCATTGGACTTGTGGCCGCGCCGGGATTGAAGGAAAAACTCAGGGATGTTCCGCATCAGCCCGGCGTCTACTTGATGAAAGACCGCCTCGGCTCGATCATCTACGTCGGCAAGGCGCGCGATTTGCGCAAGCGGATGTCCTCGTATTTCCTGGCCTCGCGCAAGACCCGGGCGGACCTGAAGACCCGCGCGCTGATCGATACCATCGCCGACTTCGAGTTCCACACGGTCCGCAACGAGGCGGAATCGCTGCTGCTGGAAGGCAAGCTGATCAAGGATTACCGGCCGCGCTACAATGTCGCTTTCCGCGACGACAAGCGCTTCCTGCTGGTCAAGATCCAGCCGTCCGAGCCGTGGCCGCGCTTCGTGCTGACCCGGATGAAAAAGGACGACGGGGCGCGCTACTTCGGCCCCTTCGCCCACTCCGGTGCCCTGCGCGCGACGATTTCCTGGCTCAACCGCAAGTTCGGCCTGCGGGCCTGCCGGCCGCTCAATCCGGGCGAGACCGATTACAAGCACTGCAACGCCGACATCATCCGTAACTGCGCCGCGCCCTGCATGCTGCGGATCACCCGGGAGGCCTATCTCGGGCGGATCGACGAGGCTTGCCAGGTGCTCGACGGAAAAGGGCGGCGCGAGATCTTCGCGGACCTGGAGCAGGACCTGGCGAAGGCGGCGGAGCGGCTCGATTTCGAAAAAGCCGCCTTGCTGCGCGACGTGGTCGATAACCTCCGCAAGACGCTCAACCCGACCCGCCAGTTCACCCGCGGCCGCGGGGTGCCGACCACGGTCAAGCCGACCGAGGATCTGGCCGATCTCGGCGAGGCGCTCGGGCTGGCGGGGCCGCCGCGGGTGATGGAGTGCTTCGACATTTCCAATGTCTCGTCGAACCACATCGTCGCCTCGATGGTCCGTTTCACCCAGGGCGCGCCGGACAACCAGAACTACCGCCGCTACCGGATCCGCACGGTCGAGGGCCAGGACGACTTCGCCTCGATGGCCGAAGTGATCCGCCGCCGCTACTCGCGGATCCTCGGCGAGAATTTTTCCGCCAATCCGGACCTCGCCGAGTCGCAGGAGGGTCCGCTGGAGATCCAGCGCCGGCTGGCGAAAGAGGGGCGCGCGAAGATCGTGCTGCCGGACCTGGTGATCGTCGACGGCGGCAAAGGCCAGCTTTCGTCGGCGATGCGCGAGTTGCGGCAGCTCGGGCTGCACGACCTGCCGGTGATCGGCCTGGCAAAGCAGCGCGAGGAGGTGTTCTTCCCGGGCGAGAGCGATCCCTTGCTGATCCCGCACGATCGGGGCGCGCTCAAGCTGCTCCAGCGGATCCGCGACGAGGCCCACCGCTTTGCCAACGGCTACAACGCGTTGCTTTACCGGCGGCGGATGAAGGAGAGCCTGCTCGACGACTGCCCGGCCGTCTCGCCGAAGAAAAAGCAGGCGTTGCTCAAGAAATTCGGCAGCGTGGAGCGGATCCGCAAGGCGAGGGTCGAGGAAATCGCCGCGCTGCCGGGGATTTCGGAGAAATCGGCCGAGGCGATCCTCGAGTGGCTGGGGTGACCCCGGGGGGAAAGCTGTTGAGCTTTCTCCCGCTCCGCGGCTAGGCTCCGCGCAGTTCCCGATGCCGCAGCCCCAACCCAAACCCCCCGCCCATCCCGGAGCCGCCGTGCTGGCCATCGGCGGCATGTCGCTGATGCTGGCCGTGGCTTTGGAGCTGCTTGGCTTTTCCAGAAAGCTCGATGGCCTGGTCACGGTGTGGACTTCCAGCAGCGGCCTGGGCGGCGAGTTCCGCGGCTTGGCCGGCCACCTGCCCTGGCTGTGGACCGTGCCGCTGGTGTTCGGGCTCGCCGCGGGCATGCTCGGCTCGCGCCTGACCTGGCGCCGCGCCGTGCTGTGGGCGACCACCCTTTTCCTGACCCTGGGATGGATCCCAGTGCTGGCGCTGGCCGGCTACAAGGCGGCGGTGACCACGCCGCTGCTCGCGCTGGTCTGGTGCGGGCTGTGGTCGATGATCTACGCGACCCGCCACCAGGAACCGGGCGAGCGGACGGACTGAATTCAATATGGCACGCATCGAATACCCGGAAGCCGTCGGCGCGCTGGTCGAGGAACTCCGCCGCCTGCCGGGCGTGGGGCCGCGCAGCGCGGAGCGGATCGCGATCTGGCTGCTGCAGAGCCCGAAGGCCGATCCGGCGACGCTGGCGGCGACCCTCGGCCGGGCGAAGGCCGAGGTCATGTCCTGTCCGACCTGCGGTTTCTTCGCCACCGCCGAACGTTGCGCGATCTGTGCCGACCCCTCGCGGGAGCCGGTGATCTGCGTGGTCGAACAGGCGACCGATGTCCTGCCGCTCGAGCGCTCCGGCGTGTTCAAGGGCCGCTACCACTGCCTCGGCGGCAAGCTCTCGCCGCTCGACAACGTGACTCCCGACGACCTCCGGATCGGCCAATTGCTGAAGCGGATCGAAGCCGAGAACGTCCCCGAAGTGATCCTCGCCCCCGGTTCCGACGTCGAAGGCGAAGCCACCGCCAACTACCTCGCCAGCCTGCTGCGCGGAAGATGCCACATCACCCGCATCGCCCAGGGCCTGCCGGCCGGCGGCGGGCTGGAGCACGCCGACGCGCTCACCCTGGCGCGGGCTCTCGAAGGCCGCCGCGATCTCTGACATCCCGCGGCAAAGTCGCGCCGCATCGCGGCCGACGGCCGACGTAGCACAACTTTGCAAGTTGTGATGGGGTGCGGCGGAGCACACCGAGGAGCTTCGCAGCCGGCCCGGCGCGGCGACCCGCCCACCCGCGCAACTTGCAAAGTCGCGCTACTTCGCGGCTTGCGCCGGGCGCTGCAACGCTCCTACATTCCGTGCTTTCCACCGAGGAAAGCCTGATTGACCGCCCAATGCCCCCTCCACCCCGCAAACGCCCGCACTTTCCCGGCAGCAAGCCATGGCAGCGCCCCGGTCCGCCGCCACCGAAAAAGCGGGCGGGGGAACAGGGCTGGGATCAAGTCGCGGGCTGGTATGACAAGCTGGTCGGCGACAAGGGCTCCGACTATCACCGCAACGTCATCCTGCCGGCGGCGATGCGCTTGCTGGCGGTCGCGCCGGGCGAGAAGGTGCTCGATCTCTGCTGCGGCCAGGGCGTGCTGATCCCGCTGTTGTTGGAAGCGAAGGCCGGCGCGGTGACGGCGGTCGATGCCAGCCCGCAGCTGATCGCCTCCGCCAGCCAGCGTTTCGAAAAGGACAAGCGGGTCCGTTTGATCGTCGCCGATGCCTGCGCGCCGGGCCCGTGGGCCGACGGCTCGCACGATGCCGCCGCGTGCATCATGGCGGTGCACGATGTGCCGGACCTGCCCGCGATGGCCCGCCAGACCGCCGCCGCGCTCAAGCCGGGCGGGCGCTTCGTCGCGATCTTCATGCACCCTTGTTTCCGCATCCCGCAGCAGTCGCACTGGGGCTGGGACGAAGGGCGCAAGTTGCAGTTCCGCCGGGTCGACCGCTACGGCGTCCCGCAGGAAATTCCGATCCTCACCCACCCGGGGCAGGGCGGGGGATTGACCACGACCTTTTATCACCGCCCGGTCGGCGAAGTGCTGAGCGCCTTCGGCAAGGCGGGACTGGCCGTCGCCGGGTGCGAGGAACTTTTCAGCCACCGCCGCTCCCAGCCCGGTCCGCGGGCCAAGGGCGAGAACCGCGCGGTGCAGGAGTTTCCGGTCTTCATGGCGATCTCCTGCGTCAAGCTGCCGTGAAAGGAACCCTCTGGTGCCTGCACGGAGCCGTCGGCCAGGCCGGCGACTGGCAGGGCTTCGGCGTGCCGGAGTGGAGCGTCAAACGGGTCGATCTCTGGCGCTTCCTCGACTGCTGCCCGATGACAATGCCGGAGTTCGGGAGGGCGCTGAACGCTGAAGCCGCGGGCGCGGCTTCGGCGGATGGTAGATGGCAGATGGTGGATGGCAGATGGGAGGCGCCTGGACCGCCCACTGGCTCTTCATTGGCGGGGGAAGGGGGTGGATGGCAGATGGTAGATGGCGGATCAGAGCCAGAAGTGTCGGATCCACCGGTCCGGGATCTACCATCTACCATCTACCATCCACCACCTGTCCTCCGAAGCCTTGGCGAAGGAGGGTCTCCCATCACCCGCAGGGTCCTCATCGGCTACTCGATGGGCGCGCGGCTGGCCTTGCACGCGCTGTTGGACGGCGGTCCCTGGGATGCGGCGGTGTTGGTCGCGCCGCATCCGGGGCTGGAGTCTGAGGTGGAACGGGCGGCGCGG
>CAMCYK010000125.1 GCA_945883695.1 Akkermansia muciniphila | reverse complement strand
GGAAGCGCCCCTGGACGTCGGTCTCCAGCAGCATCGGCGCCAGGCCGACGAAGGTGGTCAGCGAGGTCAGCAGGATGGCCCGGAAGCGCCGGCCGCCCGCCTGCACGGCGGCATGCCGCAGGCTGCCGGCCTCGGCGCGGTGGCGGTTGACGTAGTCGACCATCACCAGCGAGTCGTTCACCACCACGCCGGCCAGCGCGACGATCCCGCACAGCGACATGATCGAGAGGTTCAGGCCCAGCAGCGCGTGTCCTGCCACCGCGCCGATCAAGCCGAAAGGGATGACCGACATGATGATCAAGGGCTGCCAATACGAGCGGAGCGGGATGGCAATCAGCACATACATCATCACCAGCGCGCCGGCGAATCCAATGCCCATCTCGCGCACGCTGTTCGCCTGGTCTTCCTGCTCGCCTTCGAAGGCATAGCGCACGCCGGGGAATCTCACCGACACCTGCTCCAGCACCTGCGGCTTGAAGTCCTTCATGATGTCGTTGCCGGTGAGTTCGCCCTCGATGTCCGCGGTCACCTTGACCGAGCGCTGGCGGTCGGTGCGGTTGATCTGGGCCGGCCCGCGGCCGGGCTCGAAGTGGACGACCTGCTTCAGCGGCAATTCCTCGCCGGCTGGCGTGCGGACTTTCATTTCCTCCATCGACTCGAGCGTCCGCCGCTCGTCGCGCGGAAAGCGCACCATCACCTTGACCTCGTCGCGCCCCCGCTGGAGGCGCTGGACCTCGTTGCCGTAGAAGGCGTCGCGCACCTGCTTCGCCACGTCGTCGAGCCGCAGCCCGGCGGCCCGGCCGGCCGGGGTCAGATCGACAAAGCGCATCTCGTCCTTGCCGGTGCGGCTGGAGTCGGCGATGTCGATCACCCCGGGATACTTCGCCAGCTCGGACTTCACCCAGGCCGTCGCCTCCTCCAGGCGCTCGAGGTTGCCGCCGCTCAGGTTGAGATCGATCGCGTTGCCCCCGCCGGCGGCCTCCGCCTGGAACGTCAGGTTGACCACGCCGGGAATGTCCCCTGTCAGATCCCGCCAGTGGTCGACGAGCTCCGACGAACTGATGCTGCGGCCGGCCGCGGCCGACAGCTCGAGGGTGACCTCGCCGAGGTGGGTCGCGGCCGGCGGACCGCCGGGATTGAAGCCGCTCTGGAAGGGCTGGCTGCCGGCGCTGGCGAGGATGTGCTTGACCACCCCGCCGCCGGAGTCGTCCCGGTAACGCGCGCCGAGCTCGCGGGCCGCCGCTTCGATCCGTTCGACCACCCGCTGCGTCTCGGAGAAGGGAACGCCCTGCGCCAGTTCGACTTTCGAGCTGAGGATGTCCCCTTCGACCTCCGGGAAGAACTTGAACTTGATCCAGTTCCCGCGGACCACGCCGGCGGTGAGGATCAGCAGCGCCAGGAAGGCGGCGGAAGTCACGTAGCGCGAGCGCAGGCACTTCTCCAGCGCCGGCTGATAGATATGCCGGATGAACCATTCCAGTCCGTTGGCGATCTTCCGCTGCAGCCGGAACAAGGGGTTCTTCGGCACCTCCCCGCTGCGCGGGGCCAGCAGGGCCAAGTGCCCCGGCAGCACGAACTTCGACTGGACCAGAGAGAACAGCAGCGTCGGGATGACCACCAGCGGGATGTTCGGCCAGATCTTCCCGCTCACGCCGCTCAGCATCAGCATCGGCGTGAAGGCGACCACCGTGGTCAGCACGCCGAAGACCACGACCACGCTCACCTCTTGGGTCCCCTTGACCGCAGCGATCCGCGGATGCTCGCCGGCCTGGATCCGGGTGTAGACGTTCTCGCCGGTGACGATCGCGTCGTCGACCACGATCCCGAGCACCAGGATGAAGGCGAACAGCGAGATCATGTTGATCGAGATCCCGAGCATCGGCATCAACCAGATCCCCCCCGCGAAGGACAGCGGGATGCCCAGCGCGACCAGGAAGGCGAGCGACGGCCGCAGGAACATCGCCAGCACCAGCAGCACCAGCAGCAGACCCGCGACGGCGTTCTTCTTGAGCAAGTCGAGACGGCCCTGGAGATAGACGCTCTGGTCGTTCCACACCGACAGCGCGACGCCATCCGGCAGGCGCTTCGGTGACTCCGCGACGTAGCGCTTCACCATGCCGGAGAGGGCCAGCGTGTCCTCGTTGCCGACGCGGAAAATGTTCACCACCACCGCGTCGCCGCCGTCGAAGCGGCTGCTCAGGTCGATGTCCTCGAAAGCGTCCCGGATCTCCGCGACGTCGGCCAGCACCACCACCGAGCCGTCGGGCCGGGTGCTGACGACGATGTCGCGGAATTCGTCCGCCCGGTAGCGTTTGCCGAGCGAGCGGAGGATGATCTCGCCGCCTTCGGTGCGGACCGAACCGCCCGGCAGGTCGATCGAGCTGCGCCGCACCGCGTCGGCGATCTGGGCCAGGGTCAGGCCCAGCTTGCGCAACTTGTCTTCCGACACCTCGATCGAAATCTCGTAGGGGCGCACCCCGGCGATTTGCACCTGCGAGATCCGCGGCTTGCCGCGGATCGCCTGGGACAGGAAGTCGCCGACATTGTCCGGCGGCGGCACCTGATAGGTCAGCAGGTCGTCGCGCACCTGCTCGGCGAGCTTGCGCAAGGTCGCCTCGTCGGTGTCCGCGACCACCGTCAGGCTCATCACCGGGGCCTTGATCAGGATCTCCTCGAGCACCGGCTTCTCCGCTTCCTCGGGGAAGTTGTCGATCGCGTCGACGCGCGACTTCACGTCGCTCATCACGTCGCGCACATCGTGGCCGGTTTCCACTTCCACGGTCACCACGCCGACGTTCTGGCTGGAGCTCGAGCGCAGCTTCTTGATGCCGGCGAGGTCGGCGACCGCTTCTTCCACCGGCACGCAGACCCCGCGCTCGACTTCCTCCGGTGTCGCGTTCGGATAGGGAATCCGCACCACCAGCGCGTCGACCGACGTCTCGGGGAAGATCTCCTTCTTGAGCGTGAACCAGGTCGTGAAGCCGGCGAGCATCACCGCCAGCATCAGGAAATTCCCCGCCACGTGATTGCGGCTGAACCATTCGATCGCGCGTTCCATGGGTCAATCCGCGGCGGGTTCGGCGGGCTCTTCGACGAGGACTTCCATCCCCTTCACCGGGGCATTGAGCCGGGTCAGGCAGAGCCGGTCGCCGTCCTCGATTCCCTTTGCAACGATCAGGGTCCGGCCGGTGCTGCGGACCACCTCGATCCGGCGGAAGTCGAGGCGTTGATCGGCATCGACCAGGATCACTTCGTCCTCGCCGCGCAGTGCCGTCCGCGGGATCTCGCTGACATCGGACAGCACTTTCCCCTTCACCGCCGCACGGACGAACAATCCGACCGGTGGAAAGCGGCGCGCGCCGTCGGAGGGCAGCACTTTCAAGGTGACGTAAGCCGAGAGCGTGCGGCGGTCCACCTCGCCATCGATCCGCGCGACCTCGGCCGGCCACTCGAGTTCTTCCCCGCCGATGCTGCCGCGGAGCTTGATACCGGTGCGGCTCTCGTCGCCGAGAAAGCCGAAATCCTCCAGCGAAAGCGGCATCCGCACCTCCAGATCTTCCGCCGAATAAAGCTCCGCCACCAAGCCGCCGGGTGCGAGCACCACGCCGACCTCGACCGGTGCCTGGCGGACGCGGGCGGCAAAGGGCGCGCGGACCGTGCTGCGTTCGACATCGCGCGCGGCGCGCTCGACCTCCGCCTCCGCCGACTCCAGCGCGGCCCGGATGCTGGCGAGTTGCGGTTCGCGCAGGACCAGCGGCGTCGCCTCGCCGCGGCCGAGTTGTTCCCAGTCGCGCTTCGCCTGGGCGGCCCGCGCTTCCTCCTGGACGAGCGCCAGTTCGGCATCGGCCCGCGCCGCCCCGGCGCGGGCCAGCGCGGCGCGGTAGTCGGCGGCATCGATCTGCAGCAGCACCTCGCCTTCGGCCACGATCCCGCCGCGCTTCAGGTTCGGCGAGATCTCCGTGACCCGGCCGGCGACCTCGCTGGCGAGTTTCGTCTCGCGGCGGCTTTCGACCACGCCCTGGCTTTCGAGGGTCACCGCGTGGGAGCCCTTCCTCGCGGTGAAGGTGAGGACCGTCGCGATCGCGCGGGGTGTCTCCACCTGCTTCGCCTTGCGGGCGTTGGTCACCAGCAGGATGGCCCCGAACGCGGCGCTGGCGAGGATGCCCAGGGCGATCACGAAGGAACTCACCGCGCGTAACTCCGACTTCCGTTCCGTTTCCATGGGGCTGCTGGTGTTAGAGAGTGAAATCCCCGCCGAGGGCGAGGTGGAGGTCGACGCGGTTGGCGAGCCGCAGGCGGCGCAACGCGACCACCTGGGCGGCGGTGTCGATCTCGCGCTGCTGGGCGGCGAGATAGGTCAGCACATCTCCGGTGCCGCCCCGGAATTCCTCGGCGGCGCGCTCGGAGGCTTCCTTGGCGAGCGCGGCCGCGGAGCTCGTCTCCTGCTCGCGGCGCTGGAGGAAAAGCTCCGACGACAAGGCCTGCTCGACCTCGCCGAAAGCGCCCAGCACCACCCGCTGGAGATTCGCCACGGACTCGCGGTCGACCGCGGCGGCGCTCTCGATTCCGCCCTCGATGCGGCCACCTTGGAAAATCGGCTGCGACAGGCTGCCGCCGAGCGACCACACGCCGAAACCGCTGCTGAGCAGGTCGCCCAACTGGTCGGTGGCGGTGCCGAGGCTGCCGGTGAGGCTCAGCTCGGGGAAGCGCGCCTTTTCCGCCTGGTCGAGCCGGCGGCCGGCCGCCGCCAGCTGGCGCTCCGCGGCGAGGATGTCCGGCCGCCGCAGCAGGAGTTCCGACGGCAAGCCGACCGGCGGCGGCGGCGGCATCGCGGGCAGCCGCTCGACCTCGCGGACCCGCGCCGCCGGATAGCGGCCTAACAATAGCTCCAGTTGCCGCAGCGCCTGCTCGCGGTCGCCGCGGCGGGCCTCGAGCGCGGCACGCGAGCTGGCGAGGTCCGACTGGCTGAGCCGCACCTGCGCGGCGGAGCCGCCTTCCGCCTCCAGCGCGCCCTCGAAGCGGCTGCGCACCGCGTCTTCCGACTCCTGCCGCGACTTCACCGCGCGTTCCGCCAGGGCGAGCTGTTCGTTCGCCTCCGCGACCGCCAGCCAGGCCTTCGACACCTGGGCGGCCAGCGACACCCGCGCCCCTTCGTAAACCTGCCGCTGGGCCTGGGCGTCGGCGATCGCCGCCTCGGTGCCGGCCTTGAGCTTGCCCCAGACGTCGAGCTCCCACGCCGCTTCCAGCGAGACTCCGAAGCTGTTGTTGGTCGAGCTGCCACCGCCGCCGGGAAAGCCGATGAAATTCTGCTTCCGGCGACCCGCCTGGGTGCCGGCTCCCAAGGCCGGCAGGCGGTCCGCCCCGGCGACTTTCGCCAGCGCCGCCGCTTGGTCCACCCGCGCCGCGGACGCTTTCAGGTCGGGATTGGCCGCCACCGCCTCGGCCACCAGCGAGGCGAGCGGCGGCCCGCCGATCCCGCGGACCCAGTGGTGATCGACGCCGGCCTTGGCCTCCCGGGTGGCGGACCAGGCGGCGGGAACCTCCCCCGCTTCACCGCCGCGCGAGGCCGGCGATTCCAAGGCACAGCCGCCCGCCAGCCACGCCACCGCGAGTACGCCCGCACGGGTGAAATTCATGCGGGCGTTTGTTAGAACGGGAACTCGACCTGCGGGCCCTTCGGCTTCACGTCGTCCGGTGCTTCGTCGGCACCCTGCCGCATGCCGGCCGCGGCGAAGCGGATGAAGCGGGACAGCGTCTGCTCGAGGGTCGGATTTCCCGAGTCCCCCCCCGAAAAGCGCTGGAGCGATTCCGCATGGGCCATCGTGTGGATCATCGCGCCGGCCATCAGGTGGATCCGCCACCAGACATCCTCGGCGGCGAGGCCCGGCAAGGCTTTGGCCAGCGCCTTGTGGAATCGGTTGAGCATCGTGATGAACCCGTTCTCGACCACCGGCGGCAGATCGCATCCCTGCTGTCCGAACATCCGGCCCATCAGCTTGAAGAAGAGCTTTTCCGAGAGCTCGGAGCGACGGACCTGGGTCGCGAAGGGACGCACGAAGGCGTCGAGAATTTCCTCCACCGGCAACGGCTTCCCGGCGACCCGCCGCTCGAGGATGTCGAGCCGCGCCAGCCGCTCCTCGTTCACCGGATTGATGTAGCGGGTCAGCACCACCGCCACCAGTCCCTCGCGGCTGCCGAAATGATAGTTCACCGCCGCCACGTTGGCCCCGGCCTTGGTCGTGATGTCGCGGACCGACACGCGGTCAAATCCCTCGTCCGCGAACAAGGCCTCCGCCGCTTCGATCAATCGCTGCTTGGTTGCCACTTTCGAATCTCCTGCGACGGCGCTCATCTCAGGGGAAGGTTTGTGCGGCCTCCCCGCGCTGTCAAACGATTGATTTAATCCGGGATTCGGGGACTCACCGGAAAATCCGGGCCTCATCGCGTCCCCAGCCGTGTACTGGACCGCGGATCTTTAGTCCGCTCGAAATCCGCCGGACCCGTGACGCGGACTGAAGATCCGCGGTCCAGTAGACGCCCCGTTGCGCCAACCGCCACGGGGATCCTCGGCACGGAGGGCGTGAAGGGAGAGCGGCAGGATGACTCCCCGCTCAGGGCAGGTCGGTATCGACGAGGGTGCGCAACTGCGGTTCCTCGACGTTGGGCATCTGATAGACCAGGATGAGGTTGCGGATCCCGTCGGTGAACTGCATCGGGCGCTCGGCCAGCAGCAGCCATTCGTTCGCGGCCTTGCCCTTGCGGTAAAACTCGGTCTGGGCCTGGTTGAGATCGTTGCGCCGGGTGACCTTCGGCACGGTGCTCACCTTGGACGCCGGCAGTTTGACGGAATGCTCGCCGGCCTTCATGGCAAGTTCCAGATTGGTCAGGTTGAGCACCCGGGTCTCGGCCTTCGGGAAGGCGGCCGCGCCGTCGTTGATGACCATCATCCGGTACGGAGGCTTGGCGCCGGCGGCAGCCGGGAAGATGAAGACGATCGCCCGCTTGACGTCCGCCGGCACCGCCACCGTGGCGGCCAGATTCTCGAGCGGCTTGGCCGGATTGATCGTGTTGGAGGTATACAACTGCAGCGCCCCGCCGGTCAGGGAAACGTTCTGCGCCTCGGTGAGACCCTCGAGCGCCAGATAGAGGCGCACCAGGGTGCCGGTCTGGTCGCGGACGTAGAGTTCGGCATGGGGGCTGAGCGGATTGTGAAGCACCGCACGCAGGCGGAGCTTCGACGCGGCGGGCGCCTCCTGCGCCGCGGCGCTCAGGCAGCAGGCGATGGAGGCGAGAAAGGCGAACAAGCGGGTCATCGGGCGGATTGGATATTAAATCTCCTGCGGGGAGAGCCAGCGGAAAGAGACGATGTTGATCCGTCTTCCGAAGCGCTTGTTGTCTTCGCCACCGGCGGTGACGGAAGGGTCCCAGACATTGATCGACGGCTGGTCCGCCGGGTTGATGAAGTCCGGAACGCGCTGGACGACCGCCTCGGCATAGGCGCGTGCCACCACTTTGCCGTCCTTGCCGAAGGCCTCGCCGCAGGTGCGGATCACGAATGTGTCGCCGCGGACGGTGGCACCGGGCTCCAGCACGCGCATCAGGTCGCCTTGGCTCAGCCAGCCCGGTGCCCCGGCGGCGGGATTGCCGAGCGCCGCCCGGGGGTTCGGGAAACCATAGGTGTCGGTATCCGCGACATCGGCCTCGCGCACCGGAACCACCGACCCGGCGAGGAAGCTGTCGTTGATCCGCGCCTCGTCGATCGCGGTCTGCAGGGCACCCGCCATCGGCTGCCCGGCGGCGCTGCCGATCTGGCGGTTGACGAATTCGGACATCGAGAGGAAGGGCCCGCGCTTCCGCACCTCGTCGACGATCTTGGTCGCGAGCAGCTCCAGTTGCTCGGGTTGGAGCTGTTGGTGGCCGTTGAAGTCGTTGGTCAGGGCGTTGTCGATATTGCGGGAGTCGGCGTTGTTGTCGTAGCGGCCGACCACGCCGCCGTTGACCAGTGACATCGGCAGCATCGGGGTGAAGTCACCGGTTTTCTCGCCGCGCGCCGCGGTGGTCGCCCACAGCAGTTGCACGGTGTCCCCGCTCATCGCGGAGAGCACCGCTTTCCACGCCTGGACGTCGGTCGAGTTGACGTTGAACGGGGTCCGCACCAATTGATATCCGGCAACCCGCTGGTAGGCGCTGTCCGTCGGGCGCGCGCCGTTGAACAGCTCGCCTTTGGCCTGGTCGAGGGTTTCCCCGCCCGGCAGGTAGGGCTCGAACGACTGGGCGGCGAGCCGCTGGGAGCCGTCCATGAAGCCGGTGAAAACCTTGTCCGGCGTGTTGCCAGCGTCGTAGTTGGCGAAGGTCGAGAAGTAGAAGCGGTCGTAGAGCGCGTGGTTCGCCAGCACCGAGTGGTCGAGCAAGGGATAGGACACCACCCCGCTCTGGATGAAGCGGTCGGGAGCGATCAGGGGCGACGGGTAGGAGTTGGCCACCGGTTGCACGAAATTGGGCAGCAGCGACGAGGTGAGCGCGTTGGAGCGGCGGAAGTCGGCGATGGTCTGCAGCGGCCCGGTCGGCAGTTCCAGATAACTGCCGGACTTGATCCCCTGCAGCTTCTTGTTCGCCGTCAGCAGATAGCCGCGGTTGGAAGCGTCGATGTCGAACCGGTCATCCACGTTGCCCTTGAGCGGATCCAGATTGAGCTCGTGCGAGTAGCGGCCGGGCAGATCTCGCTTGAGATCGACCACGGTCGGGGTTCTCGCCGGATTGTGGTGCAGCAGGGGCTGGCCCGCCAGGCTGCCGTCATGAAGCAGGTTTTCGCCGTTGGCCATCTTGTCGCGGCTGCCGCTGTCATACACCCCGCCGTTGGCGGTGCGGGCGCGCGCGGTGAGCAGGGCGAACGATTTCACCTTCGCGTGGTTCTTGATCGGCGTCATGTTGGGCTCCCACAGGTTTTCGACCAGCAGGTCGCTGGGCACGCTGCGGGCATCCGGATAGCGGTAGGTGGTGGGGTAGCGCTTGCCGATCGACCTCGTGTCGTAATCGAATTGAAGCCCGCCGATCTCCAGCTCCCGGCCTTGCGACGTCAGCTTCGCCGAGACGGTCATCTTGTCGGTCGTCGCGCTGCCGTTGTCATTGGAATTCGGCTTCATCTTGTATTCGATGTAGAAGCGGTCGTCGGGCTTGACGATCAGCACGCCCCGGTTGCCATCCGTGGAAAAGGGAGCGTTGTCCGGAGTGAGCCAGTCGATGTCGAACGACACCTGGCGGCCGAGGAAGCCGGGTTTGCATTTGGCGCGGGCATTTTGGTTGCCCGTGAGGTTGTTGCTATAGTCGAAGAATACCTGGGACCCTTCGCCGCCGGAGTTGCCGAAAACGACGTTGCCATCGATGTAGGGGCCGCAGACCAGGCTCTGGCCCGGCCGCATGGTGATCGGCGACGGAGCGCCCGACCCGAAGTCCCGCCAATTGGAAATCGTGAGCATGAAGGCCTTGGCGGTGCGGTCCGCGAGGTTCACGTACATCCGGTTGTAGGATACCGGCTCCCGGTTCTGCGGCTGGCCGTTGACGACGAAGTTGAAGGCGAGCGGAATGCCGTTGATGTCGAGGTCGAGTTTGTCGAATTTGAGACTGACGTTGTAAGGGTTGTGCAGGGTGACGATCGGCGCGTAGAGGAGGTGGATCATCCGGGTGTGCTGGCCCAGACCGGTGCTGGCGGCGGACCACGGGCCATGGGATTCCCGCACCACCACCGAGAACAACATTTCCACCCGGGCGATCACCGGTGCCGCATAGAATTTCTTCGGAACGCCGGTGCTCCGTCCCCCGGTGGTGAGGGTCACGGCTTCCTGCGGCGCCTTGTAGTAAACCGGCGAGGCGGCCTTCATCGACGCCTCCTTGGCAACGTCGTAGTAACCCTTGAGGGTGGACCAATAGGGATCGGAGGTGCCGGTGATCCGGTGGGTGGTTTCGTAGAGCTTGGCGTTAGCCCCGTCATACGGCTTGGGAAGCGACGTGGGCGACATCTCGAACATCGAACTCAGATCCTGCTTGAGGCCTCCTTCGCGCACGTTGGTGAGCAGTCCGTATGAATGCGGGGTCACCTGGTGCCGGAACCGGCCGATCGGCTTGCCGTCCGGCAACAGCTCGATCTGATCGAAGCTGGTGAGTTTCCCCGCCAGTTCGCGGGCCTTTTCATAGTCGCCGGCAGTGTCATCGCCGGGGAGGAAGGTCAGGCGGGTGCCATCGGCGGCGCTCATCGCGGCGGGATCCGGCCGGTGGCCGGCCAGCAACGCGGATTTCTGCCAGGGCTGCTGCCCCTGGGACGGGTCGCGGTAGGCGTTGATCCGCGCCTTCACGGACTCATCCGAGACGTGCCACGCGAAGGCCCCTTCCGGCTCGTCCCCGCGTGCCACCGGGACCTTGCCCGCCAGCACCATGTCCGCGGGATCCGGCGATTCGATCCCCAGCGTGCCGGGGCCCACCAGACGGATGGTCTCGCCCTCGGGGCCGTCGTAGTCGCGCTCCCTCACCGCCGCGGGATCGGAATCCGAAACCAGCCAGGTGCGGAACAACTCGCGCTTCTTGCCCGTGTAATCCGGGCTGGCGGTGGCGCTGGAAGTGATGGCGTCCCAGGAATCCCAGACTCCGGTCAAACGGGGCAGCCGCGGCTTGTCGCGGACGATCTCGCACGGCGCGGTGACCACCTTGTCGGGACCGGCATGCTTCTGCAGTTCTCCCAGCGCGAGCATCAGCGCCAACCGCGCGTTGGCGCGGGCCAAGGCCATCGATTCCCCTTGGCCGGACGCGCGCAGGGTGATCGACGACAAGGTCAGCAAGCCCACCGCCACCATGGTGAGCAGGACCATCAGCGTCAGGGTGATGACAAGCGCGAAGCCGCGGTGATGCCGCCGCGGGACGGCTCTGGGGCAAGACGAGGTTTTCATGGCCGGAGTTTTCAGGGTGAAATTGACGCGGGGTTCCGGATGGCCACCAATGGCAAAAGGCAGACCGGAATCCTTTGGAGTGCCCGGAAGCATCGCGCTCCGCCGCACTCGAGAATCGCGGCGGGGAACGAGTATTCGGACCGCGAAAGAAGTCCATCTTGTAGTCCCATTGTCAATACACCAAGACGCAGAAGGATGGATAACAGACGGAAAAAGGCGGAAATCATTCCGCTTCGTGGTGGTTCAAATGAAAGGGCTCCCCCGGGACGACGGGCTCGTGGTGCCGAGCTTGTGAAAATTTTCACAAGCCCCTTTGTATTCCGCCCGGGCTCTGCGAAGCTGCAACCATGCCTGTTTCTTCCGTGCCAGCGAGCCGCGTCCTGATCATCGGCGGAGGCTTCGCGGGTCTGGAATGCGCGCGCACCCTGGCCGGCGACCCCCGTTTCGCGGTGACTCTGGTCGACCGGACCAACCACCACCTGTTCCAGCCGCTGCTTTATCAGGTCGCCACCGCCTCGCTGGCGGCACCGGACATCGCACGGTCGATCCGCCAGATCCTCGCCGACGCGCCGAACGTGACCGTGCTGATGGACGAGATCACCAGCCTCGATCCGGTCGCGAAGTCCGCCCGCGGCAGTTCGGGGACCCGCTATGAGTTCGACTACCTGTTGCTCGCGGCCGGGGCGCGCACCTCGTTTTTCGGCAAAAAGGATTGGGAGCCGCACACCATGGGCTTGAAATCGCTGGCGGACGCCCAGGCGATCCGCCGCACGGTGCTGTCGAACCTCGAGCAGGCCGAACTCACGACCGACGAGGCCGAGCGGACCCGCCTGATGACGGTCGCGATCGTCGGCGGCGGGCCGACCGGGGTCGAGCTGTCCGGTGCCTTCGCCGACCTCATCCACCGCTCGCTGCGGACGAATTTCCGGCGGATCGACACCTCGAAGCTCCGCGTCGTGCTGATCGAGGGATCGGCCCGGGTGCTCGAGGCCTTCGATGAGGACCAGAGCGAGTATGCCCGGCAGCGCTTGAAAAAACTGGGGGTCGAGGTGTGGACCGGGATGCGGGTCGACGATGTCCGGGCCGGCGCCCTGCACTTCACCGACGGCAGTTTGTTGGAGTCGCGGGCGATCATCTGGGCGGCGGGGGTGGAGGCCCAGCCGCTGACCGCCCTGCTCGGCGTGCCGCTGGCCGACCGCGGCGGGCGGGTGACACCGCTGGCCGACCTCTCGCTGCCGGGACTGCCCGACATTTTTGTCGCCGGCGATCTGGTGCGGATGAATGACCGCGACGACCGGCCGGTGCCCGGCGTCGCCCCCGCCGCGACCCAGATGGGGCGCCATGTCGCCAAGCTGCTGCAGGAGGAGAAGCGGCTCGAGGGCACCCGCAACGCGGAGCGCAAGCACCAGCTGAGGGCGCGCTTCCGCTATCTGGACAAGGGGATCATGGCGATCATCGGCAAAAACCACGCGGTGGTGAAGGCCGGCAAGATGAAGCTGCGCGGCTTGCCGGCCTGGTTCGCCTGGCTGTTCATCCACATCGCCTTCCTGATCGGGTTCCGCAACCGTTTGTCGGTCTTGATCGGCTGGGCTTTCGCCTACCTCCGGGACAATCCGGAAGCGCGGATCATCGTCCATCCGCCGCGGACCCGGCCCGATTGAAAATCCGGCCGCCGGGACCTCACCCGCAAGTTCCCCCTTGAAATCAGCGGTTTCCCGCCTGATTCCTGACATCCATCAACGAATCGCAGCTTCCGCGACGCTTTATCCGCACTCTTCCGATGAGCATCAACAATCGCACTCTCACCATGGCCGGCGCCCTTGCCGTGGCCAGCGCCGGAGCCTTCTTCGCCGGCCGCCTCACCGCCCCCGACGCCAGCGCGGCCGGTTCCGGCACCGGCGGCGACGCCGCGCTCCCGTCCAAGCTCGCTTCGCGCGGCGGGGCGGCATCTGAGGACGGGGCGGGAGCGCCCCGTCGTTTGGCCGATCGCACGGCGGGCACCCGTGAGAAGACCGCCCGTGGCGCGGAAGCCCTCGCGAAAATGGAAGAGCTGATGCGCACGACCGACCCGCTCGAGCGGACCAAGGCGTGGCTGGATTTCGTCAATTCGATCGATCCGTCGGAATTCGAGTCGGTGGTGGCCTCCTTCCGCGGGCTCGGCATGACCGATTCCCGCATGACGGAATACGCCATGCTGCTCAGCGCCTGGGGCAAGAAGGATCCGCTCCAGGCCCTCGCCTACGCCCAGGCGAACACCGGCAACCGCTTCGCCCGCACCACCATCCTCAGCACCTGGGCGGCCTACGACCCGGCCGGTGCCATCCAATGGGCCGAACAGAACCACGAGGCCGAGGAAGGCGAAGGCAATCCGTGGATGATCGGAATCATCCAGGGACTCGCCGCCACCGATCCGGCGCGCGCGTCGCAGTTGCTCGCCGCGATGCCCTACTCGGAAGAACGCGGCGAGGCCCTCGGAGCCTTGTTGCCGAGCATTCTCGCCCAAGGCCCCGACGCCGCCAAGGCGTGGGCCGAAGGGATCACCGACGACGCTCTGAAGCAGGGCGCGATCGGCCGGGTGGCGGAGGCGATGGCGGCCAAGGATCCCGCCGGCACCGCCGACTGGCTGGCGCGCAATCCGGGCGAGGCCGCGAGCCGCTCGATGGACAACGTGATCTCGACCTGGATGGAAAGCGACAAGGACTCCGCGATCGCCTACTACAAGACCTTGCCCTCAGGCGATGTCCGCTCGAACGCCCTGCGCGGCGTGGCCAACAGCATGGCGATGCAAGACCCGCGGGCGGCCGCGGATTTCCTCGACGCCAACGCGGCCGACGCCAACGACCGGGTTTACCAGCAGTTCGTCTGGCACTCCTTCGGCGAGGCACCGGACGTCGCCGCGAGCTACATCGGCAAGATCGCCGACCCGCGCGAACAGGAACAGATGTACGGCCGCATGCTCGACGGCTGGCTGCGCCGCGACTTCAACGCCGCGTCGACTTGGATCAACGGCAACGCCTTGCCGGAAAACGTGAGCCAGCGCGTGCAGAGCCGCATGCAGGAGTTCCAGCAGCGCCAGCAGTGACCCGCCCGGCCATCGCGCGGATTCCCGGGGCGGCGCGGACAAAGTTGCGGCTGGCACCCGCCCGACCCGCCCCTAGCGTCCCGGCATGAAGTCATTTTCCGCTGCCGCGGCCCTCGGCATTCTCGTTGCCAGTCCTCTCGTCGCGCGGGAGCCCGCGTTCGCCAATCCGATCGCCGAAGGCGCGGACCCGTGGGTGACGCGGCATGGGGACCAGTATCTCTGGTGCTTCTCGGAGGGGAACCGCGGGATTTCGGTCTGGACCTCCGACCGGCTGACCTCGATCGGCACCCGCCACGTCGTCTGGCAGGCACCGGAAAGCGGACCCTTCTCGCGCGAGGTGTGGGCCCCGGAAATGCACCATCTCGACGGGAAATGGTACATCTATCTCGCCGCTTCCGACGGCCGGAACGAGAACCACCTTGCCTACGCGCTCGAGTCCGCCAGCGCGGATCCGCTCGGGCCCTATCAGCTCCACGGGCCCTTCGCGACCGGCGAGGGCGCGGACGGCAAGTCGCCGAATATTTGGGCGATCGACATGACCGTCCTCGAACACGAAGGCAAACGCTACGCCCTCTGGTCCGGCTGGGACAAGCCGGGCACCGACCGGCAGTTCCTCTACATCGCCCCGATGGCCAGCCCGCTCAAGCTGGCCGCGCCGCGCACGCTGCTCGTCGACAACGCGACCCACCTCTGGGAGCGCACCGAGGAGAATGCGGAGTCGCGCGGCCTGAACGAAGGTCCGCAGGTGCTGAAGCGCGGTGGCCGCACCTTCGTCACTTACTCCTGCGGCGCGTCGTGGAAGGACACTTACAAACTCGGCCTGCTGGAGCTTACCGGTCCCGACCCGCTCGACCCCGCGTCGTGGACCAAGCACCCCGAGCCGGTCTTCACGTCCGGCGGCAAGACCATCGGCGTCGGCCACAGCACCTTCGTCCCCTCGCCCGACGGATCGGAGATGTGGCACGTCTTCCACGCCAAGATCGATGCCCGCGACGGCTGGCGGCGCGCGGTTTACCTGCAGCCGCTGGATTTCAAAGCGGACGGCTTTCCGGACTTCGGCACGCCGGTCCAGGCGGGCCGGGCGATCCCGCGGCCGAAAGGCGAGACGGTCCCCGCCCCGGCGCTGCCCCTCGCCCGCGCCTTGCGGGATCCGGCCGATCTACGAGACTTCTCGTACTACGGCCACCAGCAGTTCCTCGCGACGGAAAAGGACGGCGTCCATCTCGGCACCGTCCCCGCCCACCCGGTGAACGACCACCGCAGCGGTGAAAAACTGGTGCTCGACGGCGGCGACTTCGCGGATCTCGACGCCGCGGTGACGATCCGCTTCGTCAAAGGCGGCCGCGACGCCGGCCTGCTGGTCCGCGCGACCCGGCCCGCCGTCGGCTACGATGCCCAGCACGGCTACTTCGCCGGGGTCCTGCCGGACGAAAAGCGCGTGGTGTTCGGCAAGACCGACGGCAAGACATGGCAGGAAATCGCCCGCGCCGATCTGGCCGTCGACAAGGACCGCCCGCTGGTCCTCGCCGTCCGTGCCCGCGGCGACCGCTTCCACGTGTCGGTCGACGGCAAGGAAGTGCTCCAGGCCCGCGATGCCGACCACCCGCGCGGCAGCGTCGGGCTGCGGGTGGTCGATACCCACGCCCGCTTCACCGACCTGAAGGTCGCGGCGGCCGAGTGATCCGGCTTTTCACCGGCGGCTCCCGCTTCACACTGCGCCCATGAACGGCCACCTGCTCCTGCTCGGCGTCCGCGGTCCGGAGATCGCCCCGGACGAGGCGGAAATGTTCCGCAAGCTCCAGCCGGCCGGCTTCATCCTGTTCGGCCGGAACATCGTCTCGGCGGAACAGACGCGCCGCCTCACCGATGAACTGCGGACCCTCACCCGCGAAGAGCCGATCCTCGCGATCGACCAGGAAGGCGGCCGCGTCACCCGGACCAAGGAGATCGCCCCCTCCCTGCCCTCGGCCAATGCGTTCGCCGCGAAAGGCGACGCCCTCCTGAGCGCGCGGGCCGGCGTGCTGACCGGCGACCAGCTGCGGCTGCTCGGGTTCAACCTCGACTTCGCCCCGGTGCTCGACCTCGACCACCATCCGGAGCTCCAGAATTCCCTCCGCGGCCGCTGCTGGGGCCGCGACCCGCAGCGGGTGATCGACCACGCCGGCCAGTGGAACCGCTGGCTGCGCAAACGCGGCATCCTTTCCTGCGCCAAGCACTTCCCGGCCGGCGGACGCGCGCTGTCCGATCCGCACTTCGACCTGCCAAGCAGCGACGCGACGATCACCGACCTCTTGAAGGAAGACATCATCCCCTACACCGCGCTGATGCCGGAGCTCGATGCCGTGATGCTGGCGCACGTTTTGTTCCCGGCCATCGATCCCGAGCGGCCGGCATCGCTCTCGAAGCGGATCGTCACCCGCTTCCTCCGCGACCAGCTCGGCTTCGACCATCACCTTGTCCTCACCGACGACCTCGACATGGGGGCCATCGCCGACCGCTACCCCGACAACACGGACGTCGTCGCCGCGATCGAAGCCGGCAACGACCTCGCGATGATCTGCCATCGCACCGAGCGCGCGGAGGACGCCGCCAAGCGGCTCGGCAAGATCTCCCCGATCCTCGTCGCCGATGCCGGGAAGCGATTGGAACGATTCCGCAAGAAGTTCCAGCCTCCGCCCAAATGGGATCCCGCGAAGTGGGAGAAGCTCGGCGTGGAGATCGCCGAACTGGCCGCGAAGGTTCCCGAAGCCGGCGCCACGCTGCCGAACTCGCCGGTGGCGGATTATTGAGAACGGCCCGATCCCCGCAGGCCGCAGGCGGTAGGGTCGGACGCCCTCGGCCGACCGGCCTGCCCTCCGTAGGCTCGGCGAAGGAGGGAACGGTCCCTAACAAGCCCACTTCACCTCGAAGGAGTGAACCGGCCCTCCCGTCGCTTCGCGGACGAGCGAGGGCGCGTCGTCCCTACCTGGCGACCGCTGCGGAACTCGACGGCGGCGGATTGCTGAATGGATTTGCCCGTTCGCACGGAAAACGTCATGTTCGGAACCAGTGAACGCCAAACCATGGCCGCTCATCCTGGCTCTCTGTGGATCCCTGACCGGGATCGCCTTTCTGGCGGATCGATGTCGCCGACCGATGGCGACAACCTCTAACGATGAGGACCAAGGAAGAAGCGGAACGGGCCACGGCGGTTCAACGATTTCCCCTCAGGCATCTCCTTCACCGCTTCCCTCCAAACGACCCCGTGAGCTTGAGACTGCACGAACCAGGGCTGTCCGCGAAAAGCTTGAAGCCATCATCATTCCCGTGGTCAGCTTCGAAAAGACGAGTGCAGAGGAAGCCATCGCCTTCTTGAGCCTCCGGGTCACGGAGTCAGATCCAGAACCGGCCGGCGGACTTTCGTTTCGCGTCAAACGGCCACGGAATCCCGATTTACCGGTAGGAGTTCACGCTGACATCAGCTACCTCGGCCACGACTTCGAGGCCGAGAACATCTCCGCATGGAAGCTCCTCAAGCGGATCGCCAGCGACAACGGCATGCGGGTCGAAGTCACGGAGCAAGGAGTCCTGTTGACCTCGCCGGAAGCTGACCGGAATCCTGTAGAAGAAGACGGCTGAGGAGCCCCCCAAAAAAACACCCGCCGGATCACTCCGGCGGGTGTTTTCGGAATCGTTGGATCGTGAAACCGATTACTCGGCTTCGGCGACTTCTTCCTTGGCGTTCTTGGTCGCCTTCTTCTTGGCGGGCTTGGCCTCCTCGGCGGCGGCCGCTTCCTCAGCAGCCACCGGCTCGGCGGCCGCGGTTGCTTCGGTGTCCACGGCTTCGGTTTCCTCCGGTTGGTCGACCCACTCGATGATGGCCATCGCGGCGGAGTCGGTCATCCGGGCGCCGAGCTTGGTGATCCGGCAGTAGCCTCCCGGGCGGTCTTTCGACAGCGGGGCGACTTCGTCGAACAGCTTCTTGGCGATGTCCTTCTGGCGAAGGAAGGCGACAGCCTGACGGCGGGCGT
>CAMCYK010000124.1 GCA_945883695.1 Akkermansia muciniphila | reverse complement strand
GAGGAACATCAGCCCGCGCGCGACTCCGGCCAGCACCGCGAAGGCGACCAGCAGCCCGCCGACCAGCGACAGCGCGCGCTTCCAATCGGGGTCGTTGGTCAAGGCCAGCAGCACCAGCAGGCCGCCGAGCAGCGCGTAAACCGGCAAGGCGCGCAGCACGCCGCCTTCCAGGGTCGCGCCACCGCGCAAGGTGGCCGCCGGGGAGACCCTCCGGATTTTCAAAAGCGGGATCAGCGCGAAGCCGCAGCACACCGCGAAGCCGGCGGCGGTGGTCTGCGCGACGACTTTCCACTCCGGCGACGGTGCGACCGAGATCGGCAGGCTGTCTTTGAAAAAGGCCAGCGTCCCGGTTTGCAGGGCGATCCCCAGCGCCGCGCCTAACAGCGCCCCGAACAGCCCCAACACCCCGGCCTGCACCACGAAGACCGCGGCGGCCAGGTGCGCCGGACAGCCGAGGCAGCGCAGGATCGCGATCGTCGGCACCCGCCGCTTCACATGCGAATGCACCGCCCCCGCCACCCCGATCGCGCCCAGCACCAGCGACGCGAGGGCCAGCAGCCCGAGAAAGCGTTGGAAGTTCTCCAACGCGTCGCCGAGGTTCTCGCGCCGGTCATCGGGCGTTTCCAATCGCCAGCCGCCGTCGTCCTTGAAGTCGGCGCGGACCTGGTCCTTCAGCTCCTTCGACGCCGGACCGCCCGGGATTTCCAGGTGGAGCTGGTGGTTGCTCATGCTGTTGGCACCGAGCAAGCCGCTGGCTTCGACATCCGCCAGCCGCACGTAGGCCTCCGGCGCGAAGCCGCTGAAACGGCTGCCGCGCGGCGCCGGTTTGTCCACCGCGCCGAGGATCTTCAAGCGCAGCCCGCCCAGCTCCACCTCGTCGCCCACCTTCGCCTTGAACTGGTCGAGCAAGGCCGGCTCCAACAGGATGCCCGGCTCCGACTTCAGCCGCTGCCAGGCGTCGGCCGGCGTGGTCTCGACCGTCCCGTAAAACGGATAGCCGCCCTCGATTCCCCGCACCTGCACCAGCCGCGCGCCGCCGCCGGGCAGGAATTTCACCATCGAGGGAAAGGTCGTCTCGCGGCTGATGTTGCGCGCCATCGACGACAGCCGCGCGAAGTCCTCCGGCGCGACCGGCCGCCGCGACGAGATCTGCAAGTCGGACCCGAGCAGCGCCTTGGCCTGCGTTTCGATCCCCGCCTGCACGCTCGCCTTGAGCGAGTGGATCGCCACCAGTGCCGCGATCCCGGAAACGATCGCCAGCGAGAAAATCACCAACCGCCCGCGTTGCGACCGGCTGTCCCGCCAGGCCATCCGCCAGGTCCAGGGATGGAACAGCGAACTCAACAAATTGCGGGGGAGGGAATGGGGGCCGTCGTTCATACAATCAATCGGGCGTCCTCCGGAGCGCTTAACCCAAATACCGGGTTGGGAACAACGGAAGGGACCAAATTGACGAAATTCAAGAGGTTTGGGTGAATGCCAAGATCGACCTTACAGGTGTCCGGATCGCCATTCTCAACGCCTTCATTTTCGGGGAGTTTCGCTAGTTTCGTTGTCATCCTGTTCTTTTTGCGCTCATTGCCCCGGGCGCGCCGCCACCATGGCACGACCCGGCCATTTGACAAACGGAGGCTTCGACGATTCGCCCGTGAAGCCCGCGCCAAGCCCGGGTGAATTCCGCGTGAAGCGCCCGCTCCTCGTTGACCCGCGCCGCGCGGACAGTCCACCCTGCGGAGCCGTGATGCCCCGTCTTCTCCTCCTCCTTGTCTTCGCGCTTTTCACGAGCGCCTTCGTCACGATCATCGTGATCGCGAACCGCGGCGGCGGCGAGCGGCTCTGGGGCTTCCTCGCGAGCATCCCGTGCGGCGACAAGCTCGGCCATCTCGGGCTGGTCGGCACCCTTTCCTTCCTCCTTAACCTGGTCCTCGACCGCCGCCGCGCATCCGCCTCTGGGGACGGCATGATGCTCGGCAGCCTCGTCCTGCTCCTCTTCATGACCCTCGAGGAAGCGTCGCAGGCCTTTCTCCCCCACCGCAGCTTCGACCTCATCGACGGCCTCGCGAATGTCATCGGCGTCTTCTGTGGGGAAGGCCTAGTGCGGATGTTGCCACCCCGTCGGCTGCGATCGGCACTCGGCCATTGAAAACGTCCCGTCTCAAATCGTCATCTCCAAATCGCACTGACTCAAGCGCCGCGACCGCCCAAGGCGCCCAAGGAGCGCTGGCGTCTCGCCGGTAGGCACCACCAAAGTAAACAATCCGTCCCTAAGTAACAGAGTCGACAATCTCAGGTGGATCCGACCGGCCATGGGGATGGGTCCATCAAGTGAAGCCATCCAAGCCGAGGCCAAGGATCAAGCGAGACTGGGATCGAGGGAAGATTGGCGAGGTAGGTTCAGCGGTGAGAACTCATACCATTTACGGGAGAGGACGAGCTTTGTACCTCAACCCTTTCGCTGCTGCAAACATCCCAGCAGGGTCGAAAAGAGCAGGTCCGGTTCAACCGGCTTTCCGAGGTGCGCGGTCATTCCCGCGGCAAGGCAGCGCGCGCGGTCCTCCTCGAAGACATCGGCGGTCAGGGCGATAATAGGGGTTTCCCGATGCCCCGGCAAAGCGCGAATCTCAACCGTCGCTGCCAAACCGTCCATTCCCGGCATCCGCAGATCCATCAGAATCAATTGGTAATCCATCGACCGCGCGGCGATCACCGCCTCCATCCCCGTGCTGGCGGTATCGACCTGCAATCCGGTCCGCCTCAGCAGGATCCGGAGGAACTCCAGGTTGATGGGATCGTCTTCCGCCACGAGAACCCGGGCACCCGGGTGATCGGACTGGATGACCCTCTCCGGATCGGCGGCGGCCGGCAGGACGGCAGCGGCAAGCCGGTTCGGACCGACCTTCAGCGGCATCTCAAACCAGAACAGGCTTCCCTCACCGACGGCGCTCGCCACCCCGATCTGCCCGCCCATGGCGGTCACCAGATGCCTGCTGATCGCCAGACCCAGTCCCGTCCCACCGCGGGTCCGCGCGAGAGAATCGTCGAGCTGCACGAACGGCCTGAAGAGACGCGTCTGATCCTCGGCCGCGATGCCGACGCCGGTGTCCTCGATCTCGAATCGGACCCGTAGCTGATGCTCACCCCGTTCCACCGGGATCGACCTCACGTGGATGGATCCCCGGTCCGTGAACTTGACGGCATTCCCCACCAAATTTGTCAGGACCTGGCCCAATTTCAGCGGGTCCCCCGTCAAGCGCGCGCGCCCGCACTCCGGCGACAGCTCGAAGACCAGCTGTAACCCTTTCTCCGAAGCCCCGAGGGTCACCATGCTTTTCAAGACGTCGAAAACGCCGTCGAGCGTGAACTCGCTTTCTTCCGTGCAAAGCTTCCCGGCTTCGATCTTCGAAATGTCGAGGATGTCGTTGATGACCCCGTGGAGATGGCGCAACGAGCGCGTGACGGTTTCCAAGTAGCTTAGTTGCTCCGGATCTACGGCCAAGCGCTTGGCGAGCAGGGTCATGCCCATGATCGCGCTGATGGGAGTCCGCAGTTCATGACTCATGTTGGACAGGAAGCGGCTCTTTTCACGGCTGCTCGTTTCCGCCTTTTGCAGGGCCGTTTCCAGTTGGGAGGTTCGGTCGGCCACCATGGCTTCCAGATGCCCGTTCATCTCGGCAAGGCGCGACATCGCCGTCTCCGCCTCGACCCGCCATTCCTGGAGAGCCTGATTCTGGAGCTCGAGCTCGATCCGGTGCAGTTCGAGTTGATAGACCACGTCCCCGGGGCAGCCATCTGCCTGCCGAGAGCTTTCTTCAGATCGAGCGTGCAGCGCCGGGGTCAAATGATCATCAGCTTTCAAAGCGAAAATAGAGATGTTTGAACAAGGACACGATTATTTCAGTTCCCCTCCGAATTCAATCTTTATTCAGGTGCGGAGATAAAATCGCCCCTGCAAGATCGGCCCGGGTGACAACCTATCGCGCGCCTCCAAAAAACCGGCCGCCCCGCGGGGCGGCACCCATTTCGGCCTGCCGGATCCGCCGATCTTCGAAAACGCCGCCGAATTCTAACTGCCGCCAGCCGCACGCCGCGAACAGGTCTGGAGTTCCGTCTCCGGCTTTTTCAGCTCCGTGATATCGATGAAGCTCACCACCGCACCGCCCCCGTCCGGCTGTTCCTGGTGGTGATAAGGCGTGATCCGGACCCGGTAACAAAGGTGATCCCGGCTCCACACCACCTTCTCGAGAAAAGCTCCCGAGCCGATCACCTCCTCCACATCGGCGGCGAAATCCGGATAATCCAAGCTGGAGGTGATATGGGCGAGCGGACGCCCCGCGTCGGCTGGCAGCAACCTGAAGATCGAAGTCGCCGCGCAGTTGAAACGGCGGAGTTTCATACCGCTGCCGAGGAACAATGTCGCGATCTCGATGGAGTTGAGCAGATTGGCGAGGTCGTCGCGCGCACCCGTCAGCTCGTCCACCTTGGCCTGCAGCTCCATGTTGATCGTAAGCTGCTCCTCGTTGAGCGACTGCAGTTCCTCTTTCGCGGTGGCCAGCTCCTCGTTGAGCGCCTTGAGTTCCTCGTTGCTCGTCTGGAGCTCCTCCCGCGCCTCTTGTCCCTCCTCCTGGGCGAGCAGCAGCGCGTCGCGCGTCAGCAGTAGAGCCTCCTGCACGCTGCCGGAGTCGAAGGGCGCATCGCCGGAGCCCCGGGGAGCGGGCTTGTCGAGCACGCTCTCGAAGCAGACCAGCAACCAGCCGATTCCGGCACCCTGTCCCTCGACCGGCCGGATCGACACGTTCGCCCGTCCCCGCTGGCGCGCTCCTCCCAGCGGCACCCTTTTCAGGAAGACAGACCGGCACGATTCCGCCGCTTCCGGAAGGGCCCTTGTGAGAAGCCTGGCCAGCTCGCCGCGCGCCATGGCATGGATGTTGGAATTCGTCTTGCCCGCGGCCGGCTCCAGATACTCCCCGATCCGGCCGCGGACGTGGAGGATGTCGCCCACGGCGTTCACCACCACGGCGGCCGGGCCCAGGACCTTCCAGATCATCTCGTTGGCGATCCTTTCGAGTATCCCGGCTTTCCCGGCGGGATGGGGAACGGGAGTGGTCGTTCTCGCGGCGGGTGGCTTGCCCGCGGCAAGCGAATCCGTCCATTTCATATCCGTCTCGGCCCGGCGGAACAACCGGTGCTGGCGGTTCACGGGAACCAACAAATCATCGCATTTCCCGATGGTCTCGGCGCTGCCGAGCTGCAGGAATCCACCGGGGTTGAGCGCATGGCAAAGCAAACGCAGGGTCCGCGCCTTGAGCGCCTCCCCGAAGTAAATGAGAAGGTTACGGCAACAGACGACATCAATCCCGGAGAAGATCGGATCCGAGAGAATGTTGTGGTTGGCGAAAACCACCAAGTCCCGGATCGGCGCCAAGACGCGGTAATAGCCGCCCTCTTCCCGGGCGAAATACTGCTGCAGCCGCGAAGGACTGACATCCCGGTCGATACCCTCCGGGAAAACACCCTTGCGTGCCAACTTGATCGCCTCCTTGCCCAGGTCGGTGGCAAAGATCCGGAGCGTGAACCAGCCTGCCGGCTGTGTTCGCGCGAGGGCCTCCCGGAAGATCATGGCCAGCGAATAGGCCTCTTCCCCGGTCGAACAGGCGGGCACCCACGCCCGCAGGCTGCCACCGCCCGGGTGCTTCGCGAACAGCTCCGGGAACACACGGTCGCGGAGCTCGTCCCAAATTTCCGGATCCCGGAAAAACTGGGTCACCCCGATCAGCAGCTCGTGGCCAAGCAGATCCAGCTCTCCGGGATCCGACATGAGGTGCCGGGCGTATGCGTTGAGTCCGTGGAAACGGTGCACCGCCATCCTTCGCTCGAACCGGCGATTCAGGTAATTGACTTTATAGAGCGAGAAGTCGCTCCCGCTCCGCTCCCTGAGCAGCCGGGTGATTTCCCCGTGCGCTTCACCCTCATCGAGGCCGGCGTCCTCTGGAACCGCCTCTGGCAAGGGCTGCAGGCGACGCACGATCGCTCCGGCAAGGGCCTCGGCGGCGGCCACGACATCGACCACCCCGGCCTCGATCGCGCTGCGCGGCATGCTGCCGGCTTCCGCGGTGGCCGGATCCTGGACCAAGGTGAAGCCCCCGTGCTCCTTGATCGCCCGGAGGCCATCGACCCCGTCCGAACCCATCCCCGACAGCGCGACGCCGATCGCCCGCTCCTGGCAAGCTTCCGCCAGGGATCGGAAAAACGGATCGATCGGAAGCCGGGCTCCCGGCGACCGGACCATGGCGGTCAACTTGAAGCGGCCTCGCCCCAACGAGAGTTCCATTCCCTCGGGGGTCACGTAAACCATGCCCGGCCGGATGGCGAGGCCATTGGCAATCCACACGACTGGAAGAGCCGAGGCGGATTGCAACAGCTCGACGAGGGCGCTTGAATCGGCCGGGGCCAGATACTGGAGGACCACGAAGGCAGCCCCGCTGTCACTTGGGATGTGGCCAACAAATGCCTTGAGCGCCGGCAGGCCACCCGCGGAACAGACGATTCCGACCATCACGAGACCCGGGGCGGCGGTGTGGACGGAGTCACCGGGCATGACATTCGCCACGCTCCGCGGGCCGGGGAAATCCTGAGTCGGCGGAGCTTGTTTCATCAGATGGTCGGACTCTGCGATTTGCTCGGATCACGAGGTCCATGGAACTCCGGGCCCAAAGGCTCGGCACCTCGGTAGGAACTTACTTTCGGCGGGAGTCGCTTGAAACAGCCGTTCCACCGGAACGGAGGTCTGGGAAAGAGGGGCTCAGAGAAATCTGAAACGCTGAAAGCTGGAATTCTGAAATGAAAAAAACCATTCCAGAGGCCGGATGTTGTGGAATGCAGTCGATAGAGTGTGGAATTCAAATCAACGCGAAATTAGCTCTCCGAGCCGCTTTGCCAAGATTTCTTTAGGCAGTGGCCAGGGCAGACCCGGCCATTTGACAAACGGAGGCTGCGTGGAATCGCCCGTGAAGCCCGCGCCAAGCCCGGGTGAATTCCGCGTGAAGCGCCCGCTCCTCGTTGACCCGCGCCGCGCGGACAGTCCGTGGCTTTGCGGATCGCGTGGTGCACCTTGCGCCGTTGACCCGCGCCGCGCGGACAGTCCACCCTGCGGAGCCGTGATGGCCCGTCTTCTCCTCCTCCTCGTCTTCGCGCTTTTCACGATCGCCTTCGTCTCGATCCTCGTGATCGCGAACCGCGGCGGCGGCGAGCGGCTCTGGGGCTTCCTCGCGAGCATCCCGTGCGGCGACAAGCTCGGCCATCTCGGACTGGTCGGCTCGCGCTGCTTCCTCCTCAACCTCGCACTCGACCGCCGCCGCGCGCCGGGCCGCCGCGGCGGGATGATGCCCGGCAGCCTGATCCTGCTGGTCTTGATGACCCTCGAGGAAGGTTCCCAAGCCTTCCTTGCCTACCGGAGTTTCGACCTCCTCGACGGACTGGCCAACATCGTCGGGATCATCTGCGGCGAGGGTCTGGTCCGGATGCTGCCGGCCAGCCGGCCGGAATCCGCGATCGCCAACTGAAAATCAGCAATCCCGAACCGTCATTTCCCTTTCAATTTCCCGAAAATCCCCTTTGTTCCGCCCCATGGTTCCGCCCGCCGCCGCCAAGGCCGAGAAGCCGAAGAAGGACAATTCCTGGTCCCCCGAACAATCCGCCGAGCTGTATGGCGTCGAGAACTGGGGCCACGGCTTCTTCGGCGTGAACAAGCAAGGCCACGTCACGGTCAAGCTCACCGACGAGGACACGACCGCCGAAGTCTCGCTGTTCGAGGTGATCGAAGGCCTGCGCGACCGCGGCACCGACCTGCCCGTGCTGCTGCGCTTCCGCGACCTCCTCCACTCCCGCATCCGCGAGCTCAACGAATCCTTCGGCCAGGCGATCAAGGACACCGGCTACAAGGGCGAATACCGCGGCGTCTATCCGATCAAGGTCAACCAGCAGCGCCAGGTGATCGAGGAAATCTCGGAGTTCGGCAAACGCTACCACTACGGCCTCGAAGCCGGTTCCAAGCCCGAGCTGATCGCCGCGCTGGCCCACATGCACGACACCGAGGCCTACATCGTCTGCAACGGCTACAAGGACGAGGAATTCATCGACCTCGCCCTGCACGCCCAGAAGATGGGCCTCAAGGTGATGCTGGTGCTCGAAATGCCGACCGAGCTCGACCTCGTGCTCGAGCGCTCGCGCAAGATCGGCGTGCTGCCCAACCTCGGCGTCCGCGTCCGCCTCTCCACCCGCGGCTCCGGCCACTGGGCGGAAAGCGCCGGCGACAAGTCGGTCTTCGGCCTCAGCGCCACCCAGGTCATCGACGTGGTCGACCGCCTCAAGGAGCAAGGCTATCTCGGCTGCCTCCGCATGCTGCACTACCACCAGGGCAGCCAGATCCCGAACATCGCCGCGATCCGCGAAGGCGCGACCGAGGTCGCCCGGATGTACTGCGACCTCGTCAAGGAAGGCGCCCCGATGGGCGTGCTCGACATCGGCGGCGGCATGGCGGTCGACTACGACGGCTCCCACACCAATTTCCAGGCGTCCTGCAACTACTCGATCCTCGAGTACTGCACCGACGTGATCGAGACCATCATGCAGGTCTGCGACAAGGTCGGCGTCGCCCACCCGAACCTGATCTCGGAATCCGGCCGCGCGATCGTCGCCTACTATTCGGTGCTGGTCTTCAACATCCTCGACGTCTCGACCGTCCAGACCACCGACACCCCGCCGCCAGTCCCGGACAACGCGCCGCAGAACCTCATCAACCTGATCGCCGTCAACAAGGACCTCAGCAAGCGCAACCTCCAGGAGTGCTTCAACGACGCCGCTTACTACCGCGACCAGGTCCGCGCCCAGTTTTTCTACGGTGCCGCCACCCTGCGCGAGCGCGGCCTCGCCGAAGCGTGGTTCTGGCATATCCTGACCCGCATCTCGAAGCTGATGCAGGACCTCGAGATCGTGCCGGAAGACCTGCGCGAGCTGTCCGACACGCTGGTCGATTTCTACTACGGCAACTTCAGCCTGTTCCAGAGCCTGCCCGACTCCTGGGCGATCAAGCAGTTGTTCCCTGTGATGCCGATCCACCGACTCGGCGAGCGGCCCCGCCAGCGCGCGGTGATCGCCGACATCACCTGCGACTGCGACGGCAAGATCGACCGCTTCATCGACCGCGAGGACGTGGCGAAAGTCCTGCCGCTCCACGGGATGAAGCCCGGTGAACCGTATTACATCGCGACTTTCCTGGTCGGTGCCTATCAGGAAACCCTTGGCGACCTCCACAACCTGCTGGGCGACACCAACGTGGTCGGGGTCCATCTCGAAGGAGGCAAGCCGGTTTACACCCACGAGGTCGAAGGCGACACCGTGGCGGACGTGCTGAGTTACGTCGAATACGACCCGAAGGAACTCGTCGGCCGCTTCCGCGCCTTCGCCGAAAAGGCGGTGGCGCAAGGCCGGATCTCGCCGAAGGAGCGGCGCGAGGTGCTCGACCTCTACCGCACCGGCCTCGCCGGTTACACCTACTTCGAGGGCTGATCAGAACCCCAGCGCCACCGCGTTCGCCGCCGCGTAGTGGTGAGCGTGGCTCAGGCTGATCTTCACCTCGGCGATCCCGTTCGCCTCGGCGTAGGCCTTGCCCGCGCCGCTCAGCACCAACGCCGGCTCGCCGCTGTCCCGGCGGATGATCTCCATGTCGAGCCAGCCGAGTTCCTTGCCGATTCCGGTTCCGAAAGCCTTGGCGATCGCCTCCTTCGCCGCGAAGCGCGCCGCGTAATGGATCTCCGGCCGCTTCTGGGCATCGCAGTAAGCCCGCTCGCGCTCGGTGACAATCTTGATCGCGAAGCGCTCGCCGAACTCCGCCCTCGAGGACCCGATGCGCTCGACCTCCACCACGTCGATGCCGATGCCGTGGATCTTCATGCGTCGGGATAGGCGACCATCAGATCCTTGATCTCGCGCACCGCTTCGGTGAAGCCGACCCGCATCGCCCGCGCCACGATGCTGTGTCCGATGTTCAGTTCCACCAGGTGCGGCACGACGAACAGCCGGTAGATGTTCGAGTAGTTGATCCCGTGCCCCGCGTTCACCTGGATGCCCGCGGCATGACCCGCCTTGGCCGCTTCAATCAGGCGACCGATCTCGCGTTCGTGGGTCCCGTCCACCGAATTCGCGAAACAGCCGGTGTGAAGTTCCACCATCTCCGCGCCGCTTGCCACCGCGGCCGCGATTTGATGGAGATCCGGATCGATGAACAGCGACACGCGGATCCCGTGGTCCTGAAGCGTGGCCACGCAGTTCTTCACCTCGGCCAGCCGTCCGGCGACATCGAGTCCGCCTTCGGTGGTCACCTCCTCGCGGGTCTCCGGCACCAGGCAGGCGAAGTCCGGCCGCAGCTTGAGCGCGAGCTTCGTCATCTCCGCGGTGACGCCCATTTCGAAGTTCAGCGGGAGCGGGCAGAGTTTGCGGATTTCAAAGGCATCGCGGTCCTGCATGTGGCGCCGGTCGCCGCGGACGTGGATGGTGATCGAGTCCGCCCCGCCGTCCCGCGAGTCGAGCGCAGCCTGCAAGGGCGAGGGCTCCGCATGGGGCGAATCCGGCAGCAAGGCATAGCGCGCCTGCCGCAGCGTGGCCACGTGGTCGATGTTGACTCCCAAAAGCATGCGGAGGGCATAGCCCCGCCACGCCACGCCCGCACTTGAAAAATCCGCGTCCGCCGAATTCGACGCTTCCCCAAGAGGGGCGCGGGCGGCTCGCCCGCGGCACCGTGGCTGCGGCATCTTGCCGCAAGCCTATCTCCGGCAGTGACTCCGCTCTTGAGATGGAGCGGAAAAATCGCCACCCGTCACCCCCAGAACCAAAGCGACCGGGATGCGCCGTGGATCGCCCAATCCCCCTCCCCACGCGAGATGTCGTCGATTCCCCGCTCGAACTCGGCCAGCTTGGATTACCCCATTTCGATGACCACACGCCCCTCCCGATCCTCAATCAACCAGTGATCTTCCGGGGCATCCCGCCGATATCGCAGCTCCAAGCGGGTCGCCGGAACGCACTTCACGGGACAGTTCGGTACGGCCAGTTGCGTTGCGGTGGGAGCCGCGAGCTTGAATTCCATGCCGTTCAGAAAGCGGCCGGCCCGGAGCCGTTCGACCAGCCCCTTGAGAAACGCGCAACCCGCGGCATCCGCGTTGAGATGATAGCCGTGGTAGTTCCCGGGGAAGCCCTCGTAGTGCCACACCGAAATGACTCCGCGGCCTTCTTCGTGACGGTGACCAAGGTCTTGGATTCGTTTGTGAGTTCCACATGAATCTCATCGTTCTTGAGAATCGCCCGGGCCGTCAGCGGCACCCGGCCCCCGAAGACCTTGAGTGCCGATTCCCCGAATTTGACCTCCAGTTCCGTCGCGGAAGCGAGGCCAAGGAGAAGACAGGCGATGAGCATGTTTGCATGAGGTTACAGCACGTCGGCACTTCAATCCCGCAAGATCAAGATCCCGATGAGAGGGGATTGGTGGTTCCAATGCCGGGAATAGGAACATAGTGGCCTTGGGTATCGATGAAGAAGCTCATTCCGTCCTTCGATCCAACCGTGCGAGGCTCGCCCTTGCCAAACTGGCATAGGTGGTCGAATTCCACAGGCACGATCACCCGTCCCGATGGATCGATGCATCCCACTTTCCCATCCTTGACCACTCTTGCCACCCCATCCTCGAAAGTTGAGATGGAGTCGTAAACGCCGCAAGCAATGATGATCTCCCCGCTCCGATCCATGAGTGCCGTCGACCAGGTATGGTCGACCTGCTGGAATGAAACAGCAGCCCGACCGCAGGAAAATCGGCCGCCTACAAATTGAAGGTCAGGCGGAATGACAAAATTGCCGTCGAGGTCGATGAATCCCGTGAACTTGGAGCCAAACGACGAACCATCGCTTCTGGGCAACGAAACCCAGGCCAGGCCATCCGAAAAATCTCCCAGAGAGGCATACTCCGCGGGAATCACCAGCTTCCCGCTTCGGTCGATATAGCCCCCGAAGCCCGTGGCATCTCCCACCCAAAACCTCGCCCGTCCCTCGTAAAAGTCGCCGTAGGAGTAGAAGTTGAGATACTCTGGAAAGCGAAAGCCCGGCGGAGGTCCAGGGCCAATGACGAAGTTTCCAGTGATGTCGATAAAGCCACTTTCCTCGGAGCGCGCCGAACTGTCGACGCTCCCCCCTTGGAGCTCCCCTTTCACCCATACCAAACCTTCGAAAAAAGTCCCCACGCTGGAGAAGCGCGGGGCGACCACCACCTCGCCTAGCCCATTGATGAATCCCAAGAGCCCCTCTTGTGAGATTTCATGGAGGCAGGGCCCGATGGAATCGTTATGGTCCTGTTGCATCTAAGATCGCTGCCCGGAGTTTAGCCGGGCAGGCCCACGGGTCAAGTCAGCCGGCGAGCCGCCCGCGCCCCTCTTCGTGGCTCAATGCCTGAAATGCCGGTGACCGGTGAAGATCATCGCCAGCCCCGCGGCGTCCGCGGCGGCGATGACCTCCTCGTCGCGCATCGAACCGCCGGGCTGGATGCAAGCGGTCGCACCGGCTTCGATCGCCGCTTGCAGGCCGTCGGCAAAGGGGAACATGGCGTCGGAGGCGATCACCGAACCCTTCAAATCCAGGCCCGCTTCCTTGGCTTTCCACACCGCGATCCGCGAGCTGTCGACGCGGCTCATCTGACCGGCCCCGATGCCGAGCGTGCAGTCCGCGTTGGCGTAGACGATCGCGTTCGACTTGACGTGCCTGACGACCCGCCAGGCGAAACGCATCGCGCGCATCTCCTCGCCGGTCGGCGGGCGCTTGCTGACGACCTTGCTTTCGAGGTCTTCGAGGCCCAGCGCGGTGTGGTCGCGGTCCATCACCATCAGGCCGCCCGGGCAGGAACGCACCACCGCCGCCCTCTTCGCGACCAGATAGGCATCGTTCATCTTCATGATCCGCAGGTTCTTTTTCTTCTGCAAGACCGCGCGGGCTTCCGGTTCGTAGTCCGGGGCGATGATGACATCGGTGAAGATCTCGGAGATGATGCGCGCGACGCCTTCGGTCAGCGGGCGGTTGCAGACGATGACCCCGCCGAACGGCGCCTGGCGGTCGGTCTCGAAGGCTTTTTGCCAGGCCACGCGCAGGTCCTCGTCGTCCTGCCCGACCCCGCAGGGATTGGTGTGCTTGAGGATGCCGATGGTCGGGCGCACGAAGTCGAGGATCAGGTCGGCCGCGGCCTCGATGTCGAGGATATTGGTATAACTGAGTTCCTTGCCCTGGAGTTGTGAGAAGCAACTGCGGAAGTCGCCGTACAGCGCTGCCTTCTGGTGCGGATTGTCGCCGTAGCGCAACTCCATCTCGAGCGGCAGGCTGACCGTGAAATTGCAGCGGGTCCCCTGCTTGCACTGGCCGAGGAAGTTCGAGATCGCCGCGTCATACTGCGAGGTCCGCATGAACACCTTCACCGCGAGCTGCTCGCGGAAGCCGAGGGTGGTGTTGCCGCCGTGCTCCTTCATTTCCTCGATCACCCGCCCGTAGTCGGCGGGATCGGTCACGACGGTGACCGCCGAGTAATTCTTCGCCGCGCTGCGCAGCATCGACGGGCCGCCGATGTCGATGTTCTCGATCGCGTCCGCCAGCGTCACGCCGTCCTTGGCGATGGTCTCCTCGAAGGGATAGAGGTTCACGGCCACCAGGTCGATCGGCGGGATGCCGTGTTCCTTGGCCTGGGCCAGGTGCTCCTTGTCATCGCGCTTGTGCAGCAGCCCGCCGTGGACTTTCGGATGGAGGGTTTTCAAGCGGCCTTCGAACAACTCCGGCGCGCCGGTGAACTCGGAGACATCCATCACCGGCAGCCCGGCTTCGCGCAATGCCTTGGCGGTGCCGCCGGTGGAGAGCAGCTCGACGCCGGCTTCGTGGAGCTGGCGGGCGAAGTCGGCGAGGCCGGTCTTGTCGGAAACGGAGAGAAGGGCGCGGGCGATGGACATCGGGTGGCGGGTGATGAGGTTGCTGCCGGGAGCGGGTAATCCTCGCGCCGCCCGGCGGCAAGCGCGGAGTGCGACGCGTCACGGGGCGGCGACCACCCGCTGGCGCATTTCGCCGAGGCCTTCGATCCCGAGTTCGACGCAATCGCCGGGGGCCAGGTAGCGCGGCGGCTTCATCCCCATGCCGACCCCGGCGGGGGTGCCGGTCGCGATGACGTCGCCGGGCAGCAGGGTCATGAAACGGCTGATGTAGCTGACCAGGTGCTTCACGCCGAACAGCATGTCGCCGGTCCAGCCGTTCTGGCGGAGCTCGTTGTTGACCTTGCACCAGAGGCGCAAGCCCTGCGGGTCGGCCACCGCAGCCGCCGGAACCAGCCAGGGTCCCATCGGCCCGAAGGTGTCGCAGCTCTTGCCCTTGGTCCACTGGCCACCCATCTCCTTCTGAAAGGCACGCTCGGAATAGTCGCAGAACACGGAATAGCCGGCGATGTAGTCCATTGCCTGCTCTTCCTTCACCGACGACGCGGTCCGGCCGATCACCACGGCGAGCTCCACCTCGTAGTCGAGCTTGGTGGCGCCGGCAGGATTGACGACATCGTCATACGGACCGCTCCACGAGGTGGTCGCCTTCATGAAAAGCACCGGTTCGGTCGGGATCCCCTCGCCGAACTCCTTGGCGTGGTCGAGGTAGTTCTTGCCGACGCAGACGATCTTCGACGGGCGCTCCACCGGCGGGCCGAGCCGCACTTCCGGCGGGATCTCCTCGGCATCCGGGCAGCCGTCCTCGATCCATGCCTGCAACGCTTCCATCCCGCCGAGCGCGAAGAAACCCTCGTCGTAGTCGTTGAACTGCCCGCCGACGTCCAAGCGGCGGCCATCGTCGAGGATGATGCCGGGTTCCTCGCGGCCGGGTTCGCCGTAGCGGATCAATTTCATGAGCGGGCTCCTAACAAGATCGGCGGGCGCTGGCAATCCGGGGTTGTTCCGGCGGGCGGCGCCAGTTTGTAAACCGTTGAAAAACCCTGCCACACCCGGGTGGCGGCTTTGGGCAGGCACTTCGGATTACTTAATTCTTTTCAAAACCTGATAATTAGGACACTTTTCGAAGGTGCCGTAACGCTCCGGCGTTACAGCATGCGGCTTGGTCCAGAGGCGCGTCGATTACGAAGGATCCGGCTTCCGGGGGGATGACGGGTTCGACGGACGCGCCGCCGGGATCGGGCTTGCTCAAGAAGGACGCGAACTTTGACTCCGGGGGGATTCTCGTTCGCGTCCTTCTTTTTCCCCGGGGATGAACCGGCCCGGAAGCGAAGGGTTGCCCGCGGCGGGATTCCCCGCTACATCGCGCCCCCGATGTTCCAGGTCCTTTCCCGCGATCCCTCCTCCCTCGCCCGCCGCGGCCGGATGGAACTGGCCCACGGCGCGGTGGAAACCCCGATTTTCATGCCGGTCGGCACCCAGGGCTCGGTCAAGACCCTGCACCCGGAGGAAGTCGAACTGCTCGGGGCCCAGATCATCCTCGGCAATACCTACCATCTCTGGCTGCGGCCGGGCCACGAGGTGATCCGCGAACTCGGCGGACTGCACCGCTTCACCACCTGGGACCGGCCGATGCTCACCGACTCCGGCGGCTTCCAGGTCTGGTCGCTGGCCAAGCTGCGCAAGATCACCGAGGAAGGCGTCCGCTTCCAGAACCACCTCGACGGCTCGCGGATGATGCTGACGCCGGAACTCAGCATGGAGATCCAGGCCGCCCTCGGCTCGGACATCGCGATGCTGTTCGACGAATGCCCGCCCTACCCCTGCGAGCGGGACTACGCCGAGAAATCGCTCGGCCTGACCACCCGCTGGGCCAAGCGCTGCAAGGACTGGATCGAACAGAACCACCCGGCCAGCGGCGGCGGCATCCAACGGCATTTCGGCATTGTCCAAGGCTCGGTCTGGGCCGACCTCCGCGAGCGCTCGGCGCGCGAACTGGTCGACCTCGGTTTCGACGGCTACGCGATCGGCGGCGTCTCGGTCGGTGAACCGGAAGTGGAAATGATGCGCGCCGTGGAGCACAGCGTGCCCTTCCTGCCCGAGGACAAGCCGCGCTACGCGATGGGCCTCGGCACTCCCCCGCAGATCCTTGAAATGATCGCCCGCGGGGTCGACATGTTCGACTGCGTGATGCCGACCCGGGTCGCCCGCCACGGCCAGGCTTTCACCCTTGACGGCCCGATCCATATCAAGAACCTGGCTTTCGAGCGCGACCCGCGGCCGCTCTGCGAAAGCGCCCACCCGCACGTCGCGCGCTTTTCCCGGGCCTATATCCGGCACCTTTTCCGCGCCGGGGAAATCCTCGCTTTGCGGTTGCTTTCCTTCCATAATCTGCATTTCTTCCTCCGCCTCACCGCCCAAGCGCGGGAGGCCATCAACGAAGGCAAGTTCCTCGAATTCAAGGAGTCCTTCATCCGCCGCTATACCCAGTCCAAATCCGAATGATGCCCCATTTCCTCACGCTGCTTGCCCAAGCGCCCGCCGGCCAGCCCTCAGGCGGAATCCTCAGCAACCCGCTGGTCATGATGGGCCTGATGGTCGTCATGTTTTATTTCCTGCTGATCCGGCCCCAGCAACGGCAGCGCAAGGAACTGGAAAAGCGGATCGCCTCCCTGCAGAAGGGCGACGAGGTGGTGACCACCGCCGGAATCCACGCGATTGTCCACAACGTCAAGGACCGCACCGTCGTCCTCAAGGTCGCCGAAGGCACCCTGATGGAATTCGACAAGCCCGCCGTGGCCACCGTGCTCAAGAAAGACTCTCCCGCGGTCAAGTAATCCGCCCGCCGAGCCCCCTGCCCGCCCCTGCCATCCGCTTCCTTTTTCGACATGCTTCCGCCCAATATTCTCGCGGCCTCCTCGGTCCTGAAGGACCCGATGGTCCTCTTCCTCTCCGGGCTCGCCCTGCTGATCCTGTTCTTCTGGTACTTCGCCACCGAGTTCGAGCGCCGGAAGCGAAACATCGGAACCGTGCTGATCCTCGGCCTTTGCGGACTCTGCGTGCTCGCGCTCATTCCACCGAAAGACGCCCTCAAGGGCGGCATTGACCTGGTCGGCGGCTCGCAGTTCACCCTGCTGGTCAAGCCGAAGATCGACGAGACCACCGGGCAACCGATCCCGCTGACCACGGAGGACGTCAGGCAGGCCAAGGCGACTGTCGAGAAGCGCCTCAACGAGTTCGGCACCACCGACATGATGATCGTCGAGCAGGGCACCGACAAGATCCTCCTCCAGATGCCCGGGATGACCCCGGAAGTCTCCGACGAAATCGAAAAGCTCCTGCAGAAAGTCGCCCGCCTCGAACTCCGCCGGGTCAACATGGATGGCTTCCAAACCGGCCCCGACGGCCGTAGCCAGGCCGAGCGCATCCAGACCGGCGACGAACCCCGGATGCCCGGCTTCCGCGTTTACGAGCATTCCTACACCTACGAAGGCACCCAGCGCACCGAATTCATCCTGCTCAACAACCGGATCGCCCTCACCGGCAAGGATGTCCAGCAGGCATGGCCGGAGTCGATGGCCGGCGCCCATCACGTCGCCGTCAAACTCTCGAACGCCGGCGCCGAAAAGATGCTCGATCTGACCGATGACATGCGTCTCGGCTACGACCGCATCGCGGTGGTGCTCGACGGCAAGGTCATCACCGCGCCAACCGTCAACGCCGCGCTCCACAAGAACTTCATCATCGAAGGTCAGGAAAACACCAAGGAAGCCCGCGAACTGGCCAACGCGATGATGAACCCGCTCGAGAACCCGCTCGAGATCATCGAAAAGCGCGTCGTCTCGCCGACCCTCGGCAAGGCGGTCGTCACCCAGGGCATGTGGGCCGGCATCGTCGGCCTCGGCATCACCGCGCTCTTCGTGCTCATCTACTACCGCACCGCCGGCCTGATCGCGCTGGCCGGTCTTGCCGTCAACACGGTGATCATTTTCGGCGGGATGGCGATGTTCAATTTCACCTTCACCCTGCCGGGTATCGCCGGGATGATCCTG
>CAMCYK010000123.1 GCA_945883695.1 Akkermansia muciniphila | reverse complement strand
GTCGCGGGCAAACCAGTCCCCGCCCTGCCGCGGGCCGTCGCGGTCGGTGACCACGCGGGCGACCAGGCTCTCGCTGAGCCGCAGGACGAGGGTGTGGCCGTCTTGCAGGATGTCGCAACGGTCGGCCGCCATGCCGTGGGCGGCGGCGGTTTCGGTCGCGGCGCGGATGGGAAGATGGAGTTCGGAAAGGCGGCTCATGCGGCGGCCCCCGTTTTCCTGGTGATGCGGCGCGGCGGCAAGTCCCGTCCTCAGTGAGGAACGATCGTCACGCGGTCCATCAGTCGCGGCGCGAGCTCCGGGCTGGCGGCCGACGATGATCGGGACAGCCCCGCCGACCGCCTCGAGTTCCTCTTCGGCAGCGATGGCAGTCAGAACCACCGGGTGAACCCGGATACCGGCGCGATCGCCGCGGTCGATGCCGGCCTGGCCTCTCACCTCGCTGACCGTGCTGCCGAACCTCAATCTTCCCTGAGGAATGAAGGATGGTGGCGGGTCTTTCGGGGAACATCATCTGTCCAACCTCTCGGCGCCGTGGATTCCGAAAGGAACCAGCAGGTCGCCGTCGGCTGCCGTGGTGATCGAATCAAGGCCAAGCCCCCAGGTCGGGAATTCCCAGTCCGCGATGCCGGCATCGTCGGCGGCAAACAGCAGCTTGCCGGAAGTGCCGAGCAAGACGCCGTCGAGCCAGCGGAGATCCCAGGCTTCCCAGCCGACCGGCAAGGCGGGTTCGGAGACAAAACGGGCGTTGTCCTCAAGCCGGTGGCGTGTCACTTCGTCGCCGGCCGCCAGGAACAAGCGCCGGCCGCCGGCCGTCACTGCCTGGGCATCCACATCGATGAGAGAGTCGATGAGATAGGCATCCCGCCCGTCGCACGCGCTGGCTTGCAGGGAGGAAGCGCCCTTGTCGTTCCAAGTGCGCGAGAAGGCGAGGAAGCCGTTGCGGTCCAGTTCCGTCACGTCAAAGAGCGAGCCGGGAAGGTCGATCGCCGGACGGAGGACGGGAGCACCGGCGGCGGGGACCTCGATCACCCGCACGGTGTGGCGGAGCGCGCTGTTGGCTCCGGAATCCGGACTCAGCGGGGTGATCTCCTGGTCGGTCCATGAATCCGCACCGATGACGACGAGGCCATCGTTCGCGGCCCGGCCTTCGGGCAGGGTGGTTTCGTTGGTGCCCAGGTCGAGCGGTGGGGCCGCGGACGGGCTGGCAGGAACGGTGACATCGAAAACGATCAGGCGGGGCTGGCTGCCGGAGGGCCAGCCGAAGCCGCGGTCGGCGATGGGGAGGGAAGAGGAGGCGACCCTTGCGCCGGGCGCTTCAAGAGCCACCGGAAAGTCGATCACCGGCCCGCCACGCCACCAGAAGTAGTACGGCTGGGACTCGAGGACCAGGCAGGGGCGGTTCGGCTGCGGCCACAGCAGGTCGCCGGTCTGGAGGCTGCCGGCGGCATCCGTGGTCACCTGGCAGGAGCCCAGGAGCGGCAGGGAGGGCAAGGCAGCGGCGTCATAAATGTCGAGGCTCAGCACGCCGCTGCCGGCGTGATACCAGGCAATGCGGGCCGTGCCCCCGCCGTGGTCGGCCGGCAGTTCCCGGACGACGTAGAGTTTGCCGTCGCGGAGGGCGGCGGTCACCACTTCGCCCTCACCGAGGGCGGTTTCAGAGAGCACCGCTTCCAGCGAGTTGCCCGGCGTCACGCGGGCCGTCGCCGCGCCGCCGCTCCAGTAACTGCCGTTCTCGATCTGGACCAGGTGGTCACCCCACGGAAAGACGCGGTCCGCCGTCCACGCGAGCGAGACCTCGGCCAGGACCGCGGGTTGATCGCGGTCGCTGACATCGGCGGTCACCAGTTCGCGCTGCGAGATCGAAACCACCGACTGCCCCAGCATGGCGGCGCGGCGCGGCTCGAACGCGTGCTCGATGATGCCGCGCAGGCGCAGGTCGCGGGCACCGAGGTCGAGGTCCAGCAGTTGGATGTGGTGGGTGGTCCCGCCGGTCTCCCGGTCGAAGCCGGCCATCGGAACCAGCACGAGCCCCTGATCGGGCAGGACCCTGAGGGCCTTTTCATCCCAGACCGATTCGCTATGACCGCCCGGCAGGTTGATGCGGCGCAACAGGGTGGGCGAGGCCGGGTCCGCGACGTCAAACAGCGAGGCGGCGACCGTTCCGCCTTCCCAGCCGATCGAGAACAGCAGGTCGCCGACCGGTTCCAGATGGGTGGACCAGCCGGGCACTTCGAGGTGGCCGGCGACCACCGGCGCGGCGGGGTTGGAAAGGTCGACCACCCACAGCGGGTCGGTCTGGAGGAACGTCACGATGTAGGCCTTGTTGCCGGCGAAGCGCGTGGCGTAGAGGGTTTCACCCTTGGCCAGTTCGAGCTGGCCGAGCCGGCTTCCGGCGGCGGCGGGACCATCGGCCTGGAAATTCTCCAACACAGTGACGGGCGACCACGCGCCGCCGGTGGAATTCCGCTGCGAAATCACGGTCAGCACGTTGTTGCTCCACTGGATCTTGAACTTGTCTCCAACCCGGCCTTCGGTGCGGACCGGACCCGCCGTCAGCCGGGTGGCTCCGTCGCTGGCCAGCCGGAACACGTGGACGTCGGAAACGTTCCACTCCCCCGCGGGAGTCACCGAAAGCGCGAGCCAGCCGGCTCCGGCGGCCACCACCGGCGAGCCGCCGCCCACCACCGTCTCGCCGGCCGGCAGAGGCCCGGCACCCGGCTGGATCAGCCACTGGGACAGGGTGGTGTTGAGCGGGTTGCCGTTGGCATGGATCCACGAAGAGGTGAGGAGGAACAGTCGATTGCCGGCGAGGCGGCTTTCCGCGAGGTCACCTTCGACGGTCTTGCGGTGCTCGATTTCCGCGGTCCCGCCCTCGATCCTCACCTGTTGAATGACCGTCTGCCCGTAGCCCCCGTCACCGCGGGTCAGCAGCAGGACATGGCGGACCGGGCCGCTGCCGGGCAGCAGGTAGAGATCCTGCCCGACCGCCGGCAGCCGCAAGGTGGCCAGCAGACGGGGATTTGCCGGATCCGCGAGGTCGATGACCTGCAGGCCGCGCAGCTGGTTGAAATAGTAGACCGTCGTCCCGTCGGTCTTCCAGATGTCGGCTTCCTCGGGCTGGGGCGCCGGGCCGCCGCCGCCTTCGCCGGCAGTCGTCGCCGTGGGAGCGAGGAAATCGGCTGCCAGGCTGCGCAGCGCGTTGGAGCCTCCGCGGTAGCTCGGCTCGAAGCTGCTCCGCCCCTGATAGAAGGCCGCGGGGAATTTTCCGCGCGGCCCGTTGCCCGCCGCGGCGACGATGGCGCGCAGCCGCGGCCGCTTGCCGAGATCGGGCAGGGGGATCCGCAGGGTGCCGGGCGCCGCATCCATCGTCAGCAGATCCCTCCAGCCGTCGCGCATCTGGTGGCGCTGCACGGTCACCGCTCCGCAATTGGCGGGCACGGTGACGTCGAGCGCGCGCCGGTCCGGGGTCGGCTTCGACTTCAGCACTCTGACGCGCTCCGCGGCCGAAGCCCCCGCCGGCAAAAGCGCCACCAACAAGGCAAAAACGAGACAGGTCCAACGAGAGAAGCCGGAGAGGAAATGAAGACGGGGATGATTCATGGCTGGGCTGGGTTGATTTCTCGGGGCAAACCCCCGCAATGCCGGACCGGATGGCGCTCCGCGCCGCTTGGCGCGGCGAAAGAAAGGACGGATTCCGCCTCGTGACGAGAAGATTTCCCTCCCCGCCCGCAGCGGATCCACGCCCGGCGCGAAGCATGACGAACGGGCGCCCAAGGTCTTGGAAAAAAGATCGGGAGCCGTGCGCCCGCCACGGCACCCCGCGGGCGGTTGACTTTCCGAAGCCACCCGCCGTTGATCGCCCCGCGTGTTTTTCCGGATCCTGCTCGATGTCTGCGTCCCGATCTTCGGGATCGTCGCCGCGGGCTGGCTGATGGACCGGAAGTTCAAGCTGCACCTGGAGACCCTGGTGAAGTTGAACATCTATCTGATGGTCCCGGCTTTCATCTTCACGCGGATGGTCAGCGCGGAACTCGGCGGCGGGGAGGCGCTGCGGATCGCCGCCTTCACGCTCGCCACCATCGCGCTGATGTTCGCCGGCAGCCTGCTCGCCGGACGGATCTTCCGGATGCCCCGGCTGGAAAGGCAGGCGCTTTCGCTGGCCGCGATGTTTTACAACTGCGGCAACTACGGTCTGCCGCTGGTCACCCTGGGCGTCCAGATGTCGCAAACCACGCCGGCTCCGTTCCGCGCGCCGCTGTGGTCGGCGATTCTCCTGCGACTCGTCATTTCCCCCGCGCTGGCCGTGCTGCTGGTCCTGGCCTTCGGTTTCTCGCGCGAGGTTTCCGCCGCCCTCATCCTCGCCGCCGCCGCGCCCACCGCGGTCAACACCGCCCTGCTCGCCCACGAGTTCGGCGGCGATGTCTCGTTCTCCACCTCGGCGGTTTGCTACAGCACGCTGTTCAGCCTGATCACCACCCCGGCGCTGGTCTATGCGCTGAAGCTGTGGCTGTGACCGATGGGCAGGAACACCTTGGACTGCGGCAGCCCGCTGCCGCTTTCCGACCGTCAGCCTGCTGACGAGTCGAGAGAAAACGACTTTCCCCATTGCTCCAGGTCCCGTGGCGCAATAACCGCGGATTGCCGCTCTCCCTTCGCCAGCAGGCTGGCGAAGGGAGAGCGGCAGCGGGCTGCCGCAGTCCACGGGAGCGCCACTGGGCGCGCTCCCCGAAGGCCGTTGTTTTGTCAGGTGGTGGGGCTATCGTCGCCATGCCAATGAACGCCCTCGCCTCCGCCCCGCCCGCCACCGGCGTCGTCTTCGAAGCCCGCAAGCTGCGCAAGGTCTACCACACCGGCGAGGTGACCGTAGTGGCGCTCCACGGCGTCGACCTGCAAATGCACGCCAGCGAGCTGATCTGCCTGCTCGGCGCGTCGGGCTCCGGCAAGTCGACCCTGCTCAACATCCTCGGCGGCCTCGATGTCCCGACCTCCGGCGACCTGCGCTACAAAGGCTGGCCGCTCGACGGCTCCGACGAGAACACGCTCACCTCGTTCCGCCGCAACTGCGTCGGCTTCGTCTTCCAGTTCTACAACCTGATCCCCTCTCTAACAGCCCGCGAGAACGTCGCGCTGATCACCAGCATCTCGCGCGACCCGATGACCCCGGAAGAGGCCCTCGAAATGGTCGGCCTCGGCGCTCGGATGGACCATTTCCCGTCCCAGCTCTCCGGCGGCGAACAGCAGCGCGTCGCGATCGCCCGCGCCATCGCCAAGCGCCCCGAAGTCTTGCTCTGCGACGAACCCACCGGCGCCCTCGACGTCACCACCGGCATCACCGTGCTCGAGGCGATCGAACGCATCAACCGCGAGCTCGGCACCCTCACCGTCGTCATCACCCACAACGCCGCCATGGCCGCCATGGCCGACCGCGTCCTCCACCTCTCCGACGGCAGGATCGTCCGCGAGGAAAACAACGAAACGCGACTCCCCGCCCGCGAGCTGAAGTGGTGAAAAGAGTGCCGAGTGATCAGTGAGCAGTGAGCAGTGAGCAGTGAGCAGGGAAAGACCGAAGAAAGTGCCGAGTGATCAGTGAAATGCAAATGAGATGCCCGGCTTCCAACCAAGGATCAAGCCACACACCACCCTCCCACTCCGCCTCAAGCAACTTCTTCCACTGATCACTGATCACTCGGCACTCTGTCATGATTAGCCCCCTCGACCGCAAACTGCTGCGCGACCTCGCCCGGATGAAGGGCCAGGTCGTGGCGGTGAGCCTGGTCATGGCCTGCGGGCTGGCGATGATGATCATGACGCGCAGCCTGATCCTCACGCTGGAGTCGACGCGCGACGCCTATTACCAGAAATACGCGCTGGCCGATGTCTTCGGCTCGTTGAAACGCGCGCCGCTCGCGATGGCGGACCGCGTCGCCGAGCTGCCCGGCGTGTCGCGGGTCGAGGCCCGCGTCGCGGTCGACGTCACGCTCGACCTGCCCTGGCTGTCCGAGCCCGCGACCGGCCACATCATCTCGCTGCCCGAGGATGGCAGCGAGCCGAAGCTCAACCGCGTCTTCCTGCGCAGCGGCCGGATGCCGGAGCCCGACGCGCGGCGCGAGGTCGTCGTTGGCGAGGCCTTCGCCCTCGAGAACGGCCTGCGCCCCGGCGACCCGCTGGTCGCGGTGATCAACGGCCGCCGCGAGACCTTGCAGATCTGCGGGATCGGCCTCTCGCCGGAGTTCGTGTTCGAGGCGCGGGCCGGCGAAACCCTGCCCGACCACCGCCGTTTCAGCGTGATCTGGATGAACTACCGCGCCCTCGCCGTGGCCTACAATCTCGACGGCGCCTTCAACAACATCGTCCTCGACCTCGCGCCCGGCACCGCCGCCGATCCGGTGATCGCGCAGATGGACCTGCTGCTCGCGCCCTACGGGGCCGGCGGCGCTTACACGCGGCAAGACCACGCCTCGGCCCAGCGGCTCGACGACGAGCTGCGCGTCCTCCATTCGCTGTCCGTTGCCTACCCGCTGGTCTTCCTCAGCGTCGCCGCCTTCATGGTGAACGCGGTGCTCGCCCGGATTGTCCGGCTCCAGCGCGAACAGATCGCGCAGATGAAAGCGCTCGGCTATTCGTCGCGCCAGGTCGGCATCCACTACCTCAAGTTCGTCTTCGTGATCGGCCTGCTCGGCACCGTGATCGGCGGCATCGCGGGCCGGCTGATGGGCGGCGGACTGGTGAACCTCTACACCCTGTTCTTCCGCTTCCCCTCGCTCGACTTCCGGTTGGACTACGGCGCGCTCGGGATCGCGCTGTTGATCAGCGCCGGCACCTCGGTGCTCGGCGTGCTGTCGGTGGTCTGGCAGGCGGTGAAACTGCCGCCGGCCGAGGCGATGCGTCCCGAACCGCCCGCCGATTTCAAGCCCTCGCAGTTCGAGCGGATCGGCCTCACCCGCTTCTTCAGCCCGACTTTCCGGATGGCCCTGCGCAACATCGAACGCCGCCCTTGGCAAGCCGTCTTCACCGCCGCCGGCCTCGCGCTGGCCACCGGGCTGATGGTGCTCCCGGGCGCGATGAGCGACAGCATCGACTACCTGCTCACCTTCCAGTGGAACCGCCAGCAGCGCCAGGACGCCGCGGTGTTCCTGGTCGAGCCCGCCTCCGGCAAAGGCCTCCACGACCTCGCCCACCTGCCCGGCGTGATCCGCGCCGAACCGATCCGCAGCGTGCCCGCGCGGCTGCGTTTCGGCCACTACCAACGCAAGCTCGCCGTCACCGGGATCGATCCGGCCTCCGATCTCAACCGCCTGTTGGACGAGAAGGGAAACACCATCACCATGCCCGAGGAAGGCCTGGTCATGTCGAAGAAGCTCGCCGAGGTCATCGGCGCGCGGATCGGCGACCAGGTCCAGGTCGAGGTCATGGAAGGCCGCCGCCCGGTCCTCAGCATCCCGATCCGCGGGCTCGTCACCGACTTCGCCGGGGTGGCCGCCTACATGGACATCCGGGCCTTGCGCCGCCTCTTGAAAGAAGGCGACACCATCAACGGCGCCTATCTCACGATCGACCACGCCCGCTGGGACGAGTTCATGCGCGAGGTCAAGGACACCCCGCGCGCCGCGGTGGTGATGGTGAAGCGCGACCAGCTCGAGTCCTTCCGCAAGACCACCGCCCAGAGCATCGGGCTGATCCGCAAGCTCTACTTTGTGCTCGCCGTCATCGTTGCCTTCGGCGTCGTTTACAACAGCGCCCGCATCGCCCTATCCGAACGCAGCCGCGAGCTCGCCACCCTGCGCGTCGTCGGCTTCCGCCTGAGCGAGGTCCGCGGCGTGCTGCTTGGCGAGCTCGGCATCCTGGTGCTCTGCGCCCTCCCCGCCGGCCTCCTTTTCGGCAAGGGCCTCGCGTTGCTGATCATGGCCTCCTTCAGCACCGAGACCGTGCGGATGCCGATCGTCATCGAGTCCTCCACCTACGCCACCGCCATCGGCGTCGTCCTCAGCGCCGCCGCACTCTCCTTCGCCCTGGTCAGCCGGATGCTCGCCAAGCTCGATCTGGTCGGCGTGCTCAAGGCGCGGGATTGAGGGAGATGGGAGATGGGAGATGGGAGATGGGAGATGGGAGATGGGAGATTGAGGATTGAGGATTGAGGATTGAGGATTGAGGATTGAAGGCGCGGGGCGATGGGGCGGGCACTGCGTTCTGCCCCGGGAGGGGCAGGGGAAATTAGCCGGTGGCGTCAGCGACCAGAGCAGGCCCCCACAATGATTCCCGGCCCGGCAGGGGCGGTGGAAAGGCGATCGCCAGAGGACGCAGCGGAATCCCTCCAGACGGGAGTCGATGGATCTGCCCGGATCGATCTGCCCGGCCACCGGGATGATCCCATTTAAATTGCCTTTGCCCATGAATACGGGCATTTTCCTCTCATGAAAACCACCTTGGAGCTTCCAGACCAGGCACTTGAAAGCGCCGCATCCAAGGACGAAGCGTGATTCCGGATCACAAGGACTTCCCTCCACCGGCAATCACCTGTGCGATCAATAGCATGAAATCGATTCTTAAATTATTGAGCGCAGCTTAGGCCCTCCAAATCACAATCCGAACTGCACGTATTCGAGATCTCAAACATACGAATTATTGACGGCGGAAGGTATCATATTCGTGACAGAGGTGATCAGAGAAAGCTAAATTTTAGTGATATCGAAGCATTGGACAAATCAGGCTGGGACTTTGAAGGTAGGAACCATGGAAAGACGCTCGCCGCAACGGGGCGTGAACTGGACCGCGGATCTTCAGTCCGCTCGAAATTCCCCGGACCGGTGGCGCGGACTAAAGATCCGCGGTCCAGTACACGGCCGGCTTCCTCAAGCCCGTGATCCATCATCGACCCGGTTCGCCGATTCCGCTTGGATCGCGGGCATATGAAATCCCACTTCACCTGCTTGTTTGCCCTGCTCCTCGGCCTGACCGCCCCGGCGGAGGAGCCGACTCTCCGCCTCGAGGCCGCGGCGCTCTATCAGCGCGGGGAGGAAAGGTTCTTCGCGGGGCGGCTGAAAGAGGCGGTGGCGGACTGGGACCGTGAGATCGCCTTGCAGCCCGCCCGCGGACCGCACCACTGGCAGCGCGGCCTGGCGCTCTATTATTTGAAGGCCTACGACGAGGGCGCCGCGCAGTTCACGAGCCATCAGAAGGTCAACGGCAACGACGTCGAGAATGCCGCGTGGCATTTCATCTGCACGGTCCGCGGGACCGGCGGTTCGGTCGCGAAGGCGCGCAAGCAGCTCATCCCGATCGAGGGGGATACCCGGATTCCGATGAAGGAGATCCATCGCCTCTACGCCGGATTGGCGCGGCCGGAAGAGGTGATCGCCGCCGCCGGGAAGGGTGCCGATGCCTTGCAACGGAGCAACCAGCTCTGCTACGCCCACCTCTACCTTGCCCTCTATTTCGAGGCGCTGGGCGAGGAAAAGAAGTCGAAAGAGCACCTCCAGAAGGCGGCCGTTGATTTCAAAATGGACCATTACATGGGCAAGGTCGCCCAACTGCATCACAAACTCCGGGGTGGGAAATAGGAATCTGGCGGATCGCGCGGAAACCCCGGCGGTCCCGCCGCCCCCCAGGTGATTGACCCCGCGGGCGCGCCGGGCGAGAGTGGGAATGTGACGGGCGAACTGATTCTGGGGATCGATCTGGGGACCACGCAATCGGCGGTGGGCGCGGTGGAATCGGGCTTTCCGATCCTGCTGGCCGATGCCGACGGGCGGCGGATCACCCCGAGCGCGGTGTGGTTCGGGGCGGACGGCGCGGTGGAGGTAGGGCGCAAGGCGCTGCGCCGGCGGACGGTCGAACCCGGCCGCGTGGTGACCAGCGTCAAGCGGCTGATGGGCCGGCGGCACGGCGAGGAGCGCGAGTTCTGCGTGCCGATGGAGCGCGCGGCCGACGGCGGGGTGAAGGTCCTCGGCAGGTCGCCGGAGGAGGTCAGCGCGGAAATCCTGAAGGAACTCAAGCGGATCGCCGAGATGCGGCTGGAGCGGCCGGCCGGCAAGGCGGTGATCACCGTGCCCGCTTATTTCAACGACGCCCAGCGCGCGGCGACCAAGCGCGCCGGCGAACTGGCCGGGCTGGAGGTCGTGCGGATCCTCAGCGAACCGACCGCCGCGGCGCTGGCCTACGGGCTCGACAAGCTCGGCGAGCGCTCGCGGGTCGCGGTCTACGACCTCGGCGGCGGAACTTTCGACCTGTCGGTGCTGGAAATGCAGGACGGCGTGTTCCAGGTGCTGGCGACGCGCGGCGACACCCGCCTCGGCGGCGACGATCTCGACCTGGCGCTGGCCCGCGGGCTGGCTCCCGATTTCGACACGCTGGACGCCGCGGCCAAGGTCCGCCTGCTCGACGAGGCGGAGCGGGTGAAACGCGCCCTGTCGGAACGGGAAAGCGAGACCTTCCGCGCCCCGTTCTACGATGGATCCCGTAGTTTGGAGACGGAGGTGACCCGGGCGGAACTGGAAGCGCTGGCGAAACCCCTCGTCGCGCGCACGCTGACCTGCTGCCGCCAGGCGCTGTCCGATGCCGGGACCGGCGTCGCGGAGCTCGACGCGGTGGTGCTGGTCGGCGGCAGCACGCGGATCCCGGCGGTCCGCCGCGCGGTGGCGGAGCTGTTCGGCCGCGAGCCGGACCTGTCGCAGCATCCCGACGAGGCGGTGGCGCTCGGCGCGACGATCCAAGCCGGCGTGCTCGGCGGGACGATGCGCCGGATGGTGCTGCTCGACGTCACTCCGCTGAGCCTCGGCGTCGAGACCTTCGGCGGGCTGATGAACGTGATCATCCCGCGCAACACGACCATCCCCTGCAAGGCCGGCGAGATGTTCACCAACGCGGCCACCGGCCAGGCCTTGATGCGGGTGCGGGTGCTGCAAGGCGAGCGCGAGATGGCCCGCGACAACTGGGAGCTGGGGAACTTCGAGGTGCCCTTCGAGCCAATGCCGAAAGGCCAGGCGCGGGTCGGCGTGCAGTTCCGGATCGATGAAAACGGGATCCTGGAAGTGCTGGCGCGCGACGTGGGCACAGGCCGCGACACGGTGGTCGAGATCCGCAACGCGGCGGTCGATGTCGATGACGCGGCGGTGGAAAAAATGGTCGGCGAATCGGTGGAACATGCCTTTGACGACATGGCGGAGCGGATTTTCACCGAAGCGAGGTTGAAGGCGGAAGAGCTGCTGCCGGCGGTCGCGCAAGCCCTGGCGGACGCCGGGGATTTGGTCGCGGCCGGCGAGCGGCAGGAAATCGAGCAAGCCGCGGCGGCGGTGCGCGAGGCGCTGGCGGCGGGCCTGCCGAATCCGCTGAAGGCGGCGGTGCAGCGGCTGGACAAGGCGACCGAGGCCTTCGCCGCCGCGCTGGTGGAACGGGCGATGGAAGAGGCGTTGATGCGGCGGATGTGATCCGCCGTGCGGCGCGCGTTTGACCGCCGGTGTGACTGTCACTGACAATCCCCGGCGTCCTGTTCCGTAGTGTCGGCCCCACCCGTGACCGCCCTTCTCCGACTCCTCGCTTTCCTCGCCCTCGCCGCACCTCTCCACGCCCTTCCGCCCGGCGTCCCCGCCGAGCCGTTCTCGCAGTTAAAAGAGTACGGCTTCATGAACTGGGCGAACGGCCTGAACGCTCCGGACCTCCGCATCCAGACCTCCCGCTACCTGCTCCACTACAACCCTCGTAGTTTCGGCCCGACCTCGCTGACCCCGCTCGTGAACCCACCGTCCGAAGCCGAAGCCCTCACCACCCAGCTCCCGCCCGGCCCGCCGCTCGGCTTTTCCTGCACCGTCACCGGCAACGGCACCGCCGGCCCGGTCAGCGCAGCCAGCGACGATCTCCGCAGCTGCCAGCTCGTCGAAAGCGGCAAGTTCTTCCAGCGCCGCTGGCAAAGCGCCGGCCTGCCCGCCGGCATCCCTTTCGACCCCGCGCGCACCGGCCTCGAAACCGCCGCCTGGCCCGACCGCCTCTCCTTCGTCCTCCGCCTGACCCCGACCGCCCCGGTGATGAACGGCACGCTGGCGATGACCCTCGACCTGCCCGACGGCTACCAGGCGCTGCCCGGCGAAGGTCCGGTCCGCGCCCTCGTCGCGGCCGATGGCTCCGGCTTCGTGGTTCTCCCGTCACCCCGCACCGACGCCTTCTCAATCGACGAAAAGACCGCCACCCTCACCGCGAGCCGCGTCTCCGCCAATTGGAAGCCCGGCCAGGAAGTCTCCCTCGGCATCATCCTCCATCCCGCCGCCCGCGGCGTCCCCGAACTGCTGCGCCGGATCATCTCCGAAGAGCAAGACCCGCTGGTCGTCACCGCCATCGGCATCGAGCCCGCTTTCCCCCAGCTCCCCGTGATCCACGAAAAGGACCCCGGCTTCCACCGCATCGTCCTGCCGAAAGGCAGCGACGGCGACAACGGCCACATGCGGGCCCGGATCGCCGTCAGGAACCCGCACCCCGAAGCCCGCGTGCTGCGCCTCTGCTTCGACGGCGTCCCGCATTACATCCCCGGCCTCACCGCCGTGCTGCGCGACCTCGACGGCTTCCCGCTCGGCATCCCGGTCCAGCTTTCGAAAAACTGGCACGGCCCGAACCCGCCCGCCGACGGCCCCGCGGGCTTCGCCGGCTATTGGTTCCACGGCCTGACCATGCTTGCCGTGCCGCCTCACAGCACTTGGGAATTCGAGCTGATGATGACCGGCGAAAACTGGGGCGGGATCGCCGCCGCCACCCATTCGCAACTGTCGATCATCGGCTACGGCGGCAACCAGCAATGGGACGAAGCCGCCCTCGGCAACCGCGGCGAGGCGCTCTGCTACGACATGGACCACGTCCTCACCGACAACGACTTCACCGACTCCCGCCCCTTCCACGCCCTCGATGCCAAAGGCGCGCGCAACTGGGGCATCAACGCCGGCGGCGGCTCGGTGCTGCGCTACACCGATGCCGCCGGCACCGTCCGCCGCCACGCCGGAATGCGCGTCCGCTACCTCCGCTACTGCCCGGTTCTAACAGAAGCGATCTTCGCCGGCCACACCGATGACGGCGCGATGGACTTCCGCTTCAGCGCCGGACTCCCCCGCGCCGACGATGCCACCCGCGGCCTCCACCGCATCCGCATCGACGTGAAAAAAGACACGCCCTTCAGCCGACTCGTCTTCTATCAGCAGTCAGGCGACAGTTATTCCTACAACCAGGGCGACACCCTCTCCTACGGCCACGCCGGCCGGGCGACGCCCGTCCGCCAGTGGCAGGCCTCCGGCAAGCCCGGCGGGATCACCGGCGAAGCGATCGCCCTCGGCGGCCCCTCGCCTTGGGCCGCGGTCACCAATGGCGGACCCGAAAAGGATTACCGCCCCGCCAACCACGGCTTCATCATTCGCTCGTGGAAAGCCCGGCTCGATGGCCGCGAGGCGCCGACGCCCTATCTCCAGGAACGCCGCAACGCCGCCAACGTCTCCATTCTCGAACTCGTCCCGCCGCCCGGCACCACCCGCCTCAAGGCCGGCGATTTTGTCGAGATGGAGATGGTCCGCATCTATGTGCCGCGCTCCTTGGACAACTACGGCGGCAAGAACGAAGCCTTCCGCCAGGCCCTTCGCGATTACGACAATGATCCCCGCATGATCCTCCGCGAAGCCGCCGGAAATCACATCACTCTCACCCCAAGCACCGGCACCCTCGAACGGCTCCACCCGCCACAAATCCGCGCCACCTCGAACCGCGCCGCCTTCACCCTGCGCGGCGGCCTCGGAGCGGTGCCGGTCACTTTCACCGGCCTCGGCGACTACCGCCATCCGCGGCTCGAGCAAAAAGTCGGCGACACCTGGCAAAAGGTCGACCAGTCCGTCGCCGGCAACGACTTCTGGCAGTGCGACTTCAACCCCGCCACCGGCACCTGGGAGATCACTTTCACGATCCTCCCCGACGGCGATTACCAGACCATCGAGTCCCTGATCAAAGATCCGCGGATCCGCGAGTTCCGCTTCCAAACCGGCGCGCCACCGGCGGAGTAGCACCCTTCATTTCTCTAACAAGCGGATCACCTCCTCGTCATGCGCGATCGGCGCCTCGTGCCGCTTTCGGATCTCCGGATCGGTCGCGGCGTCGCGGTATTTCATTCCGCTCTCCGGTCCCTTCCGCGCGAATTCCAGGATCGTCTCCTTCCCGCCGAAAACCCGGAACCCCGGGTCCGCCCCGTGCTTCCGCAACAGCTTCACGACCTCCAGATTCCTCGCGTAGAAGCGCCGGTCGGTGTGCTTGCTGACCGCCGAAAACAGCGCTGTCTCGCGCCCGCGGTCGAAGGCCAGGTTCGGATCCGCCCCATGCTCCAACAGCAAGCGCACCAGCTCGGGATGGTCGTGATACACCGCCTGCTTCAGCGCGGTCTGCTCCACCGCGATCACATCCGGCTCCGCCCCGTGGCGCAGCAGCCACGCCGCGTTCTCCCGCTTGCCCGCCGACGCGGCCGAACACAGCGCCGTCGGGTGAAAGGCGCTCTCGCTCGGCGCATTCCAGTCCACCCCGCGCTTCGCCAGCTTCTCTAACAGCGCGATGTCGCCCTTCCCCCCCGCCAGCGCCACCGCGCCGGGCTCCGGCTTCGCACCGCGGTCCATCAGCAGCCGCGCGATGTCCAGATGACCGCTCGAAATCGCCTCGCGCAACGCGTTCGACGGAGGATGCCCGCCCACCGTCTCGAAACGCGAAGGCACCGCGCCCGACCCCGTAATCGGATCCGCCCCGGCATCGAGCAGCATCACCACCTGCTCCCGATGCCCCTTCCACGCCGCGAACATCAGCGCCGTCCAGCCGTAGCGGCTGCGCGCGTCCACCGCATCCCCAGCCGCGATCCGCGCCTTCAGCTGCGGAGTGTTCCCACCGTGCGCCGCCAGCATCAGCGGCGTCATGCCTTCCCCGCCGTAGCCCGAGAAAACGAGCCCCGCAGCGACGATCACCGCCAACCCTCCACCGATCCATGTTCCCCGTTTCATCACTGGCTAGTGATCACGATTGCGCCGGCCGCACGTCGCACCAGCCGCCGCTCCATGACACCCGCAGCGGCAAGCCGAACAACTCGCCCAGCCCGCGCCCGTCGAGCACCTGGCGCTTCGGCCCGTCGGCGCGGACCCTGCCCTTTTCTAACAGAATCACCCGCCCGATCTCCGGCGGGATCTCGCCCGGATGATGCGTCACCAGCACCAGCGTGTGGCCGTGCGCCGCCAGCCCGCGCATCACCGCCGTCAGCCCCAGCGCCGCGGAGAAATCCAGCGCCGTCGACGGCTCGTCGAGCACCAGCACCGGCGGATCGTGGACCAGCGCCCGGGCGATCAGGAACCTCCGCCGCTCGCCCGATGACAGCGTGCCGAAATCCCGCTCCGCCAGACCGAGCACGCCCAGCCGCGCCATCGCCTCGTCCGCCTTCGCCTTGTCCTTCGCGCTGAAGCGCATGTCCCGCGTCCGACCGAAAGCCCCGCGCAATGAACTCAGCACCACGTCGCCCGCCGTCTCTTCCGGATGAAAGCGCGCCACGTCCTCCGGCATCACCACGCCGATCCGGTGCCGCAGTTCCTCCAGCGACCACAAGTCTTCGCCGAACAAACGGCAGCTCGTTCCCTCGTTCGCCTCCGCGCGCACCTCGCCGGTCAGCAACTTCAGCAGCGTGCTCTTGCCCGCCCCGTTCGGCCCCAGGATCGCCACGCTCTCGCCATGCCGCAGCGCCAGCGAGAAATCGCGCAGCGCCACCGTGTCGCCACGCCACACCGTCGCGTCGCGGATCTCGAAGAAGCACTCGTCCTGCACGGCCCGATGCCGCCGCGCCTCCGCCCCCATGGCCAGCTTTTTCGGAGGATCAGACCCGCACCATCCTCCAGAGTTCATCGGCCTGCGCATGCATTCCGCAAGAAAGGGAGGGACGCACGTTGCCAAACACCGGAGCCATCGTTCGGATGTCGCGGAAACGGGAGACTCACGACGCGAACGCCATTCTGGGCGAATGCATCCGCGGCGAAACCGAACTGGCCCGGACGCTCCGGAGCGGCCTGGAAAGCGAATCCATCCTGCCGTCCCACGTCCCCATCGTGACGAGGGCCCTCTCGAGGAAGTGAAGATGGCGGTCCGCAGCTTTGACGCCTTGGTAGTGGCGTGATTCAAGAGTGGATGGAAGGTCGCGAAACCGGGATGACCTCTCTCTGCACTCGGAACCCGTGGAAAACTCCCGCGCCGTGCCGCGTAGACTCCGATATGCCCGCCAAGCCTGGTCCCCGCGTCCGTTCCCTCGTCTCGTTCGGCCTGCTTTGTAACATCGCCAGCGCGGAAGACCTGAAGCTCCCGGATCCGCTCGCCGACGCCACCGGCAAGCCGGCAGCCAACGCGGAAGCCTGGGAGCGCGAGATCCGGCCGCTGACTTTGGAAAAGTTCCGCGAGCACGTTTACGGCCGCAACCCGGTCGGCAAACCCGAGGACCTGAAATGGACCCGCCAGCCGCTCGAGGTCGCCGGCGTGAACGAGCGGGTCCTCGAAGGCCACGTCACCTTTTCCGGACCCGGTGGCGCGGGAAAGATCCGCGTGTTGCTGGTCATCCCGGCCGCCGCGAAGAAACCGGTTCCGCTGTTCCTGCTCATCAACAACCGCGGCGCCGGGCTCCCCGACCTCGCGCAACCGGACGGCTTCTGGCCCGCCCTGGAAATCGCCCGCCGCGGCTTTGCCACCGCCGTTTTCCAAGTCGCCGACGTCGATCCCGACCAGAACGAAGGCTTCAAGGACGGCGTCCACGCCCTCTTCGACAAGGCGCCGCGCGGCCCCGACGCCTGGGGAACCATCGCCGCCTGGGCCTGGGGTGCCAGCCGGGTGATCGACGCCTTGGAAAAGGAACCCTCGATCGATTCCCGCCGGATCGCCGTGGTCGGCCATTCCCGCGGCGGCAAGACCGCCCTCTGGTGCGGTGCCCAGGACCCGCGGGTCGCGCTGGTCATTTCGAACAACTCCGGCTGCACCGGAGCCGCGCTCGCCCGCCGCAAGCACGGCGAGAAAGTCGCCGACATCAACCGAGGCTTCCCCCACTGGTTCTGCGGGAATTACAAGAAATACAACGGCCGCGAGGAGACGCTGCCGGTCGACCAGCACCAGCTCCTCGGCCTGATCGCCCCGCGCCTCGCCTACGTCGCCAGCGCCGCGGACGACGACTGGGCGGACCCGACCGGCGAGTTCCTGTCCTGCGTCCACGCCGGCCCGGTCTACCGCCTCCACGGCCTGACCGGACTCGAAGCCGACACCATGCCGAAGCCTGGCGGCAAGCTTCACGCCGGCCGCATCGGCTACCACTTCCGCCCCGGCAAGCACGATCTGACCCTCCCCGACTGGCAGCACTTCATGGACTTCGCCGATCTCCACTGGAGATAGTTTGATGAAGCGGCGCCCGTCTTTCCGGGAAGATGAAATGTGGCTGCGTGAAAGTCATCAGGTGACGGATTCCACCCTGAGCTCCCGCAACGCGTGGAGACTCCCCGCCGCGTCTTCCCGGACTTTCCTCGCCCCGTCCTTCCGCTTCGCGCCAAAGTGACTCCGGCAGCTATTGAACACCCCTTCCACGAAGCCCTTGCTCCCGATCGCCACCCCGTCGCCAAACCACCGCACCCGGCACCGAATGAGATCCGCCCGCGACAGCTTCCCGCCGCTCTGCAGCACCGCCTCCACCCGCTCCTTCGAAAAGCCCTTTCTCGCTGAAGGGAGCGCCGGCTTTAGCCGGCCCGTCACTTCCAACCCGCTCCGCTCCACCCCTTCGTCCACTCCCGCCGCATCTCCCCGCTCGCGCCCCGTCTCCAGTCCTTCCCCAAACAACCAGCACCGGTAAGCCTCGCTCGGCGTCCCCGCACCCCGCCGCTCCTCCCACGAGTCCAGCGGCGCTTCCATCACCTTGCACAGCCCCCGCCGCGCCCGCTTGCTGCCGCCCGTCGCCTCGCCGTAGCCGGTCCAGCGGTAGTCCTTCGGGTCCTCCACCAGCCCCGCCCGCACCGGATTCAGATCAATGTAGAGCGCCATCGTCCGCAGCGCCTCGCCGTCCTCCACCAGCACGCTCTTGAAGCG
>CAMCYK010000122.1 GCA_945883695.1 Akkermansia muciniphila | reverse complement strand
GCTGGGTCTGGATCTCTTGCCGCCGGACAAGCCGGTCCCGTTGGGTCTCCGCGAATTCGCGGAGCGGCTTCAGCCCCGCGGCCTCGGCTTCCAAGGACTCGAACCATTCGGGCGTTAGGTGGTCCGGCTGCGAGGGCGTGAGCAGAGCGTCGATCAGAGGTGGCACCGACCATGCCTCATCTTCCGATGCGGCCCCATGAACCTGACGTAGTTTGCGGATGATCGTGAAATAGCCGTTCTGGAGTGTTTCGAGCGCGCTCGCAGCCTTTCCGGAGGCCGCGTCCGCAGCTTTCACCTTGGCACTTTGAACGGCGAGCGCTTTGAGCCCGGCCAGCTTTATCGAAACTTTATCCGCAAGTTCCTGGTGCGTCAGAACCGTGTCACAGATCGGACAGGTATCCCGCTTGGATTTGTCGAAGAGCGCTTTTGCCTGCTCCAAGGTATCGAGTGCATCGGCGAAGTCGCTGACAGACTCGGCGACCAGCTTCGCGAGTTCCTTCTGGGCCCCCGTCAATTCCTCCCGCCGCTTACCGACATCGACGTATGCGTTCTTGAGCGCCACGAAGTCACTGCGCATCCGCGTGATCTCGTGATGCAGATTCCCGATCATCTCGACCTGCTCCTTCGTGGTTTCTTCGCTCTCGGAGAGGACGCCTTTGATCCACGCCTCTTTCTCGGGTGGCGGTGATTCATCCCGAGTAACTCTCTGAAAAAGCTGAAGGAGATCGGCCTCGACCTGTTGGGCGCTTCGCACCTGGCTTTCCTGAAGCTGCTTCTGCTGGGCAACGAATGCCCGCAATTCCTCCTCTTCACGCTCAAGATCAGGGACGCCAACAAACTCCTGGATCCGCTCGAATCGTTTCGCCGGCGTCTCCTCGACCAGCTTCGTGATGTTTTTCCGGGAGAGTGTTTGAAGCTTTCCGGAGAGTGTGCCCGTAATCTGCGCCTTGGTCGTCCCGATCTTCGCAACGACAGTTCCGGCGGAATCCTGCCATTGAACCCGGAGGTCCTTTTTCTGCCGCTTGGCGTGAACAAGGGCCGGGATCTTGCCCTTCCCATCGAGGGATTTCTCTTCAAGCGATCCCGCGGTCCCGTTGAACAGGAACTCGAGGGCGTCAGAAATGGTCGTCTTCCCGGATCCGTTCTCGCCGTAGATGATGGATAGGTGACTGCTGGGGTCGAAGGCGAGGACGAACTCCTGATTGACGCCGCGGAACGCTTCAATCGTGAGTTTCATCGGCCTCTCCTTTCTCAAGTGCAAGTTGCTTTGCCAAAAGGAGATTCCACTTGATCGGTTTTCCGGCTTCCAGGGAGCCAACGACCTCCTTCGCAACGGACGGATCGAGGAGCCGCTTCTTGGAAAGCTCGGCCTCAAGTCGCGCTGGCATGTTATCAGGCAATGGCATCTGAGTTAGTTTGTGATTCTCCAGGCGACCGCGAACAAGTCTTCATTTGTGGTGGCTGACCCGAGCTTGGCCTCGATCCGCGAGATCAGCCCCTCACGATGTTTGTCGATCTCATCCTGCGCCTCGAAGAGGGACCGCCTCCGATCATTGCGGAGCGCTTCGATATCTTTAATCCTTTTCTGGGCCGACAATTTTTCCTCCAACGACAAGGCCCCGGACGATGCCCTTCTCACTTCCTTGATCTGGCGATCCAGTTCCTTGATGTCACGTTCCAATCCGACTTTCAAATCATCCGCCCAGCCGTCGAGCTTGGCGGCTTCTTCATCGTAGAAGCGGGCATTTCGTTCCGAAATCTCAGCTTGGATCTGCTTCTGCCGTGCGCGAGCGAACGCGCCGAGCTTCCCGGGCGAGGGCAGCTCGAGTAGAGGGCCGTTGAGGCTTGCGGGCAGAGTGAGCATCCGGCGGGCCTGCTCTTCGTCCAGCAGTTCGCCCTCATCCGTGCAGGCTGCGAGGATGAGATGATCTTCGGCCTGGTCCATTGACTCCACGGTGAATTGCGAAACGGCGAGCGAGCCGGATTTCCCGCGAAGGGGTTCGAGGATGCTGATTTTCCCTTCGTGGTCGGCGTAGCGAAACTCGACTTCCGCCAGCGGCAGGTCGCGGGACTTCGCCCGGTCGATCACCTGCTCCGCCAGCGGATGGCCGAGGCGATAGAGGTGGGCCTCGCCGGAGCGGCGCGGAAGTTCGTAGTGCCCGAGGGGAATGCCTCCGGTTCCGGAGAAAGGCTGGCTCACCAGCTCGAAGCCGGAGTCGCCCTCGAAGCGGGCGTGGCCGTTCAGCTCGTGGCGGGTGAGCTGCATGAGCTGGCGCTCGAAGCGGTTGAGAATGGCCTGCGAGGTGGTCTCGCGGATCTTGAGCTTGTCCCGCACCTCGTCGTCGAAGTTTTCCAGCAGCTTGCGCCGGGTGGAAGTCATCGCCTCGTTGATCTCGAAGTTCAGTTCGAGCTGGAGCTGGTCGAAGGCGCTCTTGATTTCCTCCGGCCGGCGGCAGTCCTGGTAGATCGCGGCGATGCGCTTCTCGAAATCCACTCCGGACTCGATGGCCCCGAGCACCTCGTCGCTCGAGCCGAAGACGCCCTTGAAGAGCGAGAATTTCTCGTCGAGGAGCTGATAGACGCGCAGGTCGGCCTGGTTCTTCTTGTTGAGGAAGTTGACGACCACCACGTCGTGCTTCTGGCCGTAGCGGTGGCAGCGGCCGATGCGCTGCTCGATCCGCTGCGGGTTCCAGGGCAGGTCGTAGTTCACGACCAGCGAGCAGAACTGGAGGTTGATGCCCTCCGCGCCCGCCTCGGTGGCGATCATGATGCGGCCCTGCTCCCGGAAGTAATCGACCAGGGCGGAACGCATGTCCCCGGTGCGGGAGCCGGTGACCTTGTCCGAGCCGCGATGCCGGTCCAGCCAGCGGGCGTAGATCTGCTTCGAGGAATCGTCGGTATTGCTGCCGTTGAAGAGCACGATGCCTTCCTCCCACGGGCTGTCTCCGAGCAGGCGGAGGAGGTAACTCTGGGTTTTGCGGGACTCCGTGAAGATGATGGCTTTCTCCGCCGCGCCGAGTTCGCGGGCCTTGGCGAATGCGACATCAAGCGCCGTGAGCAGGGCCCGGCCCTTCGCATTGTGGTCGATGGACAGGGCGAGCCGGGTGAATTCCTCGAGATCAGCGATTTCCGCGGCGATCGCAGCACGGTCGGCGGTGGAGAGCGGTTCCTCGGGATCGTCCCCCCACTCGTCGGCGGTCTCATCGAGAGACTCGTAGTCCTCGTCCAACTCGTCTTCGAGCGAGATCGCCGGCTCGGCGGCCTTGAGCTGGGCCTTGAGGCGGTTGGTGATGGAGGTGAGCGCCCCGGCGATGGCGAAGGAAGAGGAAGCGAGGAGCTTCCGCAGGACCAGCGTCATCAGCGAGCGCTGGCTGGGCGGGAGGGCCTGGAGGTTGTCGCGCTGGAGGTAGTCGGAAACGAGGTGGTAGAGCTTGTCCTCGCCCTCGCTCGGGTCGAAGGGCTCGACCATCGCGTGGCGGTTCGTGAACGACACGTTAACGACCTGGCGGCGCAGGGTGCGGTGGCAGATCGGCTTCAGCCGGGCCTTCAAGACGTCGAAGACCTGCTGTTGGCTGAGATTGGCAAACTGCTCGCGGAAGCTGCGGAGGTCGCCGAACGCGTGGTCGTCGATGATGCTGACGAGGCCGAAGAGTTCGAGCAGGGAATTCTGGAGCGGCGTGGCGGTGAGCAGGATCTTGTGCCGCTCCTGAAGCGCCCGCTTCAGGACGTTGGCGATGACGTTGGAAGGTTTGTAAACGTTGCGGAGGCGGTGGGCCTCGTCGGTTACCACCAGGTCCCATGCCGTCGCGTGGACATCGGCCGCCTTGTTCCGCGCGAACTGGTAGGAGCAGATGACGATGGCTTCATTCTTCGGCTCGAAGGGCCGGAACTCGCCCTGCTTGATGGCCGCGTTGTAGGACTTCGATTCGAGGATCTCGCAGGGGAGGAAGAACTTCTCGCCCAGCTCCTGGTGCCACTGCTTCCGGAGATTCGAGGGCGTGATAATGAGGATCCGGCGCTTCCGCTCGGCCCATTTCTGCGAGATCACCAAGCCGGCTTCGATGGTTTTCCCGAGGCCGACCTCATCGGCCAGGATCGCGCCTTTCGAGAGCGGCGACTGGAAGGCGAAGAGTGCCGCGTCCACCTGATGGGGATTGAGGTCCACCTGAGCACCGGCCACCGCCCCGGCAAGCTTTTCGACGCTGTCCGAGGGGCAGCGCTTCGTCAGCTCGTAGGCCAGGTATTTGGACTGATAGTCGGTGATGGGCACGATGGGGAAGGCTGCTCTCGGCGTCGTGCATTTGACTATTTGTTGGGACCGATGGAAAGCAGGATCTCAAGACGTTTCAGGGACCGCACGCCACTCCTGTGACAACCCTAGCGCAGACTCTCTTTTGTGCCCGGTGTTTCTCCAAGGGAAACATTTGAGACTACGGGAAACTTTTCTCCTTGGTCGCCCGCCGCTTGGGAGCTAGCCTCTTCCGTATAGGATTGGCGACTATGAATGAGATTCCAAACGAACCCGACGCCGGCCGCCTGGCGGCGGTCCGCGAGCGGCCGAGTCGGACGGATGTACTAGCCATACCGTGCGGAGCGTCGGCGACCGCGGGGGGCAAGTGGGCCGCCGGCAAAACCGCATGAACACCGAACGCACCGGCGGCCGCGCGCTCGCCGCCGTTTTCACCGGCCACGGCCATCCCTTCGAACTCCGCGAGTTCCCCGTGCCCGCGCCGGGTCGCGGCGAGGTGCTGGTGGACATCACCTGCGGCACGATCTGCGGCAGCGACCTGCACACCTGGCACGGCCGCCGCCAGGAGCCGGTGCCCTGCGTCCTCGGCCACGAGATCGTCGGCCGCGTGGTCGCCTTCGGTCCCGGGGCACCACGCGCCGACCTGCGCGGCGAGCCCTTGCTGGAGGGCGACCGCATCACCTGGACGCTCGCGGCCTCCTGCGGCGGGTGCTTCTTCTGCACGCGCGGCCTGCCGCAGAAATGCGAGCACCTTTTCAAGTATGGCCACAGCGCGATCGCTCCCGGCCACGAGTTCAGCGGCGGCTTCGCCGAGTGCTGCCTGCTGAGGCCCGGCACCGGGATCGTGAAACTGCCGGACACGATCGCCGATCCGATGGCCGCGCCGGCCAATTGCGCGGTGGCCACGGTGGCGGCGGCATTCCGCCTCGCCGGACCGGTGGAGGGCACCACGGTCGCCATCCTCGGGTGCGGGGTGCTCGGTCTGACCGCCGTGGCCATGGCGCGCTCGCTGGGCGCGGCGGAAGTGATCGCCTGCGATCTCGATCCGGAGCGGGCGGGCCTGGCCCGCGGTTTCGGAGCGGGCGCGTTCAGCCAACCCTGCGGCCTCCTGCCCGACCTGCGCGACCTGACCCGCGGCCGCGGGGCGGATGTGACCATGGAGTTTTCCGGCTCTTCCGCCGCGGTCGCCGGGGCCCTCGCCGCCACCCGCACCGGCGGCGTGTCAATCATCGCCGGGACCACGACCCCCGGAGGAAGCATCGCGCTCGATCCCCACGAACTCCTCCGCCGCATGCTCACCCTCCGCGGCTTGCACAACTACGCGCCGGAGGATCTGGTCGTTGCCGTGGAGTTCCTCGCCCGTAGCGGCGACCGCTTTCCCTTTGCCTCCCTGGCGGGCGGCACGTTTCCGCTCGTTGAAATCGGACGCGCCTTCGAGTCCGCCACCGGCCGGCCGGGCCGCCGCGTTTCCATCACTCCCTGACCATGTCATTCCCGATCCATCTTCCTTCCTACATCGCCGGCGAGGCGGTGACCACCGGCCGCGCGCTCGAAGTCCGCTATCCCTGGGACGGCTCGCTGACCGGCACCGCCGCCTTGATCGGCCCGGAGCATCTCGATCAGGCGATCACCGCCGCGCTCGCCTTTCCCAACGAGTCGCTGACCCGCCGCGACCGCCACGACATCCTGCGCAAGGCGGCCGTGCTGCTGGCGGAGCGGCGCGACGGGTTCGCCGCGCTGATCACCCGCGAAACCGGCCTGGCGATCCGCGAGGCGAACTACGAGACCAGCCGTAGTTCCGACGTGCTCGAATTCGCGGCGATGGAAGCGCTGCGCGACGACGGCCGGATCTTCTCCTGCGACATCTCGCCCAACGGCAGGCCGCGCAAGATCTTCACCTCGCGCTATCCGGTCAAGCTGGTCGCCGCGATCACGCCCTTCAACCACCCGCTCAACCAGGTAGTCCACAAGCTCGCGCCGGCCATCGCCGCCGGCGCGCCGGTGCTGCTCAAGCCCTCCGACCGCACGCCGCTGACCGCGCTGAAATTCGCGGAGCTGCTCTACCAGGCCGGTCTGCCGGGACCGATGCTCAGTCTGTTCGTCGGCGGCATCGATGAAGTCGTCACGCCGATGATCACCGACGAGCGGGTGGAAGTGGTGACCTTCACCGGTTCGGTGGAGATCGGAAAGCAGGTCGCGCGGACCTGCGGCTACAAGCGGATCTGCCTCGAGCTCGGCGGCAACTCGCCGCTGATCGTGCTGGAGGACGCCGATCTCGACCTCGCCGCGAAGCTCGCCGCCGAGGGATCCTTCCGCAACTCCGGCCAGCGCTGCACGGCGGTAAAGCGGATCCTCGTGCAGGAAAGCATCCTCGGAGCCTTTACCTCGCGTTTCACCGAGTTGGTCCGCCGCGAGTATTCCTGCGGCGATCCCGAAGACCCTTCGACCGTCGTCGGCACGATGATCCACGAGGGGGCCTCGGCGGAGCTGGAGCGCCGGGTTGCCGGCGCGGTCGCGATGGGCGCGGAGGTCCTGCTGGGCGGCGGCCGCCGCGGCGCCTTGTTGGAGCCGACGATCCTCGCGAATGTCCCGCGCGAGGCGGAGATGGTGGCCCGCGAGAGTTTCGGCCCGCTGGCGCCGATCCTCCCGATCCGCGACCTCGACGACGCGATCGACTACTACAACTCCGGCCCCTTCGGCCTGAGTGGCGGGGTGGTGACGAACAACCTCGCGCTCGCCATGAAGGCATGCAAGGAACTGCGTGCCGGCACGACGAACATCAACGAGGTGCCCGGCTATCGACTGGAGTTGACGCCCTTCGGCGGCACCCGCGATTCGGGACTCGGCGTGAAGGAAGGCGTGGTCGAGGCGATCAAGTTCTTCACCCACGAGAAAACCTGGTCGCTGCCCTGGTAACGCCCCATTCACGGCGAAGGGGAGGGCACCTCGTCTCTGCCCCCGCTCCCGCGCGCGGCCTTGTCATCTATCCCTTCCAGAACGAGGCCGCCCTGTCCGGCAGGGACGAAAGCATTGCATCGGCGGCCGATTCAGGCTTACTGCGAGCGTGTTGCGTGCGAGACAAATCTTGATCTTGGCGGTCTGGGTGACGACCTGCGGGTGCTTGTCGGCGGGAGTCGTGACCAATGTGTTGGATAGCGGTGCCGGCTCGCTGAGACAAGTGATCTCGAGTGAAGCGGCGGGCGGGGAAATCACCTTCGATCCCGGCTTGTCGGGGCAGACGATCCGTTTGACCTCGGGGCAATTGGTGATCGCGAAGGATCTCACGATCGACGCCTCCGCGCTTCCCGCGGGGATTGTGATCAGCGGGGACAAGGATGCCAGCGGGACGCCGACCACGGGGGACTCGCGGGTCTTCAAGATCAGCATGGGCGGCCATTCGGTCGTGATGAAGCGGCTCACGATCACCCGGGGCTCCGCTCCGGCGGGATTTCTCGACGAGGTCGGCGGCGGCATTTTCAACGACGAGGGCGATCTAACCTTGGTGGAGTGCGTGCTTTCGAACAACGAGGCGACCCGGACGATGTTCGCCGCCGGCGGCGCCATCTACAGCCAATTGGGGACCTTGACCCTGGAGCGGACCACGGTCACGGGTAACGTCTCGTTGAGCGGAGGAGGGGTCGCCCAGTTCGGTGGAGCGATCTTGGCGACCAATTGCACGATCGCAGGGAACCAGGCGAGCGGCGCCAATGCCGGCGACGGGGGAGCCATCTACAATCTGGAGGGGTCAATCCTGCTCGCCGCTTGCACGGTTTCCGGCAACACCGCCTCCTTCGGCGGAGGGGTCTTCAATGGCGACCCGGCGAATCCGGTCATGCTGGACGATTCCATCGTCGCGGGAAACAGCGCCACCACGAATCCAAACCTCCGGGGACCCTTCACCGCGAATGGCAGCATGGTCGCGGGCGACCCGCTGCTGCATCCGCTCGGGCTTTTCGGCGGCAGGCTTCCGGTCATGCCTCCGAAGAGCGGATCCCCGGCGATCAACGCGGCGGTTGCCAGCGCGCTGGCGTTCGACCAGCGCGGGGCACCGCGACCGCATGGCACCGCGACCGACGCCGGTGCGGTGGAAGTGCCCGACGGCGGCTTCGTGGAGGAGGCGCTGACGCTCACCCACGTCAGCTTCAGCCGCGTGTCCGGCACCACGATCCTCCGGTGGATCAACCCGGGTGGAAACTTCAAGGTGGAGAGCTCGGGCAATCTCGTGTTCGGCGAAGCAGGGGACGCGGTGATCCCGGTGAACGCTTCCCGCGGGACGGTGGATACCGTGACGTGGCCGGGAGAAATCCAGTTCCAGTTCGTGGATCCCCTCGCGGTGGGGCCGGCGCATTTCTGGCGGGTTGCCACCGAGTGATCCCCGGGGTCCCTCCGCTTTCGGCTGGACCGGATCAACGACCGCTGTTAGACCGCTGGAATGGAGATCGCGCGTCTGCTGGTTCTGCCGCTGGTCCCGCTGGCCGTTCACGGTCAGGATTTGCTGGATCCGCTGGTGATCACCGCGTTGCGGATCGAAACCGCTCAAAGTGACACGCCCTACACCGTCGCGGAGATTACCGCCGAATCGATCCGGCAGAGTTCCCGCCGGACCTTGCCCGAGGCCTTTCAATTCACGCCCGGCGTGCTGGTGCAGAAGACCGCCAGCGGCCATGGCTCGCCCTTCGTCCGCGGCTTCACAGGCCGCCAGAACCTGCTGCTGGTCGATGGCGTGCGGATCAACAATTCCTCCTGGCGCAGCGGTCCGGTCCAGTACTGGAACACCATCGATCCCTTTTCGATCGAACGCGTCGAACTGGTGAAAAGCCAGGGTTCGGTGCTGTTCGGATCCGACGCCATCGGCGGCACCGCCAACGTGTTCACCCGCTCGTCCGGCTTCCAGGACGAGGCCGACGGCGCCTTTTTCCACCACGGCGCGGCCTACTACGAATACCGTGGCAACGGCGACGATTCCCACGTCGGGCGGATCGAGAGCTCGTTCGGGGTCGGCGGCGAATACGGCGTGATGTTCGGCGTGACCGCGAAGGATTTCGGCGACATCCGGGACTCGGGTGTGGGGTTGATGCGCAACACCGGCTACCCGGAGCAGAACCTCGACTTCCGCCTCGACCTGGCGCTCAACGCGCGGACGACGCTCACCCTGGTCCACCAGCAGGTCAACCAGGACGACATCCCGCGCTGGCACTCCACCGTGTTCAATCCCGGCTGGCAACACTCGGGCCACGTCACCGCCCCCGGCACCTGGCTCGCCAGGACCTACGACCAGGAGCGTTCGCTGACCTACGCCCGGGTCGAGCAGGTAAACGACGACGGTTCCTTCATCAGGCGCTGGAACGCGACGATCTCCTACCAGACGACCCGCGACTCCGAGTCGCAGTTCCGCTCCGTCACCGACCGCCGCTACCAGATCGCGGAAGTCGATACCACGGGCTTCGACCTGTCCTTCGAGTCGCCACTCGGCGACGGCGACCTGGTGTACGGGCTGGATTACTACCACGACTCGGTCGATTCCGCGGGCTACCGCCAGCGCGGTGCCAATCCGCTGCTATTCGATCCGTCCTTCCGCCCGCTCGCCGACGATTCGACCTACGAGCTGTTCGGTGCCTTCGCCCAGTATGTCTGGAAGCCGCTGGAGTCGTTCGAACTCACCGGCGGCCTGCGCTACACCCATGCCTCCGCGGAGCTCGGAAGATACTATGATCCCGTGATCGCGGCCGATGTGTACGGCGCGGAACGCGACTGGGACAACGTCGTCGCCTCGCTCCGCGCGATCCACCGCCTGGATCCGTGCTGGAGCATCTACGGCGGTGCTTCGCAAGCCTTCCGCGCGCCGAACCTTGACGATCTTTCCGGCAATCTGACCGCCCGGTCCGGAGTGACGGCGACCGGTTCCGCGGACGTCGATCCCGAGGAATACCTCACCTACGAGATCGGCACCCGGCACACGACCGACAACACCTCGCTGAACCTCGCGCTGTTCTACACCGAGATCGACGGCCAGATTGTCGGCGTCCCGGTCGCCCCCGGCAGCGCGACCACGGTGGCGACCAACGACCGCGACGGCTACGTCTATGGCGTCGAACTCGAGGGAGCCTGGCGCTTCCATCCGCAATGGACCGTGTCCGGCTTCGCCGCGTGGCAAGACGGCCGCACCGAGACGGCCGCCTTCCTCGGCGGGCCGATCGTCGACGAACCCGGCTCGCGCCTGCTGCCGCTGACCGGTTCGCTGGCGCTTCGCTGGACGGCGCCGTCGGAAAAATTCTGGGTTGAAGGCCGCGTGCTGGCCGCGGCCAAAGAGGATCGCCTGCCCGCTTCCGACCGGGCGGACAACCAGCGTATTCCGTTGCTCGGCACGCCGGGCTACATCGTTTACATGCTGCATGGTGGCTGGCAGGCGACCGATCATCTCGAACTGACCGCCGGCCTCGAGAACATTGCGGACGAGGATTATCGGAACCACGGGTCCGGCCAGAACGAGCCGGGCTTCAATGCGATTCTTGCCGCGAAGGTGCATTGGTAGGTCGCTCGGGCTGAGATTGATGGAATAAATTTCTTGGCAAAAAATCTCGATCGGATAGTTTGCCTTCAACTCGTTAACAGCCGCACTTTCGTTCCCCCCCCGGGCGTGCGGTAGCTGGATTGGCAAAGTCCATTGCTGCGGTCTTTCATGGGGGGATAGGTCAATCCCAACCCCATCTCCCCCCTTACCCCCGCGCCGTTCGTTCCTTACGGATGCCTTTGTTTTCCGTTCTTTGTTAGACGGAAGTTTTTTTCCCGGAAACCGTCGTCCGGACCTTGCACGGTCGTCTTTTGCCCAAGCCGATCTCTTTCACCTCTCCACCCCAGAACCATGAAAAAGCCAAACCAACTGATCGCCGGTGCCATGTTCGCCGGTCTTGTCACCGCGGCCCACGCGGGATGCACGAAGGTCTATACCCTCGACGCCGACTTTGCCGAAGGCGTGTTGTTCAACATCAACAGCAACGCGCCGAACAGCAACCAGCTCCAGCTCAACGACGCGGGGGGCATTCAGACCCTTCCGGTGTTGTATGTCGCCAATGCCGCCGAGGACACGATCTCGAAGTTCAACACCACCACCAACGCCGAGACGGGCCGCTACCGCAGTTGGTTCGGTCCCGCCGGCCAGCCCGGCCACTACAGCCACCCCAACAACGCCTTTGCCGGCCCGGCTCCGTCGCGCAGCGCCGTCGATGCCGAGGGGAATTGTTATGTCGGCAACCGCGGCTTCAACACGCCGGGTTCCCTGATGAAAATCTTGAACTCGGGATTCATCGACCGCAATGGCAACGGGGTGATGGATACCTCGGTGGACATCAACATGAACAACAGGATCGACGGGGCCGAGATCCTGCCGATGGCGGACAGCAATGGCAATGGAGTGGTGGACCAGGCGGAAATCCGCGACGAGCGCGTCGCGTGGATCGTCAACATCGCCCCCGCCGGGGCCTTGCTTCGCTCGGTGTCGATCGCTCCGGACGGGGCCATCTGGGTCGGACTTTACCAAACGCAGACCTACCGGAGTTACAGCAGCGTGTACGGCAGTCCCATCTCGGATTCGATTTCCACGGCTGCTGCCGCGCATACTCCCTACGGTTCGCTGATTTTCTCCGACGGGGATCTTTACAGCGCCTCGCTTGGCAGCCGCCTTGGCAAGTTGGTGACGGGAACCGGTGTCTTTACTTCTTTCGCACACTCCAACAGCGACTATGGCATCGGAATCGGCAACGACCCGAACAATGGCAATAGTCCGATGGTGATCCTTGGCGGGCAGGGCATCAACAGCTTCTTCAAGTTCAACGCCACGACGAACACGTTCTCCTTTCCCGCCTCCGGAGTGACCCCCCTCGGCGTGTCCGTGGATTCCGATAACAATATTTTTTGTAGCGATGCCGTTGGCGGCGGGCAGTTCAGCGGGTGCTCGAAGTTTCGTCCGGACGGCAGCCAGTTGTGGACTTCCAATGCGCAGACCGGTGCCGCCAGCAGCGCCCAACGCGGCGCGATCGTCGATGCCAATGGCGACGTTTGGACCGTCAACGTGGAGAATGACAACGTCTCCAAATTCAACGGTGCGACCGGCGCCCCCCTCGGAGTCTTCCCGGTAGGCGACGCCCCCTACACCTACAGCGACGCTTCCGGTTCGTCCTTCATCCAGACGAACCCGACGGGAACTTGGGATGTCGTTTACGATACCGGGGAGCGCAGTGCCAAGAGCGTCGTGATCTCGTGGAATGGAACCACCAACAACGGCTCGTCCATTCAGGTCGTCGCCGATGCCTCCGACGTGATCTCCACGGTCGGCGGTTTCAATCCCTCCTCCGCGACGGCGGCCGGCAACGGGATCGTGGTTCCGGCCGTCGCCGGCCGCTACGTGTATGTCCGCGTCCGCCTGGTGTCCTCGAACCAGACCTCGCCCGTGCTCCAGGATCTGACGATCAAGGCCTGCCCGAAATTCGGCGACGTCAACAACGACTGCTGCGTCGATCGCACCGACTTCAACCTGGTGCTCGCGGAGATCCGCTCCCGCGGCAGCAATCCCGCCTATGATGTCAACGGGGATGGACTCGTGAACATCGCCGACGCGCGCCGTGTGGCGGTCCTGTTCTGCAATCCCGTGACCGGCGCGCCCTGCGACTGATCCTTCTATCCATTCAACACCCCCCCAGCACCAACATCATGAAAACCAGTTCCATGTTTCTTGCCGCCGGGCTCGCGACCTTCATGGCCGCGGCAAGCCAGCGCGCCGAGGGCGCCATCAGCGTGTCCTTCTCCTTCGATCCGGGAGCCCAGACGGTCGGCCTCGGCGATTCCGCCTTCGTCGGGATTTATTCCACCGAGGCCGGAGGGCCCGGTGCCCTCGGCGGCTTCTTCCTCGATCTGACCTTCAACCCCGCGATCGTCTCCTTCGTCGGCGCGACGGGAGGCACGGGGCTCGGAACAACCCTAGGCCTTTCCGCGACGAACGCCGGTCTTGGAAAGATCAATCTCAACGAGGTTTCCTGGGACGCTCCGGCCACCCTGGTGGCCGGTCAGGCGGACACGTTCCTTATCGCGATGCTTGAGTTCTCGGCGGTCGGGGTCGGCACTTCGGGCCTCGCCTTCAGCTTGTTGGATGCGAGCGACGAGAACGGCTTCTCGATCCAGGCGAGTGGGGGCACCGGCAGCATCACGGTCACCTCGACTTCGGTGATTCCCGAGCCCGGCAGCGTGCTCGGCTTGGGATTGCTGCTGAGCTCCGGTTTGCTCGTCCGCTCGCGTCGGCGCGCGGCCTTGCGGTCGTGACGATGTCTTTGGAGTCCCGCCGCGAGAAGTTTTGATTCCGCGATGATCTCCACCTCTTCCGCCACCTGCCGGTCCCACCCGGCGCGTGGCGGCCTCTTCAACCCTTTTCATTCACCCCGCCCCGATGTCTCCCCATACCCGTAACCGCCGCCGCTGGTTGATCACGGCAGGAACGGCCACGCTGTCCGTGGCCGGATTCCTCTTGATCTCGAAGGATCGCTCCGGGCCGCCCGCCACCGCCACGGTGGAAAGGGCTGCCGCGAAACCCGCCGCCACCGACCCCACCAGTCTGGCCGCCCTTGAGCAGGCTCTGCTGGAGGCCGGTGGGATCCAGGACCCCGACCTGCGGGAAAGGAGGACCCGGGAGATCGGCGACGCCCTCGTCCGCATCCACGTCGAGGGTGCCGAAGTCTCAACTGGGAAGGCGCGCTCCTCAGGAACCGGTTCCAAGGAGGGTCCGGTCGAGGGCGGAGAGAAGGAAGCGGAGCCGACCTATGATGTCGCCGAACTGCGAGCCGAGTTCGAAAGCACGCTGGCGATCCGCGACAGCCACGAACGGCGGCTCGGGATCGGTGCGGTGGCGGAATTCCTCGCCACCCACGATCCGGCCACGGCGCGCTCGTGGCTTCAGGAATTCATGGGTTCCGGACGGATTTCGTCCGCGGACGCCTACTATTTCACGTCCGTCTTCGCCCAAACCTACGCGCGGACGGATCCCCAGGCCGCGATTCGTTGGGCGGAATTCCTTCCGCCGGAATCGCTGCTCCCGGTCGCCTACCAGCGCATCGCCACCGAGTGGTCGGCGCTGGACTTCGCTGCCCTGGAGGCATGGTCCGAGTCCATCGAGGATCCCTTCTTGCGCTCCAACGTGATCCGGATCATCGGGAATTCCCTGTCCAAGGCCCCGGACGATCTGGCCGCGGCCTGGGCCCAGCGACTGGCCGCCAACGAGCAGGACGGCCCGCGTCACAGCGACGTGGTGGTCCAGCATTGGTCTCGCGCCGATCTCGACGCGGCGATCGAATGGACCCGCTCGCTCCCCGAAGAGGACGACGTCGCCCGGGCGGTGGACGGCCTCGCGATGTCCTTTACCGCGCGGCAACCGTCCGCCGCCGCGGAATGGGCGGTTTCTTTCCCGGAGGGTCCGGCACGGGATCAAGCCATCACCCTGACGGCCAACCGATGGGCCGTCGATCAGCCGAAGGCCGCGGCCGATTGGCTCACGTCGCTGGGGCGTCCTGATCTATTGGAAGCTTCCTTCCCCTCGATCGTGGCAAGCTGGGATGCCGTGGATCCCGCCGGGGCCCGCCAGTGGGCCGCGTCGGTTCCGGTTCGGCCGGACCTGCGCGACTATGTGATCAAGATGTTCGACCGTTGATCCTCCTCCGTCCGAATTCCGACCACCATGAATTCCAAGCTCACCCTCGCCGTCTTGCTTTGCGGCGGTTTCAGTGGATTCGCTTCCTTGGCGGCGCAGCCCGTCGATCCGCCCGCGGACGCGACCGTTCCCCGTCTGCGCGAGAAACTGAAGTCCGGCTTGACCTACTCCGGCCTCGTCGCCGTCGAGCGATTGGGCAAACTCGGTCCCGCGGCCGCCGCCGCCACGCCGGATTTGATTCTGGCGCTTGCCGACTCTCCCGATTCGATGACCCGGATCCGGGTCGCCTGGGCCTTGGGTGAAATCCGGGAACCGGTGGGTCAGGTCGGGCCGGCCCTGATCGCGGCGATGGCCGACCCGGAGCCGGGCGTGCGGACCAGCGCGGTCCTGGCCTTGATTCGCTGCGGCGAACCGATCCTGCCGGAGACCCGTCTGGCGCTGAAGTCAGCCAACGACTTGATCCGACTCGGGGCCGCCGAAGTCCAGGTGCATCTGTCCAAGGAGAAGAGGGAGCTTGCCGTCCCGGTGCTATCCGGTCTGATGTCCCATCCCGATGCCCAGATCCGCCTGCGCGCGATCTCCTGCCTCGAAGTCATCGGCAAGCCGGCCAGCACGGTCGTTCCTGCCGTGCTTGCCTGCCTCGAGGACGGGGCCGCCGAAGTCCGGATCGCCGCCGTGAGAGCCCTGTGCGTGATGGATATCGACGACGGCGCGATCAACGCCATCGCCCGGGTGTTGAAAAGCGATTCATCCAAGCACGTCCGGGTCAATGCCGCGGAGATCCTCGGGGTCGTCGGGCTCAACAGCAAGGTCGCCCTCGACGCGTTGATCGAGGCTTTCGCCGATCCTGACGATAGAACGCGCGCCCGGGTCGTGGAATCGATCGCCAAGTTTGGTTCCGCCGTGATTCCGAAGGTGCTCGCCGCCGCGGAAAAAGAATCGCCTCACGACGTGGTGCGCCTGTCCGCCCTCGACTCACTCATTCAGATGGGGCCGGCCGCCGCGCCCGCGGTCGGCGAGCTTCTTGACTACCTCGCCAACGACGGATCCTGGCAGGTGCGCCATCGCGCCGCCGCGGCGCTCGGTGCCAGCGGGGTCGCGGAGCCCTCCGTTCTGGCGGGATTGAAGCGGGCCATCGAACGCGACCCAAACCCGGATGTCAGGCTGGTCGCCGAAACGGCGATCAGAGGTCTTACCCCATCGGACAAGTCCACCCAGACGGAATAACTTGGTAGCCAGTCCCGAGGAGCATCGGGAGCGGGTTGCAGAAGTGCCGGGAACAGGACTCGAACCTGCACGCCTTGCGGTGCCTGGACCTAAACCAGGTGCGTCTACCAAGTCCGCCATCCCGGCAATGCGGACAGCCTAGCGGGCCCGCTACCGCCCGCAAGCCGGCTTTTCCACGGCTTTTCCACGGCTTTTCAGGCGCCTTCTCGGGCGGTCAGCTCGCGAGGTGCTTCTCCATCCGCAGGTGGGGCAGGCCGACTTCCTCGAAGCGGTCGCCGACGACGTGATAGCCATTGCGGGCGTAAAATCCGGCCGCGCTCTCCCGGGCATGGAGGACCAACAACGTCACGCCTTCCGCGGCCAGTCGTGACTCCACGCCCGACAACAGCTCGCGCCCGCAGCCCTGGCCGCGGCGATCCGGCTGAATCCACATCTGGCGGAGTTTCGTGGTGACGGGATCCAGCGGGACCGCGATCAGTCCGCCGATCACTTCCTCGTCCTCCAGCAGGGCGAAATGGCGGTGCCGGTCTTCACCGGCCAGATCCTCCTCCCGCAGCCGCAGGCCGATCGGCTGGCGCAGGTGAAGGTCCCGCAGCCGGACCAGATCCCGGTAGCCGGCGCTGTCGTGGGCGATCTCGACGAGTTTCATCACGGAAGTCATGCGGGAGTTTCCCCCGCGGATGGAGTCCGGGCAAAGGGGCGGCCCCACCGGAACGCGATGGGGGGATCGGGATGGTTCCTCCCCCTGAATTGGGGTTCAGCGTTTCGGCGGGCCGACGCTTTCGCGCGGCGTGTAGATCGTCGGGAACACTTCCTGGCGCGGAGGCAGTTCCTCGCCCTCCGGCAATTCGATCCGCGAGATCAGCAGCCGGGCGGCGGCCCCGGTGATCATCTTGAAACGCTGGCGGATCGAGCTGAGGCTGATCGGCAGGTAGGAGCACAGCGGCACGTCATCGACCCCGACAATCGAGAGGTCGCCGGGGATGCTCATGCCGGCCTCGATCGCCGCCCGCATCGCGCCGATCGCGGCGAGGTCGTTCATCGCCAGCAGCGCGGTGGGCCGGCGCTCGGGGCGCTTGCGGAGGAAGCCGGCGAAGGTCTCGCAGGCGCTTTCGACGGTGTGGCCGGTGCGCAGGATGTCGATGTTCGCGGCGGGGATCCCGCGGGCGGCGAGCATTTCCTGGAACAGCCGCGGCCGCTTGCCGTCGGCCTGGCCTTCGGCCAGCGCGCTGAGAAACGCGAAGCGCTTGTGGCCGAGCTGGCAGAGGGCGTTGACCGCGTCGCTCAGCCCCTGGGTGAAGTCCGAGAGGACCGCGTCGACGGGGATCGGCCGTTCGGGAATGCCGTTGCCGAGGGCGACCACCGGGCGGCGGGACTCGGCCAGCGCGGCGAGCTCGGGGCGGAAGACCTCGTTGTCGGATAGCCAGAGCACGTTGCCGTCGACCTCCAGGTCGTCGAGGTCGCTGAACAGGTGCTTTTCACGGACCAGCGAGGAGCGGCAGTTTTCCACCAGCAGGTCGTAGCCGCTTTCCTCCACGGCGGATTCGAGCTCGTCGGCGAGGGTCGAGAAGAAGGGGTTGGTGAGGTCCTGGATCAGCAGGCCGATGGTGTGATAGCGGCCCGAACGGAGGGCGCGCGCGGTTTTCGACGGCCGGTAGCCGAGTTCGCGGGCGGCCTGGAAGACGCGGGCCTCGGTCTCCTTGGAGGCCCAGGAGTTCGGGCGGCGGTTGAGGATGGTGGAGGCCGTGTTGACGGCCACCCCGGCCCGTTCGGCGACGTCTTTGAGGCGGATGCGCTTGATCATGCAGGAACGGTTCTTAGGGAGGGATTCCGTTGCAGGAAGTGGTTCGTGACAAGCGCGAATCCGGGCATGGGCCGGCCGAGTTGGCCCCGGGGGGCTGCGCCGTCACCACCGCGCGGGTTCTGCGGGGAGGGGGCGCGAGGCATGAAGCCGGCGGGAGGCCTCAGGGCTTCCAATCCTTGAGCGCGTCCCGCAAGGCCTCGACCGCCGGTCGCGGATGCCGGGCCGACAGCGAAATCCGCAGCCGGGCGGTGCCGCGCGGAACGGTCGGGAAGCGGATCGCCGGCACCAGGAAGCCGAGATCCTCCAGCTGGC